>JAKSJZ010000057.1 GCA_024401995.1 Bacteroidales bacterium
CCGGTTCAGTTGGTGAATCAGTTATAACATCTTAATACACAACACAATGAAAAAAACAATTTTGATGATTCTTGTTGTGGCGTCAGCAGTGGGGCTGGCGGCTTCGTGCGATATCTGTGAGATTGGATGCGGCAAACCTGCGACCTGCCCGGACGGGGCCGTGGATTTGGGGCTTTCCGTGTACTGGGCGACCTGCAACCTCGACGCGTCCAAGCCGGAGGAGTACGGCGGATGTTACCAGTGGGCCGGTACGGAGGATGTAACAAGTACAAGTATTTATCTTGATTGGAACAACTGCCCTTACCACTCAGGCTTAGAAAAAGAAGGTTGGACGAAATACATTCCTTCTGACAAGGCGGGTTATTGGTCCGGCGGCGGGAGCCCGGACAACAAGACTATCCTCGACCTTGAGGATGACATAGCCCGCGTCAAGTTGGGCGGCAAATGGAGAATGCCGACTGATGCGGAGTGGGAAGAACTGGCAGATAGTTGCGATTGGGTCTGGATGGAACAGAACGGCGTGAACGGATATAAGATAACCGGGAAAAAGCCCGGATATGCGGATAAGTTCATATTCTTGCCCGCGGCGGGTTACCGCTACTTCGAAAATCTGTTAAATGTCGGTTCCATCTGCCGCTACTGGTCTTCGTCGCTCAGCGTGGACTTTCCGAGCAAGGCGTACAACGTGTATTTCACGTCAAAGAATCTCTTCAGCTACTACAGCGAGCGGTACATCGGCACCCCTATACGTCCCGTCTCGGATATCAATTGATTTTAAACAACTTTCCCGAGGCTACAGGCCTTGGGAAAGTTGACCTTGAAAAAGAAACCCGAAAGCATTCCGCGCTGCCACGGGGGCTTTCCGTTGTGCAAAAATGGCCTGAAATGTATGGCTATGTGAAGTCGTTGCGGTGGTGGCAGGAGCCCCCGGAGAGCCTTTCTCCCTTCCTTTTCGGCTCTCCGGGGGGCCCTGCCACCACCGCGACCCTTGCATCGGGGGCCCTGCCGTCACCGCAGTCCTTGCGTCTGGACCCTGTCTCCCCGCAGTACCGTGCATCGGGCCGTGAGAGCATACGGGTGCCGTGATTTACGGAGAAAAGAGTTATATTTGCAGATATGACAGAATTATTGGCGTTTCTCTTCGGCGCGCTGGCGGTCTCGTTTCTTTGTTCCATACTCGAGGCTGTGCTTATGAGTACGCCGTTGTCCTATCTGACTATGCTGGAGGATGAGGGCAACCGCTACGCAGGGCGTTTCAAGGAGTACAAGGCCGATTCGTCGCGCCCTCTTGCCGCCATATTGTCCCTGAATACCATCGCCAACACCATAGGCGCTGCGGGAGTGGGCCGGCAGGCAACGCTTCTTTTCGGCTCGCACTGGTTCGGAGTCGTGAGCGCAATCACCACTATACTGATACTGGTGTTCGCCGAGATAATACCGAAAACCATCGGTACGACGCATTGGAAGAGCCTTACCGGCTTCAGCGCAGGTGTGATCAGGGTTCTTATTGTCCTGCTCTATCCGATTGTGGTCTGCATAGAGTTCCTCCAGAAAATAATATCTTCGAGGAAGGCCGACAATTCGGTGTCCCGTGAGGAGGTCGGCGCGATGGCCGAGGTTGCGGAGGAGTCCGGCGAACTGGAGGAGGACGAGAATGAAATCATCCAGAACCTCATCAATATCGGGGAACTGACCGCCAGGGAGGCGATGACGCCGAGGGTGGTGGCCGCGATAGCGCCGGAGTCGATGACAATCAGGTCGTTCTACAAGGACAGGAGGTTCCTCCACCACAGCCGTATCCCCGTATATGCCGACAATGACGAATATATCACGGGATATATCCTCAGGATGGAAGCCCTCCAGCTTATGGCAGATGACAAGTTCGACGTCACGCTGAAGGATATACGCAGGGACGTGGAAAGCTATCCGGAGAATACGACCATAGACAGGATATGGGACGGAATGCTCTCGAAGAAGGAGCAGATAGCGATAATTATCGACGAATACGGCGCATTCCAGGGAATCATCACGATGGAGGACGTGATAGAGACCGTGCTGGGGGATGAGATAGTGGACGAGCGTGACGCCATCGTGGATATGCAGCAGCTGGCCCGTGACAAGTGGGAGAAGCGGAAGCCTGTCCGCAGGAAGCGCTGATTACCTTCTCTGTCTTACCGCCTCGAACAGCAGGACCGCTGTGGATACGCTGACGTTCAACGAGTCCGCTATGCCGAGCATCGGGATGCGGATGTGGGCGTCCGCGGCCTTTCGCCAAAGGTCCGACAGACCTGTGGATTCGGCGCCCATCACAAGCGCGGTACCTTTCGACATATCGCGGTCATAATAGACTTCGGAGTCCTGAAGCTGGGCCGTGAGTATCTGTATGCCGTTGTCTTTCAGGAATCGGATGGCTTCTTCCGAGGTGCAGACAACGGTCTGCACGCTGAATACCGTACCGAGCGAGGCTCTTATCAGGTTGGGGTTGAAAAGGTCGGTGAGAGGGTCGCAAATCAGTACCGCATCGGCTCCGGCGGCGTCGGCCGAGCGCAGGACGGCTCCCAGGTTGCCCGGCTTCTCGACGCTTTCGAGTACCACGACCAGGGGAGCCGGTTTGGAGAACTTCAGGTCGTTCAGGGACATTCTGCGTTCATAAACCACGCCCAGAACCCCTTCGGTGCCGTCGCGCCGTGCCATTTTCGCGTAGGCTTCGCGGCCGGTGTCAATCCTTATACTCTCCAGCCCGCCGAACTCGCGGGGGAGGGCGCCTTGCAGAAGCTCCGGACATACGAAAAGCGTCTTGAACCTGAAACCGGCGCTTATGCAGCGGCTGACTTCACGGACGCCTTCCACAACGAAGAGCCCGCTGTCCCTGCGCAACTTGGATTTCTCCCCGAGGGCAAGGACTTCCTTTATCTTGGGATTGGATGCTGAACGGATTGTATCCACCTATTCTTTCTTGAGGGCCTTCTCGGGACGCATCTGCGGGAAGAAGAGTACGTCCTGGATGGCTGTCTGACCGGTCAGGAACATCGTAAGCCTGTCTATTCCCATACCCAGTCCGGAGGTGGGCGGCATACCGTATTCGAGAGCGCGCACGAAGTCGTGGTCTATGTACATCGCCTCGTCGTCGCCCTTGCTCTTGAGCCTCGCCTGCTCCTCGAACCTTTCGAGCTGGTCGATGGGGTCGTTGAGCTCGGAATATGCGTTCGCGAGTTCCTTCCCGCAGACGAACAGTTCGAAGCGTTCGGTCAGCGTCGGGTCCTCGCGGTGGCGTTTTGTAAGGGGGGACATCTCGACGGGGTAGTCGGTAACGAAGGTGGGTTGGATGAGGTTTTTCTCGCAGAATTCGCCGAAAATGGCGTCTATCAGCTTGCCTTTTCCCATCGAGGGCTCGACCTCGACTCCGAGTTTTTTGCAGGTGTCCCGCAGGGCTTTCTCGTCCATACCCCTGACGTCGACGCCGGCATATTCCTTTATCGCGTCGAGTATGGGAAGCCTACGGTAGGACCCGCCGAAATCTATCTTCTGGCCGGCAATCTCCGCGACGGTGGTCCCGTTGACCCTGGATGCGACCTTCGCAAGCATCTTCTCGACGAACTCCATCATCCATATGTAGTCCTTGTACGCGACGTAAATCTCCATACAGGTGAACTCCGGGTTATGTGTCTTGTCCATACCCTCGTTGCGGAAGTCCTTTGCGAATTCATATACCCCGTTGTACCCTCCCACAATAAGACGCTTCAGATACAGTTCGTTGGCAATCCTGAGGTACAGGGGGATGTCGAGTGCATTGTGATGGGTGACGAAGGGCCTTGCGGCGGCTCCGCCCGGAATGCTCTGCAGGATGGGGGTCTCGACCTCCAGGCATCCCGCTTCGTTGAAATATTCGCGCATCGCGGATATTATCTGCGCCCTCTTGACGAAGGTCTCGCGCACCTGCGGGTTGACTATCAGGTCGACGTAACGCTGGCGGTATCGGAGCTCCGGATCGCTGAAGGCGTCGAAGACCTGACCGTCCAGCTCCTTGACTATCGGAAGCACCCTGAGTGACTTGGACAGCAGGGTGAGCTCCTTCGCGTGCACGCTGAGCTGCCCGGTCTGGGTGATGAAGGCGAATCCGCGTATCCCGACTATGTCTCCGATGTCCAGCAGCTTCTTCCAGACGGTGTTGTACATCGTCTTGTCCTCTCCGGGGCATATCTCGTCGCGCTTGACGTATATCTGGATTCTTCCGCTCTGGTCCTGGAGTTCGCCGAACGAGGCCGCGCCCATAATGCGCCTGCTCATAATGCGCCCCGCTATGCAGACTTCGTTGAAGTTGCCTTTCTCCGGGTCGTATCCGGCGGCTATCTCCGAGGTTGACGCATTCACCGGATAAAGGGCGGCGGGGTAGGGTTCTATTCCAAGTTCGCGCAACTGTCTGAGCGAGTCGCGGCGAATCTGTTCCTGTTCGCTGAGTTCCGCAGTTGTCATATTATCTCTTCTTTTCTTTCTTTTATGTCCTTCAAGCGCAATTGAAGCGTGGAATTGCCGCGATAATAGTTCTCGACCACCGAGTAGCAGACGTCGAAGGGGTTGCCTTCGCGTATGTAGTCGTAGGCGTCGGCCATATTGAAGCCTATTGCGGCTATCTGCCGGTACGGTTGTGCTTCCTGTATGAGGTCGAGCTTCAGGTGAAGCCCGCCGGCCCCCACCTTGCGGCCCGAGCCGGCATCATATACGTCCTCCGTGAGGAAAACAGGGTTGTTGTTGCCGGGCCCGAAAGGCTGGAACTGCTTCAGGATGCGGAAGAACCGCGGGGTTATCTGCGCAAAGTCGAGCTTTGCGTCAATCTGTACGACCGGGGTGAGCATCTCGCGGTTTATCTTGCCCTCCACGAAGTCGTTGATTCTTTCGGCGAATTCCTTCAGGTTCTCCTCCTTCATCGTAAGTCCCGCTGCATATACGTGCCCCCCGAAGTTCTCCAGGAGGTCGGCGCAGCTTTCGATGGCCGAGTAGAGGTCGAAGCCGGCGACGCTGCGGGCGGACCCTGTGACGAAGCCGTTGGAGCGCGTCAGGACGATGGAGGGCTTGTAGGTCGATTCGACCAGGCGCGAGGCCACTATGCCGACGACGCCCTTGTTCCACTCGGGGTTGTAAACTATCGTGACGTTCTTGCTGGCCAGACACCCGCCCTTTTCCACAATCTCCAGGGCCTCTTTGGTTATCTCGCGGTCAATGCTCTTGCGCTCGTTGTTGTTCTCGTTTATCTTTTCGCCGGTCTTCCTTGCGGAGGCGGGATCTTCCGCCGTCAGCAGTTCGACGGCGAGTCTGCCCGTTTCCATCCGGCCGGCGGCGTTGAGCCGGGGGCCTATCTTGAAGACTATGTCGTCTATCGTGAGGTGGCCGGTCTCGAGGTTCGACAACTCTATCATTGCGAGCAGTCCGTGGCGGGGAGACTCGTTGAGCCGCTTGAGCCCGTAGTATGCGAGCACCCTGTTCTCCCCGACCATCGACACAAGGTCGGACGCTATGCTCACGACGAGCAGGTCAAGCAGGGGGACAAGCTCCTCGAAGGCGATACCGTATCGGTTTGCATAGGCCTGTACGAGCTTGAATCCCACGCCGCAGCCGGAGAGGTCGTCGAAAGGATAACCGCAGTCCTCCCTCTTGGGGTCGAGCACCGCGACTGCCGCCGGCAGCACGTCCTCCGGGAGGTGGTGGTCGCAGATAATCATATCCATTCCCTTCGACTTGGCGTATTCGGCCATATTTATGGCCTTGATGCCGCAGTCCAGGGTGATGATGAGGTCCACGCCGCCCGCTGCGGCAAGGTCTATGCCCTTTGTCGTCACCCCGTAGCCGTCGTCGTAGCGGTCGGGGATGTAGAAATCTATGTTGGACGTTATTTTCTTCAGGAATGACAGGACAAGCGCCACCGCCGTGGTGCCGTCCACGTCATAGTCTCCGTAAACCAGTATCTTCTCGTCCTTCTCTATGGCTTTTCTGACCCTCTCCACCGCGACGTCCATATCTTTCATCAGGAACGGGTCGTGAAGGTCGTCAAGACTGGGGCGGAAGAACTGTCTGGCCTGCTCATAGGTCTCGACTCCGCGTTGGACGAGCAGGTCGGCAAGAACGCTGTCGATGCCCACTTCGGTCGAAAGCCTGCTGACTTTTTCAGGGTCGGCGGGCGTGGAAACGAGCCATCTGCATTCTTTGTCCATATCCTGCAAATATAACTTATTTTGGCGAATTCTGCAAGGCGGAAAGGGCCGCAAGACCTACCGGCGGCTCACCCGTCATAAGTTCGTAGCCCGCTATGGCTTGAGCTGCAAGCCATTCCCGGCCTCCTACGTAGAGACATCCCTCCGGCGCCCGCCCGGCGAGGGCGGGGCGGGTGTAGTTCGCCTCGAAAAGTACCCTGCACCTTATCAGGTCGTCACCCTCCACCGGCCCGGACAGGGTGTGGATGACAAGGTCGGCATCCACGCCGCCGCGCAGCTCGTCGTGGTGCAGGACCTTCACGTCCTTGAATCCGCACCTGCCCAGGGCGGCAAGCGCCGCCCTGCCGGCGCCTCCGAGTCCGAGGACGGCGGCTGTCCTGCATCCCGACGCATATCCGGCGACGAGGCTTTCGACGGCGAGGCAGTCGGAGTTGTACGCCCGGACCTTCCCGTCCGTGAGGACGCAGACGTTGGCCGCCTTGCATAGCTCCGCCTCCGGGCTTCTGTTGTCGGCCCTGAGGAATGCAAGACCCTTGAATGGGGCGGTAACGTTGACGGCGGCGTAGCCGGACAGGAACCGCGCCCACGCTTCTTCGAAATCGGGGGTCTCTATGAGGTCGTACCGGTACTTGCCTCCGTATGCCTGCCGGAACAGTGCGGGGCTTTCGGACAGGGATATCGGAAAGCCCGCGAGGGCGAATTTTTTCATATGGCAAAATTAGAAAATGTGACGGAAATTTCATATCTTGCGGGAGTGAACAAAACAATCGATTATGAGCCTCAACAAAGTTATGCTGATCGGTAACGTGGGCACTGACCCGGAAGTGCGTTACCTTGATGGAAACGGAGCCGCACAGAACGGTTCGTCCAAAGTCGCCACCTTCCGTCTGGCGACCACGGAGCGTTATCGCGACCGCAGCGGGGAGAACAGGGAGAACACGGAGTGGCACAGCATCGTGTGCTGGAGGAACTCCGCCGACATCGTGGAGAAGTACGTGAAGAAGGGCTCCCAGATTTATGTTGAGGGCCGTCTCCGCACCCGCGAATGGACGGACGCCCAGGGCGTGAAGAAGTTCAGGACGGAGGTGAACGTCGACAGCCTGCAGCTTCTGGGCAGACGCCCGGACGGGGAAGGCTCGCCTTATCAGGCGGCGGCTCCCGGGGCGCAGCCCCAGTCTCAGCCGACATATGCGCAGACGGTGCCTGTCCAGGCTCCCGAAGCCCCGGCGGCCCCGGTTGCAGACCCTTCCGACAATACCGACGACCTCCCGTTCTAGAGGGTCGGACCCTTTTGCGGCGTATGGCTTTTCTGTCGTACGCCTTTTGTCGTGTCCGGTCCGTTGCGCGTTTGCGCGGAGACGGTTCGGAACGGCGGGCTTCCGATGTGAATTTCCCCGGAAAATGGCGGAAAATCCAAAGATTTTATGTAAATTTGTCCGTTTAACGGGATAAGGTATTTTTATTCGGATATGGATGAAGAGTTAATGAACAGGGAATCGCCCAAGGGCTATATCGAGCCGGTCGAGATTGACCAGGAGATGAGGTCGGCCTACATCGACTATTCGATGTCGGTCATAGTGTCCAGGGCGCTCCCCGATGTCAGGGACGGCCTCAAGCCGGTGCAGCGCCGCGTGCTCTACGGAATGAAGGGGATGGGGCTCGGATTCGGAGGGGCCACCCGCAAGTGCGCGGGTATTGTCGGGGAGGTGCTTGGAAAGTTCCATCCGCACGGTGACAGCAGCGTATATGATGCCATGGCGCGCCTTGCGCAGAATTGGAACCAGCGCTATCCCACCGTGTTCGGCCAGGGCAACTTCGGAAGTATGGACGGAGACCCTGTCGCCGCCATGCGTTATACGGAGGCCAAACTCCAGAGAATAAGCGATGACGTCCTGGCCGATATCGAGAAGGATACGGTCGATATGCAGCTCAACTATGACGACCGCCTGCTCGAGCCCACCGTCCTCCCGACGAAGCTGCCGCTGCTGCTTCTCAACGGAAGCGCCGGCATAGCCGTCGGTATGGCGACAAATATGGCTCCGCACAACCTGTCGGAGTGCTGCGACGCGATATGCGCGATGATAGATGACCCCGATATAACCGTGGAGGGTCTGATGGAGCATATCAAGGGGCCTGATTTCCCTACCGGGGGTATCATCCAGGGCCGCCAGGGCATAATCGATGCCTACACGACCGGACGCGGCAGGGTAGTCATCAGGGCGAAGACCGACATAGAGGTCGGCGACAACGGCAGGGAGACCATCGTGGCCACCGAGAGAGCCTATGTGGGGAGGACGAAGGAGATGCGCGCGCGCACCCGCCAGTTGGGGATGACGCGCGAAAACAGGCCGAGCGACGCCGAGATGGTATCCGCCATCCGCGAGCGCGGTGCCGTTCCCGCGATCGAGCTCTGCCACGACGGCGAAAAGGCAAACCCACCGTACAACAAGCGCACCCCCGTCGGTCCCGACGAGAAGACGAGAGCAGACGGCGTTCACGTTGACGCGATGACCGAGGCCGACATGGAAGAGATCATCGATGCGTTCTGCCACGCCATCGAGTTCTGGCAGGAGGCCGGCTTTGAGGCGTTCCTGATTCACTTCGGACACAA
>JAKSJZ010000058.1 GCA_024401995.1 Bacteroidales bacterium
TAGTTGCCGGCATTGCCGAAAGGGTTGACGGTCGCGATGGACCTTCCCCACTCATACCCGCACAACTGGTCTATCATCTGCGACTCGTTCTGCTGGCCCTCCCCGAGAGGATACATCATAGGACGCAGCAGCGCGTTCTGAAGGAAGTTGTCTCCCCTCATCTGCTCCTCGGTAGGAGCGCAGGGGTTGGTGTTGTACGACTCGAAATTCTTCGTACACGCCGCAATGGACAACACGCAGACCGCCGCGGCAGAAAATATCGATATTCTTTTCATTGTCTTCATTGCTAATAGGTTAACTTGATGTTAAATCCGAGATTCCTCAGACTCGGCTGGCCGAAATAGTCGAAGCCCTGGCCGAAGTTGTCGGCAACGGCCGACGTGGAATCGGGGTCATACGGAGCATTGCAGTAGAACATACAGAGGTTGCGTCCTACAAAGCCGACGCTCAGCCCCACCTTGTCCCTGAACCACTTTCCGGGGAGGTTGTAGCTCAGGCTCAACTCGGAGAGACGGATGTTGGTCGCATCGTAGGTATAGTTCTCGCCGATAAGCTTCGACGCCACGCCATAATACACCTTCGTATCCACAGTGTGGCTGCCAATCTTTATACCGCCGTTGTCCCTGGCCGCAGCCGTAGCCGCGCTGACGCCGTACTGGTCGAGAATAGCCTGGGTGTTGGAGATGACGATACCTCCGAAACGGCCCGTCAACTGGACGTTGAGGTCGAACCCGGCGTAGGAGAGCGCTATGTTCCACCCGAGATGGAACTTGGGAAGAAGCGAGCCGAGCTTATAGTAGTCGGTGGTCTCCCTGACAGGCGTCCACACTCCCTTGTCATCCTGAACAAGGGCAATCGTACCGTCGGCTTCGCGCTTCATACGCTGATTGGTATAGAGGTCGCCCATCGAGCCACCTTCCATAAGACGGACGGTAGGGTCGTCAAGCTGCTGAACCTTCTTGGAATAGAAATCCATCTTTATCTCCTCGCCGGTCTCGGGGTTCTTCGCACCGTTGGCAAGCGAGATAATCCTGTTCTGGTTCAGGGTGAACGTGAAGTTCGTCGAGAACTTCACCTTGCCGCCGGCATAGGTGTCGCTGTACCCAAGAGCGGATTCGATACCCTGGTTCATAATGTTACCGGTCTGCACGATATTGTACTTGTAACCGGACGAAGCCGACGCATCAACGACGAAAGTCTGGTTGAAGGTGTTCGAACGGTAGAAGGTAAGGTCGAAGTTGACCCTGCCGTCCGCGAACTTGGAGTTCATACCAATCTCCCAGGAACGCGTGTTCTCGGGCTTGAGGTTGGTATCATAGTGCTTGTCGGGAAGCTCATAGTTGTTGTTGGAAGAGCTGTAGATATACTGCTTCAAGGTCAGATACCTGTCGGGAGCGGAGGCAACCTCGGCCCAGGAAGCGCGCAGTTTCAGGAAGGAAAGCACGCTGTTCTTGGGGATGAGCTCGCTGACAACCCAGGAGAGACCGACTGAAGGGTAGAAATAGGAGTTCTTCGACGTGAAGGCGAGACGGGAGTCCCAGTCGTTGCGCCCGGTGAGGGTCAGGTAAACCTGACGGTCCCATCCGAGTTCGGCGCTGGCGAAGACGCTCTGTACCTGATCGTGCCAGCGTGTCTCGTTCGGGTGGGAAGACGCCATAAGGTTGCCGACGTGGAAGAAGTTGGGCAGCTTGTCAAGACCGCCGTCAATCTTGAACAGGTCTTCCCTGACGTCATTTATCGAAGCACCGATATTGGCATTGAACGAAAGCTTGTCATTAAGGAAATTCTTGCTGATATTGGCAATCACGTCCGCGTAAACGGTATAGTCCTTGAGAGCCTCGTGGCCGTAGAAACCCTTGGCGCTGCCGCTGGTAAGCGTAGTGTTCGTGGAAGCGTACCTCTTCTGGAAAGTATCCTGAACGGAATTGTCCACGCGCACGCGGCCTACGATGTTGATCCAGTCCGCTATGTCCCACTTGAGGCTTCCGTTGAGCATATAACGGTTGCGGTTGAATTCCTGAATCATCCTGTTCATAACCCAGTAGGGGTTCTGCTTTGTCATATCCTTGCCGAAAATCGACTCGGGCCAGTACTGGACGTTGATTCCGCGCGCCTCGTCATAACGCTCGAAGTTCTTCACTTCCTCGAACGACTCGGAACGGGGGAACAGGTACAGCGAGAGCAGCGGGTTGTGATACTGGCCGCCGCCAATCATATTGCGGCTGTTCTGGATGATATACTGGGCGCCCACGTCGAGGGTGAGCTTGTCCTTCGCGAACTTGCTTGTGTTGCGGACGGAGAAGTTGTAGCGGTTATAGCCGCTGTTGGGAAGGATATTCTCCGAATTGGTCGCCGAGATGGACGCATAGGTCTGGTTCTTCTCGTTGCCGACGCTCATAGTAACACCGTTGATGACGCTGTAGCCGGTACGGAAGAACTGAGCCGGATCATACTTGACCGCGGATGCGGGAAGTTTCTCCTCGCTCCAGCTCTGCGCATCTCCGGCAATGTTGCCGTAGGTGTTCTGGAGCTTGGGCATCATAGCGGGACTGGAGAAGGTGGTGCTGTTGTTGAAAGTGACTTTCACCCTGCCTTCCGTACCCTTCTTGGTCGTGATGAGCACCACTCCGTCGGCGGCATCGGAGCCGTAAAGCGCGGCAGCCGAAGGACCTGTCAGCACGGAGATGCTCTCTATGTCGTCGGGGTTGATATCGGCGACGTTGCTCGACCCGAGCTGGTCGCCATAGACGCCGCCGTCCTGGTCACCGGAGTTGATGGTGAACATCGGGATACCGTCGATGACGTACAGCGCATTGTCATTCTTTTCGATGGACTTGGTACCGCGCATAATGATACGGGACGCACCGCCCGCACCGGCTGCGGAGGAGTTGACGATAACGCCCGCCACCTTTCCTGAAAGGGCATTCACGAAGTTGGCGTCCTTAACCCTTGTGAGCTGGTCGCCCTTCACCTCCTGAACGCTGTAGCTCAGCGCCTTCTGCTCCCTCTTGATACCGAGGGCGGTAACGACCACCTCGGAAAGCTGCATCGTGTCCTCGTTCAAGACAACGCTGACAGGCTGGGAAGAAGCCGTTATCTCCGTAGAAATGTACCCTATGCAGGATACCTCGAGAGTGGTACCGGCAGCAACGCTCAGAGTGAACGTACCGTCGATATCTGCCACGGTACCGTTCGTCGTTCCCTTCTCGACGATGCTGGCACCGATGACGGGTACACCGTTCGCGTCAAGGACAGTACCCTTGACCAAAACCGGTGAATTCTGACTCTGTGCCGCGCATACCATCGTGGCACACGGAGCACAAACCAGCAGGAAGCAGGCCATCAGGCCCCCCCCTACAATTTTGTTAAAAAGTTTTGAGTGTAACATAATATTGTGGTATTTAAAACCATTTATTCAGCAAATGCAAGCCCGTCCTTTACGTTCCAGCCGCCGCGGGTGAAGTCGGGAACCCGTACGGGCATAGAGCCCGCCTCGGTGGAGATACGGCTCAATTCGTTCACGCAGCACCACTCGGCGGCGTCATAAACGTCCTGGTCGAGGGGGAGACCTCCGCGCAGACAGTGAATCAGGCGCGAATCCATTATGTAATCCATACCGCCGTGGCCGCCGACCTCACGGGCCTTGGCTTCATATTCGGCTATGATGGGATGCTTGTACTCCTGAAGAAGCGCGACGAACTCCTCCCGGTTAGCGAATCTCTCGGGATCGGGAGCCACGGCGAACTGCGGGTAGGGATACTTGTTGGCAAAACCCTTGTCGCCGGTCAGCTGATACATCCTGCTGTACGGACGGGCCGCATACACGTTGTGGTGAATCTCTATCTGGTGGCCCTTCTCCGTACGGATGAGCGATACGGTATGGTCGCCGTTCGCAAACTCCTCCACGCCCATATTCTCCCTTGCAACCTCGGCGCCGTGGAGAGGCTTGGTATCCATTGCAACCAGTACGTTCATCTTGTCTCCGCGATGGATATTCAGCACCTGGCATACAGGTCCGATACCGTGGGTGGGATAGTTGTCGCCGCGGAACTTCTGATTGTACTCGAGCCTCCAGTTGCCCTGATAAGCCTTCCAGAACGGGTCAAGATTATGGATATACGCCCCTTCCACGTGATAGACTTCTCCGAACACGCCCTTCTGCGCCATATTCAGCGCGGTCATCTCATAGAAGTCATAGCAGCAGTTCTCGAGCATCATAAAGTGGCGGCGCGTCTTCTCGCAGGTGTTGATGATGTCCCAGCAGTCCCTGATGTTCATCATCGAAGGCACCTCGCAGGCTACGTGCTTGCCGTGCTCCATCGCATAGAGGGATACCGGCGTATGAAGAAGCCAGGGCGTGCAGATATAGACAAGATCCACGTCATCGCTCTCGCAAAGGGCTTTCCAGCCCTCTTCGCCGCTGTATTCGGCAGCCTTGGGCCAGCCGCGCGACTCCAGATAGGAGTTGGACTGCGCAACTCTCTCGGGAAGAAGGTCGCAAAGGGCGGTAATCTTCACCCCCTCGATATAGGTGTAGCGCCTCACAGCGTCTCCACCCCTCATACCGAGGCCGACGAACCCGACCCTGACGGTATCGATGGGTTCGCAGGTCATCCCCAGGGCGGACTCCTGTCCCGGCTCGCGCTGAGGCTCGTCCAGGATAATCGTGCCGTTCTTTATCGTATACGGAACGGTCGTCTCCAACTTCGGATAACTTGTACAGGCCGCAAGCACAAGAGCCGCGGCTAAAACAAAAAACTGCCTTTTCATATGTTCATTATTACAATATTTCGCAAAATCTTGTAAAATTAAACAATTTATTTAACATTTTGTTCCATTACCGGCAGAAAAATCATTGAACCCCCGACAACATCAGAACAGGGAAATCAAAACCATAATCCAATGAGCCACGATTCCGGCGACCAGGCCCCCGATCGTATGGGCGCCGATTGCCTTCGACGTGAGATTGCGGTATCCGAGGCTGTCAAGCATCGCTGTATGGGTACTCATATAGCCGCTCCAGCACATTCCGATGGCGGTACACACGGCAACGGCATTCCCGTTCACCCAGCCTTCCGCAATGAACTTGGGGACAACTCCGAGCGCGGCGCCCACGGCGCCCAAGGCAGTGATGGGAAATGCCACCAGATGAGGGTCATTGAAACCGAACATCCAGTCGAACACTACATTCACCTTCCCGGCCAGCCGGGGAAGGAGTTCCGTCCCCTCGTAGGCTCCTCCCGTATAAGTACCTGCAGCGGAAGTGCCGAACGTGAGAAGCATCACCATAGTGGAGATAATGAGCACACCGGGAATGATGGACATCCCGACCTCGACTCCGCTCTTCCCTCCGTCCAGAAGGGCGTTCAGGACTTTTACAAAGACTGATTCACCACTGTCCTTCACTTCTTCGCTCTCCGAACCGGTGTCCTGCACTATGGCCTGCCGGTCCCTGTACTCGGGGTATGACTTCAAGGTGAACAGCTGCATCAGCCTGGTGGAGACAATGGCCCCGGCAAAAGCCCCGACAAGGCCGACCAGAGGCTGCCATACGAAGCCCTGCCCCATCATAAAGACTATCACAATGAGGCCCATACCGAAGGCGGTACCGAAGTTGGTGAGGGATATGAACTGGTATGTCTTGAACTTCCCGGCGAATTTCCTGTCCTTCGCAAGGGTGATTATGGCGGGATTGTCGGAACAAAACGTCATCATCCCTCCCAGGGAAGCCTCCCCGGGGAGATTGAAAAGCGGCTTCATCAGAGGCTTGACCAGCCTGCCTATCAGGTCAACCACACCGAAATCCAGCAGCAGACGGCTGAGGGCTCCCATCAGCACGCAGACGGCCATCAGGAAAAAACAGGTGTTGAGCAGGAGGTCGTGAGCCGTATGCATAATGGTGTTGAGCATATTGGAAACACCCATTACGTGTCCCAAATATGCGAAGATAAGAGTCAGAACCCCAAGACAAATCAAACCGGAACGCAGCTTTTTCATCTCTGTTATAACTTTAAACCTGTCGGCGTCGAACACGTCAACGGGGGACAATCGTAAAAGCGAAGCTGTACTGACGGCAGGCGTCAATCATATGCTTCTTCTCGGGCTCGGCGCCCCAGCTGTCATATCCTCCCACTCCCCTGTGGAGATGGTCGAGACACACTTCCACAAAATTCCTCCCAACTATGTCGCATACGTGCGACTGAGGCTTTTCAGGCCCCGGGGTGTCGAAATCCTCCACCGCATTGCGGAGGACGTTGAACTCGAACAGACCGTCCGAGCAGACAAGCAGCCCTCTGCCGCGGCCGTCGGTCAACCGGAGCGAGCGCACGTCGGTATGGTGGCCGTTCTCCTGCGGGCGCACATAAGGGAAATACAGGTCGGAAGCGTCGGCATCGTAAAGGCCGGGGAAAGTACCGGACTTGCGGTCGACATAGTTCTCCTCGGGACCGCGGCCGTAATACTGAACCGTACCGAAGCCCGACGGCATCCTGAACCTCAACCCAACTCTCGGAAGCCCCGGAGTCCCCTCCGCACAGGCATCGAACACGCACTCCGCCTTCAGCGCTCCCGAAGGATAAATCCGGTAAACGACGCTGAAGTCGTTGGCTGCCGCCGTCCTGAACACAACCCTTACAACGGCACAGTCCCCGTCCTTCGACGGACTTACTTCCTTCACCACGGGAGACTTCTTCCAGACGCCCAGGCGCCTCGGCAGTGCACATCCGTAGTCATTGTCGGTCGGAGCCCTCCAGAACGAGGGCCTGAACCCGAAACCGTCGGCGATATACTCTACTCCGCGAACCTTGTATGAAACCACGTCACCGCTTGAACGGTCAACCTTCAGACAGACCTGCGCGGAGGAAATCTCCACCGTCCCGTCAGCATCATAGACGGAAAGCGCCGGGCCCGTTTTTGTAAAGGCGGGCGGAACGAACCGTCCGCAAAGCGGGAACTGGTCTCCGGCCACGACGTTCCCCTTCGCATCAAGCGCTTCTACACGCACCTGATACTCATAGCCGCCGGACAGATGCGCGGGGGAGAACGTCTCCAGTTCCGTACCGGTCTGTGGAGCAAGCGCCAAACGGAACACCTTCCTGCCGGCACTGCGGCCGTTCTTCAGGAGAGTGGCCACAAAACTGTATGAGTCCGAAGACGTGAAATAGAAGCGGTTGAAAACTCCGATTCTGCCGCCTCCAAGATCGTCGAAGCGGAAATTCTGGTAAACGTGCTTCACTTCGGCCATGGCGGGATGGGGCCTGCGGTCGGGATTGACGATACCGTTGCAGCAGAAGTTGGCGTCGCTCGGGGGATTGACCCCGAAATCGCCGCCGTAGGCCCAGTATGGCCTCCCGTCGGCATCGTGGCAGAGCAGCCCCTGGTCCACCCAGTCCCAGATGAACCCGCCCTGCAGATGGGGATAGCGGTATATCCACTCCCACTGCCCGGCCAGATTGCCGTTGGAGTTGCCCATCGCGTGGGAGTACTCGGAAGGCACCACAGGACGATCCGACCCCTTTTTCCCCATCATCCTGAACCAGTCGGCTCCCGGATACTGCGGCACCAGCATATCGGTATTCCACTCCAGAAGCGCCCTCTCGTAGTTGACGGGACGGTTCATCAGGTTCCGCTCCCTGTTCTTGAGGAAATCGTAAGTCATATAGAAGTTGATTCCGTTGCCGGCCTCGTTGCCCAGCGACCATATTGTGACACAGGGATAGTTCTTGTTGCGCTCGAACATATTCCCCGTCCTCTCCATATGGACGTCGAGCCAGTCGAGGTTATTGCCCAGGGTCCCGCCGCGGCGCAGATTGTAGCCCATACCGTGGGACTCTATGTTCGCTTCGTCGTAAACGTAAAAGCCGTATTCGTCACAAAGCTCGTAGAAGCGGCGGTCCTGAGGATAGTGGCACAGGCGCACGGCATTGATATTGTGGGCCTTCATAAGTTCGAAGTCCACGCGCCTTATACTGTCCGTCACGTAATGGCCCGTATGCTCGTCGTGCTCGTGGATGTTGACGCCCTTGAACTTCACGCTCCGGCCGTTGACAAGAAAGACGTCATCCCTTAACTCCAGCGACCGGAAGCCTACGCGGCAGGGCACAACCTCAAGCACCTCTCCGTTTTGGCGCGTCGTGACATAAAGCCTGTAAAGGTTCGGTGTCTCCGCCGTCCAGTGAAGGACGTCGGGCAGCAACGCCGAGAACCTGACCCGCTCCGACAGGGAATCGACCGTAACGGAAGGGTCCCCCGGTGCCACCTCGGCGCCGGCCGCATCCACCAGCGAATACGAGACGTCAAGGTCGGACAGTTCTCCGGAGGAGTTCTTCAGCCACACTTCGCACTCGAAAATGCCGTCCCTGTACAGCGAATCCAACGTGGATTTGACGCTGAAATCCCAAATTTTTGCGTGCGGCTGTGACCACAGGAAGACGTCCCTCTCTATGCCGCTGATGCGCCAGAAATCCTGACACTCCAGATATGAGCTTGTGCTCCAGCGGTATATCCTTATCTCAAGGTCGTTCTCCCCGCCGCGCAGGAAGGGGTTGAGAAGGTACTCGGCCGGGTTCTTCGAATCCTCGTTGTACCCGACCTCCCTGCCGTTCACATATACGTACACGCCGGACTTGGCTCCGGCTATGTGAAGATACACGTCCCTGCCGGCCCAGCCTTCGGGGACCTCGAAAGTACGGCGGTATGTCCCGACCGGTATCACCTCCGGAAGCGCCGGCGGGGTGGGATGGCCTCCGAGAAACTCATAGGG
>JAKSJZ010000059.1 GCA_024401995.1 Bacteroidales bacterium
GAGCGTCGGATTCATAATCCGGAGGTCGTGGGATCGTGACCCACTCCCGCTACCAAAATTTCTTTTATTATGAATCTTAGAGAAGTTAAGAAAGACATCGAGTATGTTCTTGGAGCATTCATAGAGGATTGCTCAATTTTCGCCACGGTCAATCCCAACGCGACGGACGCAAAAGTCGAGTCTCTTGTCGATGAGGCTGTAGCTCTCTATAACGAGTTGAAGGACAAGGTCAACGCGAAGAAGATAGAAGGCAGCAAGAAGACTTATTTCAACAATATCCGCAAGGAGATTCTGGAGAAGACAAACGCTCTTTACGAGAAGCTCAGCGCCGCCGTCAAGGAGGCTGCCGATGCGCCCGCACCCGCTCCCGCAAAGGCTCCGGTGGTGAAGCCCGCTCCCGTTGCTGCGAAGAAGGCACCTGCAAAGAAGGCTGCCCCTGCGGAGAAGCCTGCTGCCGAGAAGAAGGCGCCCGCAAAGAAAGCCGTCCCTGCGGAGAAGCCCGCTGCTGCGAAGAAGGCCCCCGCCAGGAAAGCCGCCCCGGTTGCGGAGAAGAAAGCTCCTGCAAAGAAGGCCGCTCCCGCTGCCGCGAAGAAGGCTCCCGCAAAGAAGCCTGCCGCCAAGAAGGCGTAGCGAGGCCCGTTTCAAGGAGAAACAGTCTCCGTGACGCTCACACAATGCGTCGCGGGGACTGTTTTTTCGCAACGAATTAATGATTACATTTGCAAGTTATGACAAAGAAGGCGCTTTCCGCAGTATTTTTCGTCGCCCTTGCCGCTTTTCCCTCGTGCAGGGCGGTGTCGAACCTGATTCACGACGACCAGGTCGTAGCCTCCGTTGACAATCATCACCTGTATCTTTCGGAAGTCGCCCCGCTCGTGCCCCCCGGCACTCCGTCCGAAGACAGCCTCGCGCTTGTGAATGCCTATATCGACAGCTGGGCATCCGGTATTCTCTATGCCGACCTTGCGGAGGAGAATCTTGCGAAAGGAGAACTGGACCTTACCAGGGAAATGGAGGCGTATCGCGCCTCGGTGCTTAAGTTCAGGTATGAACAGCATTATCTGGCCGACCGTCTCGATACGCTTATCACCGCCGAACAGGTTGAAAGGTATTATCGTGATCACGAGTCGAGGTTTACGCTCGATTCTCCCGTAGTCAAGGCCCGCTTCCTCAGGATTACGGCCGAGGTTCCCGAGAGGGCGAAGATTATCAGGCTGATGGGCTCTTCGGAATATGACGACCTTATGGAGGCGGACAGTCTGGCAAGGATATATGCCGACAAGTATTTCGACAAGTCGGACGAATGGATATCGGCATCCGCGCTTGCTTCCGAATTTGGCACGGATGTGGAAAATATGCTTTCGTCCCTTAACGGCGGGTTCATCACGAAGGGCAACCAGAAGAAGGGCGAACTCCGTACCGCGAAGGTGTGCGGCATTGTAAGGAGCGGCGTCGCCCCGCTTGAATACATAGAGCCGAAGGTGAGGGAACTTATCCTCAGCGAAAGGCGCCACGCCCTGCTTGTCAACCTGGAGAGCGATTTGCTGGACAACGCCCGCAGGACGAAGAAGTTGCAGATTTATTAGACAATGAAGAGAATACTGTTTTTATTGGTTTCGATCCTGTCGGCGGTCGTGCCGGCATCGGCCCAGAAATACCCGAACGGACTCATCGACCGTACGGTGGCGGTGATAGGCGCGGAGGCTGTGATGCTCTCCGACCTGGAGGCGGAAGTGAAGGTGGCTTCCGCGCAGGGGTACAATTCCGACCACAATATGCGTTGTGAGGTGCTTGAGAACGTGATGTTGTCCAAGCTTTTCCTGATGCAGGCGAAGTTGGATTCCCTGACCGTGAACCAGGATCTTGTCCAGGGCGAACTCAACCAGAGGCTCGCGAGCGTGAAGACCGCTCTGGGCGGGGACAAGGAGGTGGAGGAGTATTTCGGCAAGCCCTTGTACAAGTTGCGCCAGGAATGGCAGAAGCAGCTTGAGGACGGCAGCCTTACCCAGCAGGAGCAGCAGAAGATATCCGGCAGCGCTCCCGAATTGACCCCTTTCGACGTGAAGGAGTATATGGATACTGTCGATACGGCGTCGCTTCCCATTGTGCCGATGAAGTACAAGATGAGTGAAATATGTATTTATCCCGACAGGGAGGCCGCCAAGATGAAGGTGAAGGAGAAGTTGCTCGAGATACGCGACAGGATTACCCGCGGGGAGAAGTTCTCGATGCTGGCACGCCTCTATTCGGAGGATCCCGGAAGCCAGCGCAAGGGAGGCGAGCTGGGACTTGCGGACAAGTCCATTTTCTGGCCGGCCTTCTCCAATGCGGCGATGGCCCTCAAGCCCGGTATGGTCTCGCAGATAGTCGAGACCCCGGATGGTTTCCATCTCATCGAGGTCATAGAGAAGAAAGGCGACATGTTCAATGCCAGACATATCCTCATCAAGCCTTCCTATACCAGCGAAGACCGCGAGAGGGCGTTCAGCAAGCTCGACAGTATCCGCACCAAGATTATCGAGGGGGAGATAACTTTCGAGGTGGCTGCCAGATTCTATTCGGAGAATCTTGCGACGAGGACGAACGGAGGCCAGATGGCCGACCCTATGACCGGTTCGGCATACTTCGAGATAGACCAGTTGAAGCCGCAGGATTATGCTGCGGTCGAGGACCTCGAGGTCGGGGAGATATCGCGGCCCATCGAATCTTATGACAACGAAGGCGCCAGTTCGGGCCGTCAGGGCAACCGCATATACAAGATTGTGCGTCTCGACAGGATTGTGCCGGCCCATACCGCCACCTTCGAGAACGATTATACGGAACTGCTCGGCATCGTCAAGCAGTTGAACCAGCGCAAGGCGATAGACAAGTTCATAGGTGAGAAGATAGCTTCGACCTACATCGTCATTGATCCTATGTTCAGGGATTGCGAGTTTGCAAACAAGGGATGGGAGGCGAAGTTCAGAGAAAACTGATACTGACGGCGTGCCTGCTGGCGTTAGGGCCGGTCTGTGCGCTGCTTCCCGCTACCAGGGCGCAGGAGCCCGGAGAGGGGGAGGTTGCCGCCGGAGCGGAGGAACGGCAGGAAGAGCCCCTTCAGGAGGAATCGCGTCAGGATTCGCTGGTCAGGCTCGTCAAGGGGTCGTCTCTCCGGTTGATAGAACTTGACGGCAAGGATTACCGTCAGGCCACCGACGCGACATTTCTGCACAATGGTACATATCTCGTCTGCGACACCGCCTATTGGGACGTAAACGACGAACTTATCAAGGCATACGGCAACGTGAAGATGATGCAGGACGAGACCGTCCTGACGAGCGACAAGCTGGATTATATGATAAATGACGGGGTGGCGCAGTTCCGGGGCGGCGTAGTCCAGCTCCAGGACAAGGATTTGAACACTCTGCGCACTTCCGTACTCGACTACAGGACAAAGGATTCCACCGCAGTATTCCGGGATGGTGCGACGCTGAAGGACAAGGACGGCCAGATAATGGAGAGTATCAACGGAACATACAGCACCCCGAAGCATCTGTTCACGTTTACCGACGAGGTGAATATGTTTACCGACTCCGTCTTCATCCGTACTTCGGCGATGGAGTACAACACGGATGAGAACAAGGCCTTCTTCACCGCCCCCATCGACTTCCGGAAGGAGGACAATATGCTTTCGGCCGAGGGCGGGTGGTATGACAGGGGCTCCGAAGTGTTCTTTTTCAGTCCGGGCGTACACGCTACCTCAAGGGCCCAGGAGTCGTGGAGTGATTCGCTCTATCTTTACCGGCTCACTAACGATATCACGTTGCTGGGTCATGCCCAGGTCATAGATACTACCCGCAACGTGGCGGCCGTGGCGGGACGTGTGGAGTACGTCGATTCGATAGCGACGCTTTACCTGACGCTCGATGCCGCCATTGCGCTTATGACCGAGCACAGGAATGATTCCACGGTCAATGACACTACGGAGCGGAAACTGGACACCCTTTACTGTGGAGCGGAGTTCATAAAATACTATACTGTCCCAAGATGCGAGGTCGACAGCGCCGAGGTGGCTGCAGCTGCGGAAAGGCTTTCCGATATGCTGATGGACCCGGTGCGGGAGTTCAGGCAGAAAGCGGCAGCCGAGGCTGCGGCCAAGGCGGAGCAGGCCCGTCAGGAAGCGGAGGAGAAGGGGCTTGTCCAGCCCGGAAGGAAGCTTCGCGGGACGGCGCCGGAGGCTCTCCCCGCCGGACCGGCGGAGGATACAGTGGCACAGGCGGATACGTTGGCTCCGACGGACACTCTGCCCCCGGTTGACTCCCTCGCCCCGATGGACACTCCGGTTGACTCTCTCGCTCCGGCGGATACACTTGTGGCGGCAGATACCCTGTCGGTGGAAGTCCCGGATTCTTCCAGAATCGGCTTTATGAGAGCCTTGAAGAATGTGAGGATGTACCGTTTCGATATGCAGATGAGGTGTGATTCCCTGGTTTATTGCGATTTGGATTCCATAGCCAGGCTGTTTGTCGAGCCTATAGTCTGGAACGAGGGTTCGCGGCAGTACACCGCGGACAGCATAGCTCTTCTTGTGAAGGACGGACACGCGCACAAGGCCAACCTTATGTCGAACGCCTTTGTCGCCACACAGGAGGATCCGACGCATTTCGACCAGATAAGGAGCATCGAGATGCAGGCTTATTTCGACACCTCGATGACACTTATCCGCTATGATGCGCTCGGAGGCGTCGATGCCCTTTTCTACCTCGAGGAGAACGGTGAACTTGCCACTGTAAACAGGGTGAATACAAAGATGCTCAGCGCGTATTTTCTGGATGGCCAGATAGACCGCATACACTACTTCGAGAGCCCGAAGAACGACGCTTTCCCGACCGCACAGCTGAGTGCGGCGGATTCGAAGCTTAAAGGGTTCTCCTGGCAGGAGGAGAGACAGCCCGGGGGCAAGGAGGACATAACCTCCCTGGAGTTCAGGGAATCACAGCGGGAGGTGTTCCACGGCCGTCCGGAGCCCGCCTTCGTGCAGACCGGGATTTATTTCCCCGGCTATATGGCGGGGATTTACAGCGAAATAGCCGTCCGCGATTCCGTCAACCGATGGAACAGGGAGCATCCTGAAGAGGCTGCGGCGGACAGCACGGCGGCAGTGGCCGCGGACAGTGCGGCTGTTGAGGCGGCCGATTCCTTGTCGGGAGAAGCCGGGGCAGCCGCCGGAGCCGCAATATCCGAGGCCTCCGATTCCGCCTCTGCCGCGCCCGCGGTTATTCTCACGGAGAAGGAGCGGTTGCGCCAGGAGAGGCTTGCGCGCAAGGAGGCGAGATGGAGGGAACTGGACAGGTTGGATTCGCTCAAGGCGGCCGAAAAGAAGCTCAAGGCTCTGGAAAAGAACAGGGAGCGCACCCGCAAGCTGTGGGTAGAGCGTGAGAAGCAGAACCGCAAGGACCGAGCAAAACTTGAAGTTTACATAAAGAGATATGAGAGAAAAAAAGCCCGTAAAACCATCGATGCCCGAACAGATTCAGGAGAGGTTTCTCAGGTACGTGAAGGTCAAGACGACCTCGGACGAGAATTCGGCAACCCAACCGAGCTCCCTGTGCCAGCTGGATCTGTTGAGAATGCTCAACAGTGAGCTTAAGGCAATGGGAGTCGAGTCGACGCTCGATTCCTATGGCTATGTTATGGCATCCATTCCGTCCAACGTCAGCGATGCGGTCCCGGCAGTCGGATTCATAGCCCACGTTGACACCTCCCCGGATGCGCCCGGAGATAACGTCCATCCCCAGACGATAAGGGACTATGACGGCGGGGACATTGCGCTCGAAGGGGTAAAGGGCCTGTACCTGAAGCCGTCCGAGTTCCCGGAATTGCTCGAGCACAAGGGCGAGACCCTCATCACGACCGACGGCACGACCCTCCTGGGAGCGGACGACAAGGCCGGAGTCGCGGAGATAATGGATGCGGTGCAGTACATAGTGACCCATCCGGAGTTCCGCCACGGTCCCATAAGGATAGGTTTCACCCCCGATGAGGAGATAGGCCGCGGAGTCGTGAAGTTCGACGTGAAGAGGTTCGGGGCAAGGTATGCCTATACGATGGACGGCGGCGATATCGGTGAACTGGAGTATGAGAACTTCAACGCGGCGTCGGCCAGTGTAACCATCCAGGGCCGCAACGTCCACCCGGGCTATGCGAAGGGCAAGATGAAGAACGCCATCCTGATAGCGCAGGAGTTCAATTCGCTTCTTCCGGAGAAGGCGCGTCCCGAGACCACCGAGGGTTATGAGGGATTCTTCCACATCATCTCAATGGAGGGGAGCGTCGAGCAGGCGAAGTTCAGCTATATCATACGTGACCACGATACGGAGCGTTACGAGAAGAAGAAGAGGGATATGGAGGAGGTTTGCGCGCAAATCAACCGACGCTACGGCGAGGGGACGGCAACCGTCGAAATCCGCCACCAGTACAGCAATATGAAGGTGCAGGTGGAGCCGCACATCCATATTGTCGAGAAGGCCGCGAAGGCTATGGAAATGGCCGGAGTGCGCCCGAAGATTCAGCCCATACGCGGAGGTACCGACGGGGCCAATCTCTCGTTCAAGGGCCTTCCCTGCCCCAACATCTTTGCCGGCGGGCTCAATTTTCACGGCAGGATGGAATGGGTGACCGTGGAGAATATGCAGAAAGCCTCCGCCGTGATTCTTAATATCATCAAACTTTACGCTGAAGAATGAAACCGGTACTTGACCCCAGGAAAAACTATTCCGAAGTGACCCCGTACTCCGTCGTGCTGGGTCTTTTGATGACCGTTATATTTTCGGCCGCTGCCGCCTACCTCGGGCTGAAGGTCGGCCAGGTGTTCGAGGCCGCCATACCTATCGCCATCATTGCCGTAGGCGTGAGCGGGGCGCTCCGCAAGAAGGATTCCCTTTCGCAGAACGTTATCATCCAGAGCATCGGAGCCTGTTCCGGAGTCATTGTGGCCGGCGCGATTTTCACGCTGCCGGCGATTTACATACTGGGACTGGAGGTGAATTATATGCAGATGTTCCTGTCGTCTTTCCTCGGAGGGGTGCTTGGAATCATCTTCCTCATACCGTTCCGCCGTTATTTCGTGAAGGAAATGGACGGCAAATATCCTTTCCCGGAGGCTACGGCTACGACCAAGGTGCTTGTGTCCGGTGAGAGCAAAACGGGAGGGGCATCCACCCTTCTTGCCGCCGGCGTCATAGGAGGTCTTTATGATTTCCTCGTGTCCACTTTCGGAGCCTGGGCGGAGACCGTTTCCACCACCGTGTTCCATTGGGGGGCGGTAGTGGCCGACAAGGCAAAGATGGTTCTTAAGCTCAATACCGGAGCGGCAGTGCTCGGTCTGGGATATATAATAGGATTGAAATATTCGCTTGTCATCTGTCTGGGCAGTTTCCTTGTATGGCTGGTGATAATTCCGCTTATGAATCTTCTTTGGGGAGGTTCGGTCATCGACCTGATGGGTGTGGGCATAACCGCAACGATCGCGGAGATGACCCCGGAACAGATTTTCAGGGAGTATGCACGCCACATAGGCATCGGAGGCATAGCGACTGCCGGCATAGTGGGTATTGTCAAGAGTTTCGGAGTCATAAAGTCCGCGGCAAGGCTTGCAGTCGGCGAGTTCCGCCGCAAGGGTGATGACGGCTCCCGGGATGTCGAGCGCACCGACAGGGACCTGTCTATGAAGAAGCTTGTCCTGTTCGCGGTTGTGTCGCTTCTTGCCATATTCGCGTTCTTCGCTTTCGGCGGGGTGGTGGATTCGTTGTGGCAGGCGCTTGTTGGTGTGCTGATAGTTGCCCTGGTGTCCTTCCTGTTCACGACGGTTGCGGCCAATGCCATCGCCATTGTGGGCAGCAATCCGGTCAGCGGTATGACCATCATGACGCTTATCATCACGGCTCTGGTTCTTGTTGCCTGCGGACTCAAGGGCAATGCGGGGATGGTGGCCGCGATGGTTATGGGCGGTGTCGTATGTACTGCGCTCGCGACTGCCGGAGGGTTCATCACCGACCTGAAGATAGGATATTCGGTCGGCACGACTCCCGTGAAGCAGGAAGCGTGGAAGTTCGTCGGCGTTGCGGTTGCGGCGGCTACGGTCAGCGGGGTGATGATGATTCTCAACCGTACATACGGCTTCACCGGAGACGGGTGCCTGGTTGCGCCTCAAGCGAATGCGATGGCGGCGGTCATCCAGCCGATGATGAACGGCGGCAACGCTCCCTGGCTGCTTTACGGCATAGGGGCGCTGATTGCTTTGGCCATCAACTTCTGCGGAATGCCGGCGCTGGCGTTCTGCCTCGGTATGTTCATTCCCATCGACCTCAATCTTCCGCTGCTTCTCGGCGGTGCGCTGGCGTGGTTTGTGGGAAGCCGTACCGGGGATGCGGAGGAAAATGCCAGGAGAGTTGACAAGGGGACGCTCATCGCTTCCGGCTTTATCGCCGGCGGCGCGCTGATGGGGGTTGTTTCCGCTATTCTTAAATTCGCCGGAGTCGACCTTTTCCTGACCGGATGGAATGCCTCCGGAGCGGCGGAAAAGATAGCCGTTCTGCCGCTTGCAGCCCTTTGTGCATATGTGATTCTCGCGTCATTCCGCAAAAAATGATTTTTTTGTAGAAAAGATTTGTAGTATTCAAAAAAGTGAGTATCTTTGCAGCCCATTTCGCAAAACGAGATGGGCGTTCTTTGAAAATATTGAGAGAGATTAAGAGGTAAAGTAAAGAAATGATAGTC
>JAKSJZ010000006.1 GCA_024401995.1 Bacteroidales bacterium
CCCTTCGGCAGCCAGCCGGTACCGTGGGAGGAGAAAATGAATCCGTAACTGTCGGAGGGTACGGCCTTCATCGCGTATCTGAGCGCCTCCCCAAGCACTGCCGGATCCGTGAGAACATCGACGCCGGTGATGGACTTGAGAGTATCCATAATCGTCTCCCCGCGTCTGGATTTGTAAACGCGCACTATGTCAACCGGGGTTCTGTCGCTGTATGAACCGTCCCTGAAGTGGGTTATGAAGATGAGTCCTTTCCGGCTCCTGACGGTGGGTATGTAGGAGCCTTCCAGCATCTCGGAGACGTTCCCGGAGATGGAGGAGGAAATGTTGTTGAATCCCATCCCGCAGAAGATGAGGGTATGCTCCGGCCGGTAGTCCCCAGGGTTGTCTTCCTTGAGGCATCCCGCCGGCAGTATGGCAAGCGCCGCCAGACAAACCATTCCGAGTATGGAACGCGCGTTTTTCATCGTCGGCAAAGATACTACCATTTCCTTATATTTGGAAAAAATGCTAACTTTGCGGCTCGGAAAATCAAATTTGATTGAGGATGAAAAGAAATGTGTATATTTTGCTTGTGGCGGTGACAGTTGCCGCCGCTTGCGTCAATGACGATGTGATGAAGTTCTCAGCGGCGCCGGATGTTGTCGCGTCGATAGAGAACGAAACATCAAATGGAGTTGATGGGATAAGGTTCGAACCCGTTTTGTGGAAGCCGGCCGACAACATCAACGTATTCTACGGTTCAGTCGGGGTGAAATACACCTCAAGGAACGAAGAGGAAGCCTCTTCCGCCACGTTCGGGGCGGCGACTGCCCTCGGAGTTACGAAAGACGGGCTGGCCAATGTCTGGGGATTCCGACCCTATGACAAATATGCCGTATGCGGCGGCGAGGGGGTGACGGCTACTCTCCCGGCCGTCCAATATGGGGTGCCGGGGTCTTATGATGACGCTCTGTTCACTGCACTGGCCCATTCGACGACGGCCGAATTGCATTTCGTCAATGTCTGCGGAGGCGTAAGGTTCAAACTCCCGCTGGACAGCGTATTGACCGTAACAATAGCGGCAAATGCCGGAGAGGCTCTCGCCGGTAAGGCATTGTTCTCCTTCTCTGAGGGAGGTGATCCCGTTGTGGCTGCTGTCGACTCAGCGGATGGAATAACCCTTGTTCCCAAGGAGGGGGACGTTTTCCGGAAGGATTCGGAATATTCTTTCGTCACCCTGCCTGTCGTGATGACGGAGGGTTTCAGCATAGCGTTCAGGAAAGAGATGGCCGACGGAATGAAGGTCGGATTCTATGAATGCAGACCCGGACCTGTCACGGTGAAGAGGTCGGAGTTCACGGAGGTTGAGATACCGGACAGCATTGCTTTCCTGTCCGAGTCCGAATGGCAATATAAGGAACTCGGTGAAAGGATTATGGCGGAAAATGCCAAAAGGGAGGGAACGGTTGTGCTGCCCGGCGGCATTCAGTACAGAATAATCAGGGAAGGAGATAAGCCGAAGCCGACCCTTGACAGCCTTGTGAAAATGGATGTGATTGCGAATATTGTCCAAAGCGGGATGACCATTATGGACACATATGCCAGTGGAATGCATATGGAGGGCTATTTGAGGGATGTGGTGGCAAGTCCCGGCAATGCCTGGATGGAGGCCCTGCAATTTATTCCGGAAGGCTCCCTATGTGAGTTCTATGTGACATACAGGACGATGTTCGGTGACCAGTTGATCACGGGCATCCCACAGAATTCAGTGATGAGGTTCCGGATAGACCTCTATGACCATACGGGTCTTGTGCCAAAAGATGAAGAAAACAAGGTCGCAGGCGAGAAGTTCCTTGAGGAAAATGCCAAGAATGAAGATGTGGTCGTGCTTGAGAGCGGTCTGCAGTACAAAGTCATAACGGCAGGGACTGGAGAAGTGCCTACGGAAGGTGATATAGTGAAGGTTCATTATTGGGGCAAACTGCTGGACGGGACTGTATTTGACAGTTCTTATGATAGGGGAGAGCCGCTGGAATTCCCCGTCAACGCAGTCATTCCAGGCTGGACTCAGGCCTTGAAACTTATGCCGGTTGGTTCTACGTGGGAGATATATGTTCCCTCCCAACTCGCGTATGGCTCGCAGGCACGGGGGTCAATTCCGGCCTATTCAGTGTTGATATTCCAAATGGAACTCCTTGGTGTGACGCACCATGAGCCCGATGACTGATTGTTGATGGAATTCTATGGAAGAAACTGAAAATATCGGCGGGAGAAGCGGCAGGCTTGCGGGCAATGCCGCTTCTTTCCTTGCGTATCTTATTTTCGGATTCAACATAGTCTTCTGCAAGGATGTTGCGAACAGCGGTCTGGTCCCACAGACCGCTCTTTTCTGCTTGAGGATGACAGGTGCGGCCGCCCTTTTCTGGATGGTGTCGCTTTTCTTCGGCAGGGAAGAGAAGGTCGAACGGAGGGATTTGCCCAGAATCGCCCTTGCCTCGCTGCTGGGACTTTTCATTACGCAGCTGTCATTTCTGCTGGCCGTCCCCCGCGCCTCGGCGGTTGACCTGTCGATGTTCACGCTGCTGACGCCGGTGTGCACTATGATTATCGCCGCCATTGCGATAGGGGACAGGATTACCGGGCGCGCAGTGGCCGGACTGGTCACAAGTCTTGCGGGAGTCGTGTTCCTTGTGCTTACCGCAGTGGCCGGTCCGGAGTCGAACCGCAGCACCACGCCCCTGGGCTTTGCACTGATGATTGTCAACATACTGTCTTTCTCTCTCTATCTGGGAGTGTTCAAGCCGCTTATCCGCAAGTACGGGGTGGTGGCGTTCATGAAGTGGATGTTCCTTTTCTCGGCGGTGTATTCGGCACCGCTGGCCGTGAAGAGCATTCCGGAGATTCAATTCGGGCTCATAGGGGCAAGGGTGTTCTGGGAGGTGTTTTTCATCGTGTTCTTCTCCACCTTCGTCGCATATTTCCTTATCCCGATAGGCCAGAAGAGGCTGAAACCCATGCTTGTCTGTATGTACTCGTATATCCAGCCTGTGGTGGCGATGGTTATGAGTGTGGCGATGGGGCTCGATTCCCTGAGCGTTCCGAAGATAGCGGCGGCCCTGCTGGTGTTTGCCGGCGTCGGTATCGTCAGCTATTCGAAGTGACCCGGGAGGGACTGCCGCTGGTTTGTGTATACGGCCCCTAACCCGTTGATACACAATATGAATCGTGGAGATGGGCGGACTCGAACCGCCGTCCAAACATTATACCCGAGGGCTTTCTACACGCTTATCCGACCTTTGGTTGTCGGCCCCGGCAGGCCGGTTGGCGGGCTAAGCCGGAACTTATCCTCTTGAATCTTTGCGGAGTCTGGAGGAGGCTCTCCGCGCAGTTGGTCCTGATGATACCCCGTATGCCGGCCCGGACCTTCCGAGAAGTGCGGCGGGATATACGTCGTGCCGCAACCTTGGCGACATCGATTGATGCGTGTCTCTTGGAGACTAGCAAGCGTATGAGTAGTTGTAGTTGCCTACTGTTGTTCGAAGACTGAGATTAACGGGCAAGTCCCCTACGCCCGGCGTGCTTACCACCGTTTACGATGCTGTCAAAACCAAAACATCCCCAGTTGCAAGCGGACTGCAAAGATTGGATTTTTTGCGGTATTTTCAAAGAATCCGCCCAAAAATCGATAAAAAAGTTTGGAGAATTGAAATTATACACTACCTTTGCAGTCCCAAAGCTCGGGAGCTTAGCTCAGTTGGTTTAGAGCGTCTGCCCTACAAGCAGAGGGTCGGGGGTTCGACTCCCTCAGCTCCCACGGAGTGACCGGTTGAAGTTTCGGCTTCAATCGGTCTTTTTTTGTATATTTGCCCTGTTATGTGGGACCCCCTGCGCAGAAAGGAAGTTGCGGACACTCCGGAAGAGAGCGTCCGGCAGTGGTTCATAGGGGTGCTTGAAAATTCGGCGGGTGTCCCGCGCCATATGATGATGAGCGAGGTTGCATTCAAGTTCGGTGACAAGCCTTTCCGTGCGGACATTCTGGTCTATGACCGGAATCTGAAGCCGCTGGCCGTCGTGGAGTGCAAGAGGCCGGACGTGGAGATTACGGGCGGGGTGGCCGAGCAGGCGATGAGGTACAACTCCGTTCTGGACGTCGGGTTCATTTTTCTGACCAACGGCGACAGAACTCTGCTGTTCCGGCGCGAGGGGGGCGTTTTCGTCCCGAAGGCGGCGATGCCCTCCTATGAAGAAATGCTGTTATGCCGACAATAGCTTCAGAATTCGTTGACCGGGAGATATTCGGTCTGGTCCGTGACGTGGCCGCTGCAAGAGGCGTGAAGGCCTATGTGATAGGCGGCTACGTGAGGGATTGCCTGCTCGGCAAACCCTGCAGCGACATAGATATAGTGGTCGAGGGCAGCGGGCTGGATTTTGCCGGAGAGGTAGGCAGACGAACGGGCAGGAAAGTATCCTATTTCAAGAATTTCGGTACGGCGATGCTCCGCTACCGCGGGGACGAAATCGAATTCGTGGGAGCGAGGCGGGAGTCGTACAGGCGGGAGTCCCGCAAGCCGATAGTCGAGGACGGCACTCTTGCGGACGACCAGAAACGCCGGGATTTCACGATAAATGCGATGGCCCTGAGCCTGTGCGCGGAGGATTTCGGCGAACTGGTTGACCCGTTCGGTGGGGTGAGGGACCTTGCCGAGGGTATCATACGCACCCCGCTCGACCCCGATACGACCTATTCCGACGATCCTTTGAGGATGTTGCGCGCAGTGAGGTTCGCGACCAGGCTCTCGACCCCGGAAATGACTTTTGAGATTGTACCGGAGTCGCTGGAGTCGATGAGGCGGATGGCCGGGAGGCTGTCGATATTGTCCGCCGAGAGAATCACCGAGGAACTGAACAAGATGCTTGCCACCCGGAAGCCGTCGATGGCTTTCCGCCTGATGGAGGAGACAGGCCTGTTGAGACATATATTGCCTGAATTATGCGCCCTGAAGGGGGTGGAGACCGTGGAGGGCAGGGGCCATAAGGAGAATTTCTCGCATACGCTCACCGTGCTGGACAACGTCGCGGCGGCGCAGGCTTCTTCGGGCGCTGCGGGCGACCCTCTGCCCTTGAGATGGGCCGCTCTGCTGCACGACATAGGCAAGCCTGCCAGCAAGCGTTTCACGGAGGGGACCGGATGGACTTTCCACGGTCACGAGATAATAGGCTCGCGTATGATTCCGGGTATTTTCAACAGGCTGAAACTGCCTCTGGACCAGATGAAGTACGTGAAGAAGCTGGTATGGCTTCACCTGAGGCCCATCGCACTGGTGGACGAGGGGGTGACGGATTCGGCGGTGAGAAGGCTGCTCTTCGATGCCGGCGATGACGTGGAGGACCTTATGATGCTTTGCAGGGCCGACGTGACGTCGAAGAATCCGGCCAAGGTGGCCAGGATAATGGACAATTTCGATTTGGTCGAGCGCAAGCTCGAGGAGGTGGAGGCGAAGGACAGAATCCGGAACTTCAAGAACCCCATCGACGGGGAATATGTGATGAAAGTGTACGGAATCGGCCCCTGTCGGGAGATAGGACTCATCAAGGAGTTCGTAAAGGAGGCTGTCCTGGACGGGGTCATCGGCAATGATTTCGTGGAGGCGGACCGGTTGATGAGGCGGAAGGCCGCCGAGCTTGGATTGAAGGAGGTCTAATCTTCTCCGGAGTCATCCCTGTGCGCCCTCGGATGGGCGTCGGCATAGACTTTCTTGAGCTTTTCTATTGTGCTGTGGGTGTAAATCTGGGTCGCTGCGAGAGAGCTGTGGCCGAGCAGTTCCTTGATGGAGTTGAGGTCGGCTCCGGAGTCGAGCAGTTCGCTCGCGATGGTGTGGCGGAGCACGTGGGGAGATTTGCGCACGGTTATGCCGTCAACCCCGCCGAGTTCCTTCTTGATGATTCTGTCCACGAATACCGGGTATAGCCTTCCTCCCGAGGGGGTGAGCAGGAGCGGGACGTCTTCCTCCGCGGCGACGTTGGGGAAGGTCCTGTCGGCCACGGCTCGGAAGAGGTCGAGTTCGGCCAGGGCCGCGTCGGTAAGGGGTATCTCCCTCATCTTGTCACCTTTTCCGATGACACGCAGCACCTTGCGCCCCTTGTCGATGGAACTTCGGTTCAGCGATATGAGTTCTGCGCGGCGGAGCCCCGTCGAATACAGCAGGCTGACCGTCATATACCTCAGGGCGTCGGGGTAGTCGCCGAATTCCAGTGCGGCGGAGCGCGTGCGGAAGTATTCCTTCATCGAGGATTCGCGGTAGAAGGTGGGCAGGCGTTTCGGCTGGCGCGGGCGCTTGACAAGACGAACGGGGTTGGACGACAGCAGGCCGGCCCGGATCAGGTAGGCGGAGAAACCGCTCAGCACGCTCAGATGGAGGCTTACCGTGGCAGGCCCCAGGCGCCGTTCGTCGATCAGATGGATTTCGTAGCCCCTGACCCCGGCGGGAGTCAGGGATACTGACAGGTCTTCGCCCCCGAAGTCCTCGAATTCCTCCAGACATTCGCGGTAGATTCTGACGGTCCTTTCGGAATATCTTCGGACACCGGACAGATAGGAAATATAATTCTCGATTTGCTGCATCGGTATCACAAAAGTAGCAAAATTTTTGTATCTTTACCGCTTGTAATGGCTGCAAGGAAAGTCAATACCGAAGACGAGTGCAGGCGCATTCTTTACGATGTGGAGAAAGGCGTTTTCAAACCCGTCTATCTGCTGATGGGGGATGAGCCGTTCTTCCCCGAGAGGGTATGTGCGGCCATACTGGCCGGATGCATAGACGAGGCCTCGAAGGACTTCAACGAGACCGTATGCTACGGGGGTGACGTCACGGCGGATCAGATTGTCACGGCGGCCAGACGCTATCCTATGATGGCTGACCGCCAGCTGGTTGTGGTCAAGGAGGCCCAGAGGCTGGAGGATATCGACAGGCTGGAGAGTTATTTCAACGCCCCGCTGGACTCCACCGTGCTCGTGCTTCTGTTCACAAGGGCCGTTATGGACAAGAGAAAGTCGGTTTACAAGGCGGCGGTGAAGGTGGCCGAGGTGCTGGACAGCCCGGCTATGAGGGACTACGAGGTCACGTCCTGGATATCGCGTTACTATGCTTCACGCGGGCTGTCGATAAGTCCCGAGGCGGCGGCGCTGCTTCAGGAGTCTGCGGGTACGGACCTTTCCACGATAGCGGTCGAGACCGACAAACTGTTGAAGAACCTCCCGGAGGGTGCCTCGAAGGTGGAGGTGAAGGACATAGAGAAGAACGTCGGGGTGTCGCGCCAGTTCAGCATCTTCGAACTGACCAAGGCCCTGGGGCAGCGTGACTCGTCCAGGGCGCTGAAGACGGCGGCTTATGTCGGCAATGCGGCGAAGTTCAGGATGCCGGGGGCCGTCAATGCCATATTCGCGTATTTCTTCAAGCTTCTCAGGTATGGACTCCTGCTCGCTTCCGGTTCGGCTACGCCGGAGAGAAAGGCGGAGGCGCTCGAGGGGACAAACCCGTATTTTTACAGGGAGTATGACCAGGCCGTGAGGCATTTCCCTCCGGCAAAGTCTGCGGCTGTCCTCCAGATGCTGTGCGAATATGATTATCTGGGCAAGGGAGGAGACGGCGGAACGGATGTCAGGGACTCCGAGCTGCTTATGGAACTTACTGCAAAAATATTGAACGTATGATAATTCACTGCAAGGAGGTCTCCAAGAATTTCGGGCCGAAGAAAGCTCTGGATTCGGTGAGCATCGAGGTGCCGGAAGGCAGGATTTACGGCCTTCTGGGGCCGAACGGGGCGGGGAAGACCACGCTGATAAGGATAATGAACCGCATCACGATGCCGTCCGGCGGCGAAGTTCTTTTCTGCGGGCGGCCAATCAGGAGGGAGGACGTCGAGAAGATAGGATATATGCCGGAGGAGCGCGGCCTCTACCGCAAGATGAAGGTGGGTGAGCAGGCGGTTTATCTGGCCCAGCTGAAGGGAATGAGCAGCCGGGATGCCGTCTTGGCGCTGAAGGACTGGTTCGTGCGCTTCGGCATAGAGGGATGGTGGGACAAGAAGGTGGAGGAGCTTTCCAAGGGTATGGCCCAGAAGCTTCAGTTCATAACGACGGTGGTCCACAAGCCTTCGCTGATGATTCTGGACGAGCCTTTCTCCGGCTTTGACCCGGTCAATGCGGAGGTGGTCCGCAAGGAGATTCTGCGCCTGCGCGACGAGGGGGCGACAATCATACTGTCCACCCACAATATGGAATCGGTGGAGGAACTCTGCGACAGGATTGCGCTCATCAACGGAGGGAAGGTCGTTATCGAGGGCGAGGTGGATGCGATTCGCCGCAGTTACGGCAACGACAACGTCGAACTTGTCTATACGGACGGGGACGGGACGCATACGGAGGTGCTTCCGAGGGAGAGCGACGGGGCTTCGACGCTGAAGTCATATCTGGACAGGGGCGTGACAATCAACGCGTACCGCGAGCTTATGCCGCGGATGAACGACATTTTCATCAAACTGGTAAAGGGACAATAGAATGAATCTGGGAACGATATCGATAATAATCCGCAGGGAGTATCTCAACAGGGTCCGGAAGAAGAGTTTTCTTGTGACGACTTTTGTCGTGCCCATACTGATGGCCGCCCTGTGCGTCGTCCCGGTCGTGCTTATGGTCAATTCCAAGGACAAACTCAAGAAAGTGGCCGTGGTGGACCGTTCCGGCATAGTTTTCGACCGGTTCGAGAATACTGAGACAATGCAGTTCGAGGATTACTCGGCCTGTGGCATCGACAGCGTCAAGAAGAATATGGAGGCGCTGGGCGTGAACGCCCTGCTGAGCATCTCGGCGATTGACTCGACCAACAGCGTCGCTGCGGAGCTTTTCTTCCCTAAGCCCCTCGGGATGGATGCGGAGAACAACATCAAGCATACCATCGACGGCGCCGTGGAGGACTACAGGGTGGAATCATACGACATACCCGGCCTTGCCGGCATAATGGCGGGAATCAAGGCGGACACGAAGCTCACTTCGTACACGATGGATGAAGAAGGCAACGAGACCATCTCCGAGACCGGCGTGTATGCCGTGCTTTCGATGGTTCTCGGGCTGATAATATTCATTTTCATCACGCTGTTCGGCGGTATGGTGATGTCGGCGGTCATAGAGGAGAAGTCCAGTCGGGTGGTTGAGGTGCTGGTAAGTTCTGTCAAGGCTACCGAGTTGATGTTCGGAAAGATAACTGGTATCGCCCTGGTTGCGGTGACGCAGTTCCTGCTTTGGGTCGTGCTGACTTTCGGCCTTGTGGGAGCGGCAGGATCGTTCATAGGCGGAGACAAGTTGAACGCGATGCTGTCCGGCGGAGAGGCCGTGCCCGGTATGGGCGTGGATGCCGCTGCCGTTGTCCCCGGTGCGGATGGCGAACTGTCCGTGATACTCACCACTCTGGGCAGCCTTCCATACGGGCGCATCATAGCGGTGTTCCTGCTTTTCTTTGTGCTGGGGTACCTGCTGTATTCCTCGCTGTTCGCGGCAATAGGGTCCGCGGTCGAGAACGAGGGCGACACCCAGCAGCTTCAGCTGCCGCTCACCATCCCCCTTATGCTGGGGTATTTCATGGCTATCTATTCGTTCAACGCCCCTGATTCGGCGGTCGCCTTCTGGGGTTCCATGATACCGTTCACCTCTCCGATTGTGATGCTTGCAAGGCTTCCTTTCGGCGTGGAGACCTGGGAGATTGCGGTGTCGGCCGTGGCGCTTGCGCTCGCTGACGTGGTGTTCGTGTGGTTCTCCGCCAAGATTTACAGGGTGGGTATTCTTATGTTCGGCAAGAAATCAACTTGGAAAGACTTATGGATATGGTTCAGACAAAATTAGCAGTAATGCTTGCGGCGGCTGCCCTCCTGTGCCCCTCCTGCGTAAGTTGGGAGCGCATAGCGGTGAACGGTCATATGACCGGGGTGACTGCCCTTTCCGGCGCTGACGTGGATGCGGCGCTCGGAACAATCGACAGCGTGTATCATTCCCCCTCCGGGAGGGATTTCGCCTCCGGCACGACGACTGCGGAGGTGGCCCGCGCCATAATCGGGGTGCAACCTGAAATGGTCGGTGTGAAGGAGGTAATAGGCCATAGCGACAGGGTGCTCACCAAGCGTTACCCCGGCCGCGAACTTCCTAACTGGGCCTCGGACACCTTCAAGAAGGTGGGGGAGAAGTATTTCAGGACCGCGGTTGACGTGGCTTTCGTCAATATGGGCGGGATACGGGTCGATATGCCGCAGGGTGATATCCTTGTGGACGATATGCTCTCGATGTTCCCGTTCCACAACAAGCCGGTGCTGATGAGCCTGAAGGGAGAGGATTTGCTGAAGATTTTCCAGGGTATGGCGCTCGGTCGCCAGCTTGCCTTCTCCGGGGCGGAGGCGGTGGTGTCCAACAAGGCTCTCGAGTCTCTGACCGTGGGCGGAGAGGCGGTGGATCCCGGCCGGGTGTATAAGGTGCTCACCATCGACTTCCTGCTTGAGGGAGGCGATGGGTATTCGATGAAGGACAATGCTCTCGAAATAAAGATTGCCGAGGAGGACCTGAAGGAGTATATGGTTGACTATCTGCGGGAGTTTACCGCTGCCGGAGGAGTCATCACGGCGGAGAGGGACGGAAGATATATCAACAGAAACTGGGAAACGAAATGAAAAGGACAGCACTTGTTTTGCTGGGAGCCTGCCTGCTTGCGGCCTGCCAGCCCAAATTGGTGATAATACATACGAATGATACCCACAGCCATCTGGAGCCCGTGCGCAGCGGGGACAATGACGGTCTGGGCGGCGCCATCGAGAGGGCTGCCATCATCGACAGCATAAGAAGGCGCTACGGGGAGGACAGGGTTCTCCTGCTGCACGGCGGCGATTTCAGCCAGGGCACCTCATACTTCACGCTGTTGGGCGGCCGGGTTGAGGACGAGGTGATCAATGCGATGGGATATGACTGCATAACGCTCGGCAACCACGAACTTGACAACGGTCTTGAGGAACTGGCGAAAAGGGTGAAGAGGATAGATTGCCCGATTGTATGCGCCAACATCGATTTCACAGGTACCGGGATAGATGAGAAGGTGAAGCCCTATGCCGTTCTTGAACGCGGTGGGATGAAGATAGGAATCATAGGGCTGGAGGCCGACGTCGCCAGCAACGTCGCCGCTGCCGTGCGCAAGGGCATAAGGACGCTCGATGTGGTGGAGCAGGTGAACAGATGGTCGGAGTACCTTAACGAGACGGAGAAGTGCGACCTTGTCCTCCTCCTGTCCCATCAGGGATATGATGAGGATCAGGAGATAATCGCCGCATCGCGTGGTCTGGATCTCGTGGTCGGGGGCCATTCTCACACCAGGATAGACCGCATAAGGTTCTTCCGCGACCTGGATGGCCGGAGGGTGGGCCTCGTGCAGGACTGGTGCTGGGGGATGGAACTAGGAAAGGTTGTGTTGAGATGATACGTTCGATGACCGGTTACGGCAGGGCGTCCGCCTCTCTGAAAGGAGGCAGGCTCACCGTCGAGATAAGGTCCGTCAACGGCAAGGGGACGGACATAGGCATAAAAAGCCAGCTGCTCCCCAGGGACAGGGAGATGGAGGTAAGAAAGAGGCTTGCCGGGGCGTTGCAGCGGGGTACGATTGACCTCTTCCTGACTTGGGAACCCGAGGGCGGCGGTGGATGCCCCGCCATCGACAGCCGGGTGGCACTCGAGTATTACAGTCAGATGAAGGATCTGGCCGGAGACCTCGGCGTCAAGGTGGATGCAGGGCAAGACCCCATACGTCTGCTTTCGACGCTTGTGCGTATGCCGGGGGTGATGGAGACGTCCCGTGTCGAGGTGATAAACGAATCCAACTGGGCTGTGGTCAGCGGTGCGATAGACAAGGCGATAGAAGCGCTGGACTCCTACAGGCTCAAGGAAGGTGAAGCTCTTTACAAGGATGTGACAGGGCGGATAGGGACTATTCTGAGCCTTTATGACGAGGTGGAGAAGATGGAGCCGGTGAGGGTCGCGGCGGTAAGGGAGAGGATTGCACGGGCGGCGGAGGAGCTGGAGGTAACGCTTGACAAGTCCCGTCTCGAGCAGGAGATGGTGTACTATGTGGAGAAGCTCGACATCAACGAGGAGAAGGTCAGGCTCCGTCAGCACTGCAAGTACTTTATGGATACGATAGATTCCGAGGCTTGCCCCGGGAGGAAGCTGGGGTTCATCATCCAGGAGATGGGGCGTGAGATAAACACCACCGGCTCGAAGGCGAACAATGCCGATATCCAGAAACTGGTGGTCAGGATGAAGGATGAGCTGGAGAAGATAAGGGAGCAGTCGATGAACATACTATGATGAAGTTTCCGGTTGCATTGATTCCGGTTCTGATGGGGACGGCGTTGGTCTCCCGGGCGCAGATGCCTGACACGACGGGCATTTACGGCGAGAGACGCGACAGCCTGGACGCCACGGTGTTCCAGTCCTCCGGAGGCAGCACGCTTTCGCGCTTCAAGGATGTGAGGACGGAGGTTATCAATGCGTCCGGGCTTTGCAAGATGGCCTGCTGCAATCTGGCCGAGAGCTTCGAGAATTCGGCGAGTGTAACGGTCGGGTATTCCGATGCGGTGACCGGAGCGAGACAGATAAGGCTGCTGGGCCAGAGTGGGATTTATACGCAGATGCTGGACGAGAACCGCCCCGTGATGCGCGGGCTCAGCGCTCCGTTCGGACTGGGATATGTGCCGGGGCAGTGGCTCGAGAGCATCCAGATAAGCAAGGGCGTGTCTTCGGTCATCAACGGGGTCGAATCGATGACCGGCCAGATAAATATGGAGCACCGCAAGCCGACGGACGAAAAGCCGTTCTACCTGCAGGGCAGTTTCATGAGCGATTTGAAGGCGGACCTCAATCTTGCAAGTTCCCTGCAGATGGGAGACCGTTGGAGCACGGTGCTTCTGGCGCATGCGGACGGCAATTTCAAGTCGATGGACCATAACGGGGACGGATTTATGGATGACCCGCGTTCCAGGCAGTTCTCCTTCTCCAACCGATGGCTCTACTTCGATCCGTCCGGACTGCAGGTGCGCTTCGGCATAAGGGCCATTCAGGACAACAGGGTAGGGGGCCAGATGGAGAGCGTGCCGCAGGAGCGGAGATGGAAGGCGGACCTGCGCAACCGCAACCTGGGCGGTTATCTGAAAGTGGGAGTGCCGCTGAACGAAGACAACAGCAGGAATTTCGCGGTGGTTGCCGATTATACGTATCAGGATATGCGCGGTGCATTCGGACTGAGACGCTATGACGCGGGGCAGCATTCGGGCTTTGTGAATCTGCTGTATCAGGACCAGTCTTCGGAAGCGCACCATTTCACCGTCGGGCTGAGCGATATTTTTGACGGCTATGACGAGAACTTCGTGTCCCCGTATGCCGACGGCTTCGATTCCAAGCCCGTTTTGAACTCCCTCGGGGCGTTTGGGGAATATACTTTCCATTATGGGGAGACGTTCAGTCTGATAGCGGGGCTGAGGGCGGACTGGTTCGCCGGAGCCGGAGTCAAGGCTTCGCCCAGGCTTACGGTGCGCTGGACTCCCCACGAGAGCGTTGTTCTAAGGGCGAACGGGGGGCGCGGCATACGCAGGTCCACTCCTCTTGTGGACAACTTCGGGGTGCTTTCGACGTCGAAGGCCCTCCTCGGCGATTTCGGAGGACATATCCTCGAGGATGCCTGGACTTTCGGCGCGAACGTTACCTGGTATCTTCCCTTCGATGACAGGGAAAAGACTTATGTAAGTCTGGACTATTTCAGGACGGATTTCGCGGAGAAGAACGTGCTGTGCTACGGTCAGGAGAGCATCGCCCTGGTGCCGCTCTCCGCAATGGAGAAGGGGAGGTCGTTCACCAACAATTACCAGTTCGATTTCGCGACGGAGCCGCTGGAGCGTTTCACCATAAACCTTACGGCGCGATATACCGACGCGAGGGAGACGCTTCCCGGTATCGGGCTTGCGCAGAAGCCGATGACCTCCTCCTTCAAGGGAGTGCTCAACCTTCAGTATGCAACAAGGCTGAACAAGTGGATATTCGACGCCACGCTGTCGGTCAACGGCCCGTGCAGGGTATGGGACTTTATGAAGGATATGTACCCTTCGGGCAGTACGCAGTGGTATCCTCTCCTGTATGCGCAGGTTACGAAAAGATTCAAGAATTTCGACATATACGTCGGTGGGGAGAATCTGACGGACTTCCGTCAGAAGAATCCCGTCATCGGCGCTTCCGACCCCTGGGACAGCAAGTTCGACGCCAGCCTTGTCTGGGGGCCTCTTATGGGTATTAAAATATATGCCGGCGTCAGGCTTACAATTTGGAAGACGGTATGAAAAGAACTTTGATTGTGGCGCTGGCAATAGCGCAGGCGGTCTTTGTGACCAACATCCATTGCGAAAAATGCGCGGAGAAAGTGATGGAGAACATCTCATTCGAGAAGGGGGTTAAGGACCTTGACGTGGACGTGGAGTCCAAGAAGGTGACGGTGACCTTCAATACTGACAGGACCGATACGGTTGCGCTCAGGAAAGCCATCAACCGTCTTGGGTACACGGCTTCCGTCGTTGAATACAAGACAGTGAAAAAATAAATGGAAGAAGAAAGAAAACTCAATTTCCTCGAAGAGATAATCGAGGAGGATTTGCGGACGGGGAAGGTCGATTCCATCCTTACCAGGTTCCCTCCGGAGCCCAACGGATACCTTCATCTCGGCCATGCCAAGAGTCTGTGCATCAATTTCGGCCTGGCCGCCAAGTACGGCGGGAAGACCAATCTGCGCTATGACGACACCAATCCGACCAAGGAGGATACGGAGTACGTCGATGCCATCAAGGAGGACATAGAGTGGATGGGCTTCCATTGGGATAAGGAACTTTATGCCTCGGACTATTTCGACCAACTCTATGGTTGGGCCGAGAAGATGATAATGGAAGGGACCGCTTATGTGGATGACCAGACCCAGGAGCAGATATCCGAAGGCCGCGGCACCGTTGACAAGCCCGGGGTGGAGAGCCCCTGGAGGAACCGCAGCGTGGAGGAGAACTTGAAGATTTTCAGGGAAATGAAGGCCGGCGTGTACGCGGACGGCGAGAAGGTGCTTCGCGCGAAGATAGATATGGCGCATCCCAATATGATGTTCCGTGACCCTATCCTGTATCGCATCAAGCACGCTTCGCATCACCGCACCGGGGACAAGTGGTGCATCTATCCGATGTACGATTTTACCCACGGCCAGTGCGATTCGATAGAGCATATCACCCATTCCATCTGTACCCTCGAGTTCGACGTTCATCGTCCGCTCTATGACTGGTTCATAAAGACCCTGGGGATTTATCCCTCGCATCAGTACGAGTTCGCAAGGCTCAACTTGACCTATACCCTGATGAGCAAGAGAAAACTTCTCGAACTGGTCCAGATGGGGATAGTGTCAGGTTGGGACGACCCCAGGATGCCGACACTGTGCGGGGTGAGGCGCCGCGGTTATACTGCCGAGTCGCTGAAGATGTTCTGCGACAGGATAGGCGTGAGCAAGCGCGACCAGCTTATGGACATCCAGTTGCTGGAATGGTGTGTAAGACAGGATCTGAATGCCCGTTCGAACCGTTATATGGTGGTGCAGGACCCCCTGAAGGTGAAAATCACCAACTGGCCCGAAGGCAAGGTCGAATGGTTCGACTGCCCGCTCAATCCGGCGGATCCCGATGGGGCGGGGCGCAGGGTCCCCTTCGGCGGGGAGATTTACATCGAGAGGGCCGATTTTATGGAGGATGCTCCCGCAAAGTTCTTCCGCCTTAAGCCCGGCGGCGAGGTACGGTTGAAGTACACCTATATCATCAAGTGTGAGGAAGTCGTGAAGGACGGCGACGGCAACGTTGTTGAGTTGAGGTGTACCTATGACCCTTCGACCAGACCCGGAGCAGGCGAGTGGCGTTCGGTGAAGGGAACGGTTCACTGGGTTGCCGTGGACTCCTGCAGGGAGGTAACCATACGCAACTACGACCGCCTTTTCACGCTGGCGGACATGTCGCAGGTGCCCGAAGACAAGGATTACAAGGATTTCCTCAACCCCGAATCGCTGCTGGAGTCGAAGGGGTACGCCGAGCCGGCGTTGTTGGAGGACAAGTCGGGAATTGCTGTCCAGTTCGAGAGAACAGGCTACTATATATCCGACAGGGACGGTACGCCGGAGGCTCCCGTCTTCAACAGGACCGTCACGCTGAAGGATTCGTACAGGCCGGAGTAGGGCTCAGATGCCCAGAAATCTCTTGCGGCTCAGAAGGCAGTCTCCAACCGAGGCTGCCTTTCTCCCCAATGTCGAAAGGCGGAATTTTGTGTCGGTGCTGACTTTCGACAGGGAGTGCTTGTTGACCGCCGTCTTCAGGGGGAGCATCAGGTAGTCCTTGCCCACAATAAGGCGTCCGCCGATTATCACCATCCCGGGGTTGAATATGTTGAGCACTCCGGCGAGGCCCCTGCCCAGGGTGGCCCCAATCGTCTCGATACCTTCGATGGCGAGCATGTCCCCGTCCTCGATGGCATCCAGAATCTCGTGAAGTTCGACGTTGCCGTTCTGAGAGTATGATTTGGACAGGGAGGAAGTCCTGCCGGACTCGAGTTCCTCGATTATCATCCTGTGGAGCGCGGACCCGGAGGCCCCCGTCTCAAGGCAGCCCACCTTGCCGCACCTGCAGATTATGTCGTTGTCAAGTACGGGGAAGTGCCCGATCTCTCCGGAAAACCCGGACTTGCCGTAGTAGAGTTCCCCGTCGAGCACCATTCCCATTCCGAGCCCCCAACTGAGGTTGACTACGATTGTATTGCGGTCTGCCTTCTTGCCCAGCGATATGTATTCGCCGTAGGCCATTGCGCGGGAGTCGTTCTCTATGCCGACCGGCACTCCGAACTCCTTTTCGAACAGTTCGTTGAGCGGAAGATCGTCGCTGACGAAGTAAGTGAGGCTGTAACCTGTCTCGGGGTTCACTCTTCCGGAGAGGCTCACACCCACTCCCAGGATGTCGTCCCAACTGATTCCGGCTTTCGCAACCTCGTCCTTTACAATCCGGCACATCGAACGGAACGATTCGGCATTGGCCTTCAGAACGAATTCCAGATCCTGTATGAAGTCCACAATGTCTCCCTTGAAGTCCATTATGGCGATATGGAAGTGCTGCCTGGCGACGTCGATGCCGACCATATAGCCGGCCTTGGGGTTGAGACCGAACGTGCTCGGCCTCCTGCCGCCGGTTGTCCCCATCTTGCCGTTGTCGCGCAGATACCCGTCTTCTATGAGTTCCCCCACAATCTTCGTGACGGTCGGTACGCTGAGACCTATCTCCTTGCTGAATTCTGCGATGCTTACGCTCCCTTCGCTGATGCAGTGTTTTATAAGGTTGCGCTTCAACTGGGCGCCCTTTTCGTCGTCGGAGCCGAGAAAAATTTTAGTCATAGCTTTCTGCATATGGGGTAAACCGGGCACAAAACTATAAAATAATTGTTATATTTGCGCGTTTATTCTTAAAAATTTTTGAAAAATTATTTCAATAGTTTATGAAGTTTTTCAAAAAGGGGCAGGGACTTTCGCTCAGGCAGAAGACTGTGTTGAGCCTGAGTTCGATTGCCGTCGTTCTTCTGATTTCAAGCACAATCTCCGTGATGGAGTTTGATGCGATGAGCACCTATGTCTCGGATCTCATTGCGGATGACATCAATTCCATAAACGTGGCCCACAGGCTGTCAGATCTTGCCAACTCATACAATCTGCAGATTCTTGCGGTTATAGGAGACGAGGGACGGCTCGAGCTTCCGGAGTCGGATGACGGGTACTTCCTGTCCCACTGCGACACTTTGCGTTCGTCCGTGCCTTCCAACGAGATAGCTCATCTCGCCGATTCGGTTGTCTATTCATATACGGCCTATATGCTTACCTCCAAGGAACTGGAGAATGTGCTTTATTCCGATTTCATAGACTCCAGGGAGTGGTATTTCAACAGGCTCCAGCCCCGTTTCAGCAGGTTGACATCCGACATAGATGCGCTCGTGGGCGCGATATACGGCGACTTGCAGAAGAATTCGGAGACGTTCGACAGAGGCTTCTACCGCAGTGTCATACCGGGCATAGTTGCCGTCGGGGTTGGGCTTCTGCTGGTGCTGATGCTTATGTTCTTCCTCCTTGCCTACTATGTCAACCCGATATACAGGATGCTGGATTCCCTGAGGTTCTACCGTTCTTTCAACAAGCAGTACAATCTCGAATTCGAGGGTGATGACCAGTTGTCGGAGTTGAACGGCGGCATCAGGGAGGTGGTGAACGAGAACAGGGAACTGCGGCGTCATCTGCTGTCACAGCGTAAAAAAGAATCCGCCGAATGAATCTCAAGGTCATCAGCAGGAACGTCGGGTATGCGCTTCTCGTGAGCGCGCTGTTCATGTTCTTCTCGATAGTGGTGTCGCTCCTCAACGGGAGGGACAGCGCCCTTGCGTCGCTGCTGATAAGCTTTCTGATAACTTTCATTGTCGGCATATTCCCCTTCATATTCGTGCGGCAGACTTCGGTCATCACGCTGAAGGAAGGGTATGTCATCATAGTGCTTTCGTGGCTGCTTTCATTTGTGGTCGGGATGCTTCCCTACATACTCTGGGGAGGGCCGTTCGATGTCACCAATGCGTGGTTCGAGAGCGTTTCGGGCTATACCACGACCGGCGCCACCATCCTGGAGAGGGTGGAGGACTTGCCGAAGAGCCTCCTTTTCTGGCGTTCCTCGACGCACTTCATCGGTGGCTTGGGAGTAGTGGTGTTCCTGCTGCTGATAATACCGAACGCCAGTCCGGTCAAGATGCGGCTGATGAGTATGGAATTGTCCTCCCTTTCAAAGTCCGCCTATGCGGTGAGGGCGAACAGGACGGTATATGTGTTCGCGCTGGTGTATTTCGCGTTGTTCGTGCTGTCTTCCGCATCCTATGCCCTGGCGGGGATGCCGGTGTTCGATGCAGTGTGCCATGCGTTCAGCGTGTCGGCATCCGGAGGATTCAGTACCAGAACTCTCTCCATATCCGCCTTCGATTCGTTTGCCGTGGAGGCCATAACGATGGTTTTTATGCTCCTTTCGTCGATTCACTTCGGCCTTGTGTTCCTCGTGTTTGCGACCAGGAGTTTCAAGCCGCTGAATAACCCTGTACTCAAGTTCTACCTCGCGGCGCTGCTTGTCTTCAGCCTTGTTTCGGGTTTGTCGCTCAGGGTGGCCGGGGTGTATGACAACCTTGGGCGGGCGCTTTGGACAGGAGCTTTCCATACGATCTCTACGGCCTCCACGACCGGGTTCGCCATTTCGGACAATGCGGCCTGGCCTATGGTTGCGAATATGCTTCTTATGATGCTGGCCGTGATGTGCGGATGTGCCGGCTCCACTTCCGGGGGCGTCAAGGCGGACAGGGTGCTTGTCCTGCTGAAGACCGTCGGCCGCCAGACGAGCCGTACCCTTCATCCGTCGATTGTGTCGGAAGTCAGGCTCGGTGGCCGGTCGCTCAAGGAGGAGCAACTTACTCCGCATCTGCTCTATGTCGCCGTCTATCTCCTGATTCTTGCGGTCTCCCTGCTTCTTGCAATAGGAATGGGACTGGATGTCCAGTCCGCCTTCACCGGTTCGCTTTCGTCGCTTGGCAACGTGGGCCCCGCCATCGGTGACATAGGAAGTATGGGCAACTACAATGACGTGCCTTCTTCCGTCAAATTCATTTTCACGGTCGATATGTTCCTGGGCCGTATAGAGATTTATCCGGTCTTCGCGGTAGTTGCGATGATGTTCGGCCCTAAAAGGCGGTAGGTATGCCTTCCACTGACAGCATCCTTGATGATTTTCTGAAAGGGTTCGGCTATGGGCCGACGCCTTGCCAGATGAGGTTTTTCGAGGCCGTCTCCGAGTTTGCCGGGGATGACGGGTGCGATATCCTCATAGTGAACGGATATGCCGGTACCGGCAAGACCAGCGCGGTTGCCGCCGTAGTGGGGGCGCTTGCCGCAAGGAAGGTAAAGACGGTGCTCCTTGCGCCGACGGGAAGGTCTGCGAAGGTGCTTTCGGGTATGTGTTCGAGGCCGGCGTTTACGGTTCACAAGCATATCTACAGGCAACAGGGGGTCGCCGACAACGGTATGGGCCGCTTCGGACTTTCGCCCAACAAACTGGGCGGCGCCTGGTTCTTTGTGGACGAGGCGTCCCTTCTCGGGGCGGGCGGCCTGTCGCGGGACGACACGGCGGCCGAGTTCGGCAGCGGAAACCTGCTTGCCGACCTTATAACGTTCGTCAGGTCCGGCGACCGGTGCAGGCTTGTGCTGATCGGGGACAATGCCCAGCTGCCGCCTGTGGGACTGGATGTCAGTCCTGCACTTTATCCGGAGTGGATGGAAGCGACTTTCGGCGGAGTGAGGCAGGTGGAACTTACGACTGTGGTGAGACAGGCCCTTGAGTCCGGAATACTCCTGAATGCGACGGCGATAAGGGAGAGGATAGCCGTAATGTCCCCGGACGAGGCCGTGGCCGACCTGCGCCTTGATTTGAGCCGCGACGACGTGACGCGTGTAGGCGGCGAGGATCTGATAGAGACTTTGACTGATGCCTATGCCCGGTACGGGGACGACGGGGTGGTGGTCCTGACGCGTTCCAACAAACGGGCCATACGCTACAATCTGGGCATCCGCTCGACCGTACAGTTCAAGGAGGAGAGGCTGGTCAGGGGCGACAAGCTGATGATAGTCAAGAACTGTTATCAGTTTCTGGAGAACGTGCAGGGGCTGGACTACATAGCCAACGGCGACATCGCCGTGCTCCGGAAGATAAGCCGTTATGAAGAACGTTACGGACTTCATTTCGCCGATGCCGTGCTCGAATTCCCCGATTACGGGGACGTCGAGGTGAAGGCGAAGGTCTGCCTTGATACGCTGGAGTCGGAGTCAGCTTCGCTCACGCGGGAACAGCAGGAGGCGCTTTACCTCGGAGTGTCGGCGGATTATTCGCACATAACCCGGAAGAAGGACAGGTACGAGGCTGTCAGGGAGGACAAGTATTACAATGCCCTCCAGCTCAAGTATGCCGATGCGGTTACCTGCCACAAGTCGCAGGGCGGGCAGTGGAAATGCGTGTTCATAGATTGCCCCTTCTGGCTTGGGGAGCAGACGGTGGATGACTTGAAGTGGCTGTACACGGCTCTTACCAGAGCGCAGGAGAAGGTTTGTCTTGTGAATTTCCCGGACAGGTTTTTCCGATAGAGGGAAGTAATTGCTATATTTGAAAAAATGATTGAGATATGAAAGAGTTTGAGAAAGTTGCCCAGAGTTGGCTTGAGGGCGATTTTGACCAGAAAGTCAAGATGCAGGTGCTGGAGTTGCGCAATTCCGACCCGGCCCAGTTCGAAGATGCCTTCTACCGCAACCTCGAGTTCGGGACGGGCGGTCTGCGCGGGATAATGGGGGTCGGGACGAACCGTATGAACCGTTATACGGTAGGGATGGCCTCGCAGGGGCTCGCGAACTATATCCGCGGCCACGTGAAGGGGGACGATTTGAGAATCTGCATATCGTATGATTCGCGCAACAATTCGAAGGAGTTTGCGCGGATTGCTGCGGATGTGTTCTCCGCCAACGGACTTCACGTTTTCATCTTCGACAATATAAGGCCTACGCCCGAGTTGAGTTATTCGATACGCCTGAAGAAAGCCGTGGCCGGAGTGATGGTCACAGCTTCCCACAACCCGAAGGAGTACAACGGCTACAAGGTGTTCTGGAGCGACGGAGGACAGATAACCTCTCCCGTTGACAAGGACATAGTGGCCGAGGTGGCGAAGGTGTCCGACCCCTCGTTGGTGAAGTTCACCCCGGGTGACGATGCCGGTCCCGTAGACGTGATGGGCAGGGATGTGGACGAAAAGTATCTTTCCGACATATTGTCGCTCTCGCTGAGCCCTGAGGCTTGTGAGCGCCACGCTGACCTTAAGTTTGTATATACACCGCTTCACGGGTGCGGGGTGCGGCTTGTGCCGGAGTGCCTCAAGCGGCTCGGCTTCAAGAACGTGATACACGTTCCGGAGCAGGACGTGTCGGACGGCGATTTCCCCACCGTCGTGTCTCCCAATCCGGAAGAGCCCGCGGCGCTTGAGATGGCTCTGGAGAAGGCGGAGGCGACGGGCGCCGACATAGTTATGGCGACTGACCCCGACGCCGACCGTATGGGTATCGCGGTGAGGGACGACAGCGGCAGGATGGTGCTCTTCAACGGCAACCAGACAGCCTCGATGCTGACATACTATATCCTTACCAGACGCAAGGAGAGGGGGACTCTCGGCAAGGGCAGGTATGTGGTCAAGACAATAGTGACCACCGAGCTGATCAGCGATATATGCGCCTCGTTCGGAGTGCCGGTCCACAATGTGCTCACAGGGTTCAAGTATATCGCCGAGGTCGTGAAGCGCAACGAGCCGGACGGCGAGTTCGTCTGCGGCGGAGAGGAGAGCTACGGATTCAACGTGGGGCAGTTCGTGCGCGACAAGGATGCGCAGATTGCCTGCATTATGGTGGCCGAGTGTGCAGCGTGGGCGGCGGACCGTGGTCTTACGCTGTATCAGCTGATGCAGAAGATATACGCCGAGTTCGGCTATCGCAGGGAAGGGCTCGTTTCGCTTGTCCGCAAGGGCATCAGCGGCGCTGCCGAGATAAAGGGTATAATGGACAACCTGCGCGCTAATCCGCCGAAGTATTTGTGCGGCAGCCCGGTGAACAGGGTCATAGATTATCTTGAACCGGAGAAGACCGGGCAGCCTGCGAGCGACGTGCTCCAGTTTTTCGACGAGGCCGGGGACGTGGTGTCCGTAAGGCCCTCCGGGACGGAGCCCAAAATCAAGTTCTATTTCGGCGCGAAGGGAGAGGATGCCGACAGCAAGATTGAGGAGCTCAAGGCGCAGTTTGCTTAAGGGCTGACTTGCAGAATTCCGCTATGCCGCACGTTTCACATTTCGGGGAGCGTGCGGTACAGGTATATCGGCCGTGGAGTATGAGCCAGTGATGGGCGGTCGGGCGTTTCTGTGCGGGGATATGGCGCTCAAGGTCAAGTTCTACCGCCCTGGGGGTTGTCCCGCGTGAGAGCCCGATGCGCCTGGCTACCCTGAAAACGTGGGTGTCAACCGCCACCACCGGCTCTCCCCATACGATGGAACTTACCACGTTGGCGGTTTTCCTTCCGACTCCCGGCAGGGTCATCAGTTCGTCCGTTCCGTGCGGAATCTCTCCGCCGAAGTTCTCCACGACACTGCGCGCCATACCGATAAGATGGGTGGCCTTGCTGCGCGGATAGGATATGGAGCTTATCAGGGCGAAGACGTCCTCGAATTCGGCTTTCGACAGGCTGGTGACGTCAGGGTAGCGCCTGAAGAGTTCCGGGGTGGTCATATTTACTCTCCTGTCAGTACACTGGGCGGACAGGATGACCGCCACCGTGAGTTGGTACGGGTCGGCGAAATTCAGTTCCGATTGCGGTGCGGCGCAATTCTTCTCGAAATGGGACAGTATCTTCGCGTAGCGCTCCGACAGGGTCATATCACAATCTCTATGGGAGCGGCCACTGCGGTCTCATCCTCCTCGCAGCGCTCGTCGTGGCAGATGAATATGCGTCCGGGGTATTTGTCGAACAGTTCGCGGTTGTGGGTGACCATCAGTATGGCCGTACCGTTCTCGCGGTTGAGCCTGCGCAGCAGGTTCATTATCCCGTCCGCGGTTTCGGAGTCGAGGTTGCCCGTGGGCTCGTCGGCCAGAATGACCTCCGGATTGTTGAGAAGGGCTCTGGCTATGGCAATGCGCTGCTGTTCGCCGCCGGACAGCTGGTGGGGCATCTTGTGGGCCTTTGTCTGCATACCTACGGCCTCGAGCACCTCGGTTATGCGCTTCTCCATACCGGCCTTGTCCTTCCAGTCGGTAGCCTTCAGCGCGAATTCCAGATTGTCGAAAACAGTACGGTCGGTCAGAAGCTGGAAATCCTGGAAGACGACACCGAGCCTGCGCCTGAGGAAAGGTATGTCCTTGCTGCGGATGGTGGCAAGGTCATATCCGCACACGGTTGCCTGCCCGCCGCCGAGCCTGTTCTCCGCTATGATTGTCCGGATGATGCAGGTCTTGCCCGTCCCGACCTTCCCGGCGATATATACAAAACCACCGGTGCTGACGGCCACGTCCAGACCGCTTACCACTATGCTTTCTCCATTGACTATGTCCGCCGAACGGAAAGTGATGAGTTCGCTCATAAAATACTTCTCGGATATGCAAATATAGCGAGAATTTTAAGTAAATTTGTAGGATTGCACAATAATATGCTTATGCGCTTGATTCGTATGACGGCAATTGCCGCGGCGCTGCTTCTGGCGGCCTTCGCGGACGCTTATGCCGACCAGCCCGGAAAAACGTATTCGGATGCGGTGGCTCTCTATGAGCAGGGGATGTTCAACCGGGCCGCACAGATGTTCGGCTCGCTTGGGAGTTATGCCGATGCGGAGGCTTATTCCGCGCTGTGCCGCCTGAGGATGCATTCCCCCGAAGGGGGACGGCTGGTGGAGAAGGTGGCGGACTCTCCGCTGAAGGATCTTGCCTGGTTCCATTATGGGGTCAACCTGTTCGCCGACGGTGATTATGCCGCTTCGGCCCGCGCCCTCGACAAGGTCAACGGACGGATTGAGAAAGGACCGGATGCGGCCGAATACCTGTACAAGAGAGGCTATTGCGATTATGCGCTGGGGCTTTATCAGGATGCGGAGCGCCGGCTGATGAAGGTGGAGGCGCTCGCCCAGTCCGATTATACGGCCCCGTCCAGATATCTTGTCGGGACCATAAAATATCTTGACAGGAATTTTGCGGAAGCCGAGAAATGGTTTGCCCTGTCGGGGAAAGACCGGCGGTTTGCGGACCTGTCCGCCTTCTATATCGTGGATTGCCGTTTCGCCGCAAAGGATTACGATTATGTCGTTGAGAACGGTATTCCGCTGCTGGAGAATGCCCCCGCCGAGCGCAGGGCCCATCTCGGCAGGGTTATCTCGGAGGCGTATCTGGTGAAGGGCGACCCGGAGAAGGCCAGGGAGTTCCTGGAGGGCGCCCAGTCGTTGAAAAAGCCCCGTACGCGTACCGATTTCTTCTATGCCGGTTCGGTGATGTATGCCCTCGGCGATTATGAGGGGGCGATAGAGAACTTCGAGGCAATGGAGGACGGGGACGATTCGCTTGCGCAGGTGGCGGCATACGAGCTCGCCGATTCGTATATCAGGACGGGCAACAAGATTGCCGCGATGGCTTCGTTCAAGAAGGCCTCCGAACTGCCGTTCGTCTATGCCACGAGGGAGGACGCTTTCTTCAATTATGCAAAGCTTGCTTTCGATCTCAACGGCGACACGTCGGTATTCAAGGAGTACGCGAGGATTTTCGAGACGTCTGGAAAGGGGCAGCAGATATATGAGTATATGGCGCTTGCCGCCCTGTACGACAAGGACTATGCCGCCGCATTGGATGCCTATTCGCAACTCGACGAACTGTCGGCGGGCCAGAAGTCCAATTATATGCGGGCCAATTATCTCCGCGGCCGACAACTTGTGGAGGGGGGCTCGTACCGTGATGCGGTGATGTACCTGAAGGCCGCGGCCTTCTATGCCCCGCGTCACGACGTGCTCGGCCATTATGCGCGTTTCAATGCGGCCGATTGTCTTTTCCGGACCGGCAACGTGGACGAGGCGCTGTCGATATATCAGGACCTGTACAATCTGTCGGCCCTCGACAATCACGACGAAGGCCGCACGCTGGCTTACAATATTGCATATTGCTACCTTGAGAAGGGGCGGTGGAAGGATGCGGCCCTGTGGCTGGACCGTTATCTTTCCTCGCGCGACCTGAAGTTCAGGGAGGACGCCCTCGTGCGCAGGGCCGACTGCGATTTCGTGCGCCAGAAGTATGCCGACGCGGTCGTGTCCTATGGTCGGGCGATAAGCGAATACGGATCTCCCGACAAGATTTACCCTTATTACAGGCAGGCGCTGGCTTATGGACTCAAGGGCGACTTGAAGTCGAAGGTGGAGGTGCTTTCGAGGGTGGACGGGGCTTCTCCCGATGCTCCGATGTGGAGCGAGGCCCAGTATGAGCTGGCCCGCGCCGAGTTCGAGAGGGGCAACGCTTCTTCGGCGGAGCGTACTTTCCTGAAGATTCTTTCCGGAAACGCTTCCCGCGAATACGAGGCGGGCGCACTGACGGGCCTCGGTATGGTTTGCCGCAATTCCGGACGGTATGAAGATGCCCTGGTCAGGTACAAGACGGTGGTGGAGCAGTACGCTGACCTTCCGGCCGCCAGGGATGCGCTGCTCGCCATAGAGAGCATATATCAGACTTTGGGGCGTCCGGATGCATACCTTGCCTATTCGGACAGCGTGGAGACAGTGGTGAAGAAGACTCCGGAGGAGAGGGAAGAATTGTATTTCAACACCATAGAGCAGTTGTACGTGGCGGGGCGCTGGAAGGAGGTCAGGGATGCGTCCCTGCGTTTCACCGATTCCTATGCTTCGTCCGGCAGGCTGCGTGACGTGAATTTCTATCTTGCCGAGTCGCTGAGGTGTCTGGGAGAGGAAGAGGCTGCCTGCGATTGTTATGGCAAGGTGTTCGAATCAGGGGCGTGGGATTCGTTCAGGGAGATGGCCGCCCTGCAGTATGCGAGGATTTCCTTCAAGTTGGAGAGATATGCCGACGCGCTTGCCGGGTATTCGGAGTTGGAGAAGGGCGCGGAGATGGAGCAGAACAGGCTGGAAGCCGCTACAGGTGTCATGAGATCGGCATATCGCGCCAGGGAGTTCGGCCTTGCGGCGGAAACGTCGGCAAGGATTGCGGAGCAGCCCGGCCGCAAGGTTGAGGAGGTGCGTGAAGCCCTTATGGTCAACGCCAGGTCGAACCTGGCGCAGAGCCGGCGCGAGGAGGCCCTGCAGGCATTGAACAGGCTTGCCGCCGATCCTTCGACGGACGAGGGTGGGGAAGCTTGTGTGATGCTTGTCAAGGACGCTTTCGACAGGGGTGATTTCAAGGGCGTGGAGACAATGGTCTATGCGCTTTCCGGCAAGGCCGGAGTGAGGTCCTTCCATCTGGCGAAGGCTTACGTGATATTGGGCGACTCCTTCGTGAGCAGGGGTTCGGTTGCCCAGGCCAAGGCGACTTTCGAGAGTATAAGGGACGGGTATGTCCCTTCGGGAGAGTCGGATGAGGTGACGGCTCTTGTCCGTGACAGGCTGAATTCAATTGAAAAAATGGAAGAAAATGAGCAGGAATAGGATAATCGCCGCCACGGCCGGCCTTTTGATGGCATTCAATCCGGTTTCGGCGCAGATCAATACCAGCGTCGAGGTGACCAACGGCTATGATGCCTCCATCCCTGATTTGGAGAGGGGTTTTGTGGATATGACGATACCGGACTCGGCCGACGTCTTCGATCTCGAATTCGACTACAAGGTCTTCGAGACTCCGTACAAGGGTACGTCCGCTTTCTCGCCCTATTCCGTCAGGCTCAACCAGAATGATGACGGGGGAGAGCATCACAGGCTTATGGTGAAGGCCGGCGCCGGGTACGTGCTGCGCCCCACGGCGTGCCTGATATGGGAGCCTGAGTTCAAGGACAGGTTCAGGATGGCCGTGTACGGCAATTTCGACGGTTTTGTCGGCAACTATCGTGGAATCAACCCCGTGTCTCTGGAGGAGGACGGCAGCTTTGCCGGAAGGGACCTCTACAGCAGGGAAGGTGTTGCCGGCGGCTGGGAGTTCGGCAAGTGCGACCTTGATTTCGAGGTGGCGCATTCCGGGATTTATGCCGACGGAGGGGAGATGTCCGGACCTATGGGCGCCTTCAATTCGATTTACGCAAGGGCTGCCGTACGTTCCGCAGGGCAGTCGAAGTATCAGTACGGTTTTGCGGCGGCTTTCCGGGGCGGCGCCGACAGCTTCGACGGCAAGAGGATTGGCGACAATGCCATCGACCTCGATATGCGCTTCGGGCGTTCGGTCATCGAGCGTGTAGCGGTGCTTGTGGACGGCGGGTTCGGCCTGGACAGCTATTCTGCCGAGGCGGCCTTTACCGGATACAACGCTTTCATCACGCCGAAGGCCGTTTACAGCCACGGCCCGTTCAGGGTTGAGGGCGGCTTGAAGTTCAATATTTCCAATTACGCGGGCAGGGCATTCCTGATAAGTCCGGACATCCACGCCACTCTCTCCTTTGAAAAGGCCCGTATGACGCTGTATGCTGACCTTACCGGCGGCAACAGGTCCGACAGCTATTCCGATATGAAGGACCGCAACCATTTCTTCACCCCGGTTTACGGAGCCCCCGGCAATACGGCGGTCAATCTGGCAGCTTCCGCCGGCATCAGGGGAGCGGTGGCATCCGTCCTGAAGTACGGGGTGGGCGTATCGTATGAGAATGACAGGTCGAAGCTTTATGACGGCGTGGGAAGCATCGTCTATGGAAGGGGTGAGGTTTTCGGTGTGGACGCGAACCTGGGCCTGAGGGTCAGCAGTGTTTTTGCCGACTTGCGCTTCAGATACAACCGCGATATGGGCGATATTCCGGCAGGGACTTTCTCCACCCCGTCGGTGGAGGCCGGTATCGTGGCGGGATTCAATGTCCGCCGGCGCATATTCCTGAGTGTCCGACTTGACGGACAGACGTCCAGAACGGCGCGCAGGGGAGAGAACGTGCGCTACAAGGTCGTCGCGCTGCCCGGATTCCTTGACCTCGGCTTCGAGGCCGGATACCGTTTCGCGCGTCACTGGACGGTGTTCCTGAAGGGGCAGAATATGCTCAATGCCGATATCCGCAGGACTCCTCTCTACTCCGAAAAGGGCATAGGGGTGACGGCCGGAGTTTCTTTTGTGCTATAGGCTCGCGGAGGTCGGATTTTTGAGAAAAATTAAGTAAATTTGTAGGGTTACATAGAATTTAGGCAAGATGGTTGAAAACGAAGAGATGAAAAGGGCGGAAGAACAGTATTCTGCAGACAGTATTCAGGTTCTCGAAGGCCTGGAGGCGGTCCGCAAGCGCCCCTCGATGTACATAGGTGATATCTCCGAGAGGGGGTTGCACCACCTGGTGTATGAAGTTGTGGACAACTGTATCGACGAGGCGATGGCCGGGTTCTGCGATACGGTTGACGTGAAGATTCTGCAGGACAATTCGATACGCGTGCAGGACAACGGACGCGGTATTCCGACGGGCATGCACGAGAAGGAGCACCGTTCCGCGCTCGAGGTGGTGCTTACGGTCCTTCACGCCGGTGGAAAGTTCAACAAGGACAGCTACAAGGTGTCCGGAGGACTTCACGGAGTCGGTGTGTCGTGCGTCAACGCGCTGTCCGACCTTCTGGTTGCGGAGGTCCACAGGGAGGGCAAGGTCTTCGTGCAGAAGTATTCGAAGGGAAAGCCCCTCGGCCCCGTCGAGGTTGTCGGGGATGCTTCCGATACCGGGACAATCATAACGTTCCATCCCGATTCGACCATCTTCACCCAGACGATTGTATACAGATACGACACGCTTGCCGCAAGGCTGCGTGAACTTGCCTTCCTCAACAAGGGGATAAGGATACGCCTTACCGACGAGAGGGATCTGGTGGACGAGTTCGTCCAGGACGAGTCCGGCGAGTCGAAGGCCACGGGGAAGAAGATTCATCGCAGCGAGGTGTTCTATTCCGAGAGAGGTTTGAGCGAGTTCATAGACTATCTCGACGCCGGCTCGGACAATCATCTTATCCAGAGCCCCATCTGTGTCAGCGCCGACAAGATTATCCCGATTGACATAGCCCTCCAGTACAACAACGGCTATTCGGAGAAGATATATTCGTACGTCAACAATATCAACACCATAGAGGGAGGGACCCACCTTCAGGGCTTCAAGATGGGCTTGAGCCGTTCGCTCAAGAACTACGGGGAGAAGAACAACCTGTTCTCCAAGCTGAAGGACCCTCTCGCTCCGGAGGATTTCCGCGAGGGACTTACGGCTGTCATCTCCGTCAAGGTGGCTGAGCCCCAGTTCGAGGGCCAGACGAAGACCAAGCTCGGCAACACGGAGGTCACCTCCGCCGTATCGCAGGCCACCGCCGCCGCTATGGACGCCTTCCTGGAGGAGCACCCCAAGGAGGCGAAGCTCATCATAGAGAAGATAGTGATAGCCGCCACGGCCAGAAATGCGGCCCGCCGCGCCCGCGAGGCTATCCAGAGGAAGACGGTGATGAGTGGCGCCGGTATGCCCGGCAAGTTGTCGGACTGCTCCGAGAGCGACCCCGAGAAGTGTGAACTTTTCCTCGTCGAAGGAGACTCCGCGGGCGGTACGGCCAAGCAGGGGCGCGACCGTCGCACCCAGGCCATACTTCCGTTGAGGGGAAAGATTCTCAACGTGGAGAAGGCGGTTGACGGCCGTGCTTTCGAGAGCCAGGAGATTCAGAACATCTATACGGCGCTGGGAGTGAGGGTGGCAGTCGAGGACGAGACCGGCGAGAAGCATATGGATTTGAGCAAGCTCCGCTATCACAAGGTGATAATAATGACCGATGCCGATGTGGACGGTTCGCATATCGCCTGCCTTATACTGACGTTCTTCTTCCGGTATATGTTCGACCTTATCAAGAACGGGTATGTATATCTTGCCACTCCGCCCCTTTATCTTGTGAAGAAGGGCAAGGAGGAGGAGTATTGCTGGACGGAAGACCAGCGCGAGGCTGCGGCGCAGAGGATGGGCAAGGGAACGGACAAGGGATATACGGTGCAGCGTTACAAGGGTCTGGGAGAGATGAGCGAGGAGCAGTTGTGGGAGACTACAATGAATCCTGAGAAGAGGCGTCTGCGCCAGATAACGATAGAGAATGCGGCTCAGGCCGAGAGGACGTTCTCGATGCTTATGGGGGACGACGTGCCGCCCCGCCGTCAGTTCATCGAGGAGAACGCCCATTACGCCAACGTTGACGCATAACCGCGTATGTACAGGAACAGGCTGATTCGTATAATTTTACCGCTGGTGCTTATGGCGGCGGTATTGTTTGTCGCCATGCCCCGCGGGAAGAAGTTCTCCTACGACTACAAGAAGGGGACGTCCTGGAAGTATGACGATCTGGTCGCCGCTTTCGACTTCCCGCTGCTCAAGACAAGGGAGCAGATGCAGGAGCAGAGCGCGTCTTCCGGCTCCGAAGCGATACCCTTCTATGTCTTCTCGGACAAGACCGCCTCGGAGGTGGTGGATGCGGTGATGAACCTGGATATGGGGCGGTACAACTCCCTCAAGCCGGTCATCGGGACGGCAATCCGTTCCGTGTATTCGCACGGGGTGCTTCCCGATGCGGGTATGGGGAATGACGTCAGTGAGGTATATATTAAGCGCGAAAAGAAAGCCAGCCTTTTCCCCGTCGCCGAAATATTTTCTTTGCAGGGAGCCGGAAACGCGATTCTGGCGGACGTGGCCCCGAGTATCCCGGCAGTCAATGCGGATTCGCTGCTGGAAGCGTACGGAATATATGCCCTGATAATACCCAATCTGGTTTTTGATTCCCAGACTACGGAGCTTGTCCACTACGAGCAGTCCAACGTGAAGTCCCCCACTTTGGGATATGTGAGCGCCGGTACGCTGATTGTGTCGAAGGGGGAGATAATCACCTCGGACATAGCCCAGATGCTCGACTCGTACAAGAGCGAGTACAATGCGACTATGGGCAGCAGGGGATCGGAGGCAAAAGTCCGCGTTGGCAATATGCTTCTTGCGATTCTGCTGGTCGGGATTCTTTTCCTTGTCATTTTCTTCACCGGCAAGAAGATTCTGGCCAACCAGAACCAGTACCTGTTCGTGCTTCTGGTCTGGCTTATCGCCGCCCTGGGCGCAGTGCTGGTGTGCAGGACCAATGAGGATATCCTTTTCCTGCTGCCGTTCACGCTGGCGGCGCTTTATCTGGAGTCTTTCTTCACTTCGAGGTCGATAGTGTTCATCTATGCCACGGCTCTCCTGCCGTTGCTTGTCTTTGCGCAGAATGGTATCGCGCTGTACGTGATATTCTTCTTCGGCGGACTCGTGGCCATCCTTTCCTTCAAGCGGTTCAACCGCGGCTGGCAGCAGTTCCTTACCGCGGCGTTCACCTTCCTGGCATTGTGGTTGGGATATCTTGCGTTCTACCTTACCGGGCTGGTCGGGGGGAATCTTGTAGGAGCGGGTATGATGCTGTTCCTGTCCCCGCTTCTTGCAGTCGCCGGATATCCGCTCATCTATCTTTTCGAGAAGCTGTTCAACCTGCTTTCGAACTCCAGGCTTATGGAGCTTTGCGACACCTCGAACCCGCTCATCCGTAAGCTTGAGCAGATGGCTCCGGGCACGTTCCAGCATTCCCTTCAGGTAATGAGCCTTTCGGAGGCCGCGGCCAGAGCCATAGGGGAGAATACCCTTCTGGTCCGTACGGGAGCCCTGTACCACGATATCGGCAAGATGCGCAACCCCCTGTGCTTTGTGGAGAACAGGTCCCTGCTCGGGGCGGAGGATGCGGACTATCACGACGGAATCACCCCGCTCCAGAGTGCGCAGGACATCATACGCCACGTTTCCGACGGGTGCGAGATAGCGACGAAGGAAGGTTTGCCGCACGCCATTGTCAATTTCATCATTTCCCATCACGGAACGACCTGCGTGTCGTATTTCTATGACAAATATTGTCGTGAGGGCGGTGACGCGTCCATCAGACCGGAGTTCTGCTATGACGGAATCAGACCCGTGACAAAGGCGGAGATAATAGTGATGCTGGCCGACAGTCTGGAGGCTGCGTCCAGGACGCTGAAGAATTATCAGCCGGAGTCCGTGTCCGAGCTGGTTGAAAACATTGTGTCAATAAAGATGGATGAAGGTCAGTTTGTCGATGCGGAAATATCCGTGGGCGAACTTACGGTCATCAAGGAGACTTTCAAGTCATATATTGTTCAAATGCACCACGAGAGGGTGATATATCCGAAAGGAAGCAAATACACGAAAAAGATATGAAAATAACGAAGAAACAGATTGACAAGCTGAATCTGGAACTCACTATGGTTGTGGAGCACACGGATTATGAGCAGGCGGAAAAGAAAAAACTTGCCGAACGCAGGAGGACGGCGGACTTCAAGGGATTCCGCAAGGGTAACGTCCCTCCCGAGATGATACGCAAGGTGTATGGAGAGCAGATTCGCGTCGAGGTGGTGAATGACGTTATCAGCGGGCAGCTTTCCGAAGCGGTCAGGGACCTTCATATTCTCGGCGAGCCCATCTCGTCGGAGAAGCAGGGCGAGATTGACTGGAAGAGCGACGAGCCCTACACGTTCATCTTCGACCTCGGGCTGTCTCCCGAATTCAAGGCTGAGGCTTCAAAGTCCGATTCGGTACAGTCATACAGGATAGAGGTTACCGACAAGACGAAGGCCGAAGTCGCGAAGAACCTGAAGAAGTACTACGCCGACAAGAAGGAGAAGAAGACGGATGCGGAGATTGACAGCGAGGTGAGCGGGCGCCTGGAGTCCGAGTATGCGCAGGAGGCCGAATGGCGGCTTACGAAGGACATAAGGGATTATTTTGTGAAGAAGGCGTCGTTGGAACTTCCGGAGGACTTCCTGAAGAGGTGGCTTTTTGCCGCCAACGGAGGCAAGGTTTCGAAGGAGGACATAGAAAAGGATTTCAGCGGCTTTGTGGAGGATTTCAAATGGCAGCTGGTACGCGGCAGGTTCATGCAGGAGTTCGCCCTGAAGATTGAGGAGAAAGACCTGAGGGAGGCCGCGAAGGCTTTCGTGACCTATCAGTATGCGATGTACGGCATAGGCAATGTGCCCGAGGATATGATAAAGGAGGCCGTTGAAAGGCTTCTTTCGGACCGCGCCCAGATCTCGCGTCTCGAAGAGCAGGTGGAGGACCGCAAGGTGATGGAGAAGCTCAAGGAGACAATCACCATCAAGGAGAAGAAGATAACTTCGGAAAAGTTCCGCGACCTCAAGTAGGTTCGGAACCTGCTGAAAGCCCGCCTATTGCTCGATTGGCAGCGGTGGCAGGGCGGATGTCTCCCCTGTGGAGGGATCGCTTACAGAGAGTATTTCGTAAACAACGTATCTCTGCATCCCTCTCCAGGGGAGCATTCCGTTGTACTCCTTGTAGCGCAGTTCGACGTTCTTGCCGCTGCAGCGCATAAGCTTTTCCGCGACGGCCCCGTCCACTACGGAGAAATTGAATTCGTTGGATTGGATGGCCCCCTTGTTGGCGCCCTTGAATCCGGCCTGGATGAGACGGCCCTCATAGGTCTTCCATATCCAGCCCTTGTATACGAACATATTGAGTTCGCCCGCCTTGACACCCTCTCCGAGGACAAAGCAGAACTTGAAGAATACAAAGACAGCAATAGCAAGCACCGCTACGGTACTTGCTATTGTTATGATTTTTGAGCTCGTACGCATAGAAGGTCTTTACTTCTTGCGAGCCTTGTAACGCTGGTAGAATTGGTCAACTCGTCCGGCGGTATCGACAATCTTGGTCTTGCCGGTGTAGAAGGGGTGAGACGTATTGGAAATCTCGACCTTCACAAGAGGATATTCAACGCCCTCGATGGTTATCGTCTCCTTGGTGGAGGCGCAGCTGCGGGTGATGAACACGTCTTCGTTTGACATATCCTTGAAAGCTACAAGGCGGTAGGTTTCGGGATGAAGTCCTTTTTTCATAACGTTGTTTTTAAATTTGCGGACGCAAATGTACGATATTATTGTTACTAAACCAAATCTATCTTGACTCTCCGTCTGCTGTTACGCAATGAATCACTCCGCGGCGTAAACCTGCTCGCCTTCGAAGAACGTTGACAGCACCTTGATCTTGTGAATGTCCGACGAGTCGCAGACGAAGGCGTCATTGTCGAAGACGACGAAATCCGCCCATTTGCCGGGCGATATGCTGCCGCGTTCATTCTCGATATGCAGCTGGTATGCCCCGTTGATCGTGAGCGAACGAAGCACCTGCATCCTTGTAAGAAGTTCCTGCGGCCACCACGGAGTGCTCGGTATATCAAGTATGACATCCCTCATCGAACCGGTCACGGCAATCTCCATAATGCCCATAGGGTCTATCGGGGAGCCGCTGTTCGCGGGGAAGTCGCTGTGCGAGGTGACGGTCACTCCTTTCTCGACAAGCGACTTCATCGGGTAAGACTTGTCTCCCATACCTTCCGGGACAATCTCCGGGATGATATATCTGATGCCTTCCAGCATCACGACGTGCCACAACATGCCGGATATGACGATAATGTCATTGTCGGCGCATATTTGCTTGTCCTCGTCGATCATATTGCGCACGTGGGCAAGGGAGTTGCGCATGGGCTTGCAGTCGGGGCCGAGCGATTCGTATGCCTTGACCGCTATGTCCACCGCCTTGTCCCCCATAGTGTGGATGTGCATCGAGAATCCGGCGTCGGACGCCGCTTTCGAGATGTCGGCCACTTCCGACTGCTCCCAGTTCTGGATGCCTTCGTGCCCGTCGGGATACGGCTTGGACGTGAGGCCGGTTCCGCCTTCCACCGTGCCGTCTATGAACAGTTTGATGAAGTTGGGGAACACGTGGGTTGACGCGTATCTGCTGCAGGCGAAGGCCTTGGTGAGTTCCTGATCGAGTTGGGTATTGGAACTCTCTATCTCGTACGACAGGCCCAGGTTCATCCTCAGGCCGCCCTCGCGGTCGAGCGCCTGCGCCGCCGCCATAAGTTCCTCTCCGCCGAAATAGTTGGACCAGGCGTCCATATACATCGTGTATCCGTTCTTGTGGAGCATCGCACAGGAAGACTGGATGACCTTTTTTGCGCCTTCGTCGGTAAGTACCTCATTGAAGGGGATGCCGTGTTGGCGGACGTAAGTTCCGGCCTGTTCCTTCAGCAGTCCGGTAGCCTTGTTGTCGGCGCCGGTACAGATTTCCCCGCCGCGAATCTGGCCCATAATCAGGTTGCCCTCGGCATCGGTCACGCCGGCGTTGACAAGGCACTTGGTGTTGGCAAGCCCCTTGTGCCCTTCGGAGTCATTCATATAGAGGGGCAGATCCGGACATATTTCGTCCAGTTCCAGTCTTGTGAACAGGTCTTCCATAAGAAGGAGCTGGTAATTCCAGCCGATTGCGTAGACAAACTTCCTGCCGTAGTGCTTGGCACGCATATATTCCCTCTCAAGCTTGGTCTTTATGGATGCTTTCGTGTCCTCGAATTCGCTTATCTTCACTGCGTTGGCAAGCGTGAGAGAACGGTCCATAAGATAATGGGCGTGGCTCTCGGCGCACCCCGGTATAATCATCCCGCCGCCGGCCAGGTCAATCACCCTGGTCCTGCTGCCGCTGACAAATCTTCCGACGCTTGACCTGGAGCCGACACATACGAATCTGCCGTCCCTGACGGCAAAGCCTTCGGCTGCGGGCATTAGGTTGTCAGCCGTGTAAACCGGGCCGTACACCACAAGGTCGGCACGCTCCGATTCCGGAATCTTGGAACAGGCGCAGCAGGTAAACAGGGTGAGCGCCGCAATCTTCAATACAGATTTCATAGTTGATTACAGGGTTATTTGTTTGTATTTGGGTACAAGGCTCTTCATCAGAACCCAGGCAAACAGGTAGGCGACACCGCAGAAGCAGAATACCGTGAAGTAGCCTGCCGGCTTGCCCTCGAATCCGAGGAAGGTGAATGCGCTGCCCGCGTTCTCGGCGTAGGTGAACAGGTTGCCCGCCACTTTCTGTACAATCATCGATCCTACGCCTCCCGCCATCGCACCTATGCCGGTAACCGTCGCTATGGTGCTCCTGGGAAACATGTCGCCGATGGTCGAGAACAGGTTTGCGGACCAGGCCTGATGCCCGGCTGCCGCCAGGCCTATCAGGACTACGGGCCACCAGGGGCTGTTGAAATGCATCCCTAGGGGCTGCGCCAGAAGGGCCGACAGGGGGAAGAAGGCGAAGATGAGCATCGAGAGCATACGCCCGTTGTAGGGATGCATCCCCTTCTTCTCCACAAATATCTTCGGCAGGTATCCGCCTCCGATCGAGACCACCGTCACGATGGCATAGAGCGTGAATATCAGGGCCTGCCCGAGACGGGAGGTCGCCGGGGCGTCGAACTGGTTGCTGAAGTAGGACGGAGCCCAGAACAGGAAGAACCACCATACGCCGTCGGTCAGGAATTTGCCGACGATGAACGCCCAGGTCTGCCTGTATGTGAAACATTTTGCGAAAGGGATGGCCTTCTGGGACGCAAGGGCGGCCTTTTCGGCGGCTTCCGCCTCGTCATCCTGATGGACATATTCGAGTTCTGCCGCGTTGACGTGCCTACTGTCCTCCGGTTTGTCATACATGAACGCCCAGAAGAACATCCAGATGAATCCCAGGGCACCTATGATTATGAACGCCATCTCCCAGCCGAACTTCAAGGCAAGGGGCGGTATGCACAGGGGAGCCGCGAGAGCGCCCACCGAGGCGCCCGCGTTGAAGATGGACGTCGCGAACGCCCGGTCCTTCTTAGGGAAGTATTCGGCGGTCACCTTGACTGCAGCGGGGAAATTGCCCGCTTCGCCCAGGGCCAGCACGCCGCGGCAGAGCAGGAACAGGTAAACCGAGGTGGTGGAGATGGCCAGGGCGACGTTGGAGGCGACCTCCATACCTTTCAGGGAGACGGGGTCTTCACCGGTGATAAGCCCGGTGGCCCACCCGCAGGCGGCATGCATGCAGGCTCCCAGCGACCATACGCCGATTGCTATGATATAACCTTTCTTGGTCCCCATCCAATCTACGAACTTGCCCGCGAACAGGCAGGCGAGCGCGTACAGTATGGAGAAGAAACTGGTGATGGTGCCGTAGTCGGCGTCAGTCCAGTGGAACTCGGGCTTGATGAACTCCTCATAGGTCAGGGAGAGGACCTGGCGGTCGAGGTAGTTGACCGTGGTCGCGACAAAAAGCAGCGAGCACAGCCACCAGCGCCAGTTGGTCATCAGTTGTTTTTGCGTTGACATGGTTGACTGATTAATAATGCTGATTTACAAGCGATATTCGCAAAAATATCAATTTTATTCGTATTTTTGAATTTGCACTGAAACTTTTGGTCCGATATGTCTTTCATCAATGAAGATTTCCTGCTCTCCACCGGCACGGCGCGTGAACTTTACCGCCGCAGCGCGGAGAAAATGCCCATCATCGACTATCATTGCCATCTCTCTCCCCAGCAGATAGCCCGGAACGTCAGGTTCCGCGACATCACGCAGTTGTGGCTGGTTGACGGCCATACCGGAGACCACTACAAGTGGCGTGCGATGAGGGCCAACGGGGTGAGCGAGGATTATATCACCGGAGGAGGCCACAGTGCCTGGGAAGTCTTCGAGAAGTGGGCGGAGACTATGCCTTACGCGATGAGGAATCCCCTTTACCACTGGTCCCATCTGGAACTCAAGAGGGTGTTCGGTATAGACAAGGTGCTCGGGCCCGGGACGGCGAGGGAGATATTCGAGGAGTGCAACGCCCTTCTGGCGACGGAGGAGTTCCGTGGCCAGGCCCTTATAAGAAAGTTCAATGTCGAAGTTGTATGCACTACGGACGATCCGGCGGATGACCTTCGCTGGCACCGTATGATAGCGGAACATCCTTTCGGTACGAAGGTCCTTCCGGCCTGGAGGCCCGACAAGGCGATGGCCCTGGAGAATCCGGCCGCATACAGAGAATATATGGAGACCCTCGGCGGGGCGGCGGGGATGGAGATCAGGACATACCGTGACTTGTGCGAGGCCCTGGGAAGGCGGCACGATTTCTTCGCGGCCAACGGCTGCAGGCTGTCCGACCACGGACTCGCGTGTTTCTACGGCATCGGTTATACCGATTCGGAGATAGAGGGCATTTTTGCGAAAGTGATGGCCGGCAGGACCGTGAACGGGGAGGAAATCGCCAAGTTCCGCAGCGCATTCCTGCACGACCAGGCGGTAATGGATGCGGAGTCCGGATGGGTGCAGCAATACCACGTCGGTGTCATCCGCAACAACAATACCCGTATGTTCGACCTGGTGGGACCCGATGCCGGATGTGATTCGGTCCTCGACTGTGCGCTGGCTGAAGACGGCAACCGTTTCTTCGACAGGCTCGCTTCGGAGGAGAAGCTGGCGAAGACCATCCTGTACTGCCTCAATCCCAAGGACAATGCGGTGATGATGACTATGGCATACAACTTCAATGACGGTACGGTGCCGGGCAAGATGCAGTTCGGCTCCGGCTGGTGGTTCCTCGACCAGGAGGTGGGTATGCGCCGCCAGCTGGATTCGCTCTCGATGCTGGGGCTTCTGAGCCGTTTCGTCGGTATGCTCACCGACTCCCGCAGTTTCATAAGTTATCCGCGCCACGAATATTTCCGCCGCATATTGTGCGACGTTCTGGGAAAGGATGTGGAGCAGGGCAGGATACCGGCGGACGAAATCGGGACCGTACACCGTATGGTGCGGGACATTTCATACAACAACGCAAAGGATTATTTCGGTTTCTGATATGGATATCAGTCTTAAGCAGGGCTGCAGATATGCCCTTCTCGTCCCCACCAGCATGGGGCTTCGCATTGCGCCCGACAGCGGCCAGCCGGTTCAGAGCAGCAATCTGTTCCGCCTTCAGGCCACCAGCGCCGAGACAAACGTGGCAAGTGTCGCCTCATATCTGGGGTTGCCCGTGAAAGTGCTTTCGGCCTTCGTCGCGGGGAGTCCTTTCTCCGCCTTCATAAAGTCCGACCTGCGCTCGCGCGGGATGGATTTCGAGGGCCCCGACGTGCCGCAGGGAGGTCCCTGGGGGTATCGCCATCAGATAAACGTTGCCGACAGCGGATACGGTTCCCGCGGCCCCCGTGTATGGAATGACCGTGCGGGGGAGGTCGGACGCACGCTGGACGCAAAGGACTTCGACCTTGACCGCATTTTCGGGAGGGAAGGGGTGCAGATCGTGCACTTGAGCGGACTGATAGGGGCTCTCAGCCCCGAGACCGGCAGGTTCTGTCTTGAGATTGTGCGCGCAGCGAAGAAGTACGGCACCCGCATAAGTTTCGATTTGAATTATCGCGCGTCTTTCTGGAAGGGGCGTGAAGAGGAGCTGCGTGCGGTATTTTATGAGATATGCAGCCTCTCCGACATAATTGTCGGCAATGAGGAGGATTTCCAGCTTTGTCTGGGTATCGAAGGTCCCGAAGCGGGAGGCAGGGACGTCGCCTCCCGGATTGACGGGTTCAAGGAGATGATCGGACGTGTGAAGAGGGCGTTCCCCAATGCGGGAGTGTTCGCCACCACGCTGCGTCAGGTCAATGACGCCAACAGCCACGATTGGGGCGCCGTTATGCTTGCCGGAGACAAGTGGCAGGTGGTGGAACCCCGCAGGATACACGTCCTGGACCGCATAGGCGGTGGCGACGGTTTCGTGGGCGGCCTTCTCTATTCGATACTGAAGGGATGGGCGCCGGAGAAGTGGATACGGTTCGGCTGGGCTTCGGGCGCACTTGCGACGACCTTCCTCACAGATTACGCGCAGCCTGCCGACGAAGAGCAGGTCTGGAGCGTATGGGAGGGCAATGCCCGTGTAATGAGATAGGTATATGCTCTATTTTGCCAGAGGCTCCAGGACCGATGTAATCACTCCCGATGAGGTGAGGGAGGCCCTCTTTTCGGTTTTCAAGGGTATGGGCCGGAGAAGAAGGGTGCTTGCGATTCCTCCGGATTTCACCCGGATCAATTCTTTTGCCGGCCGGATTACGGAGATGGCGAATGACTATTACGGCGATGCCCTGACCGACGTCCTTCCGGCCCTGGGTACACATTCCCCGATGACTGCCGGCCAGATTAAGGCCATGTTCGGCAGCGTGCCGGCGGGCAAGTTCCGGGTACACGACTGGCGCAACGGAGTGAAGACCATAGGGACCGTCCCCGGCGAATATGTCAGTAAGGTCTCGGAAGGTATGCTCGATTTCCCGCTCGAAGTGCAGGTCAACGGGCTTCTGCTCGACCCGTCCTTCGACCTCATATTGTCCATAGGCCAGGTGGTCCCCCACGAGGTGATAGGGATGTCGAACTACAACAAGAACATATTTGTGGGCGTCGGCGGCTCCGATTTCATCAACAAGAGCCACTTCCTCGGGGCGTGTTACGGTATGGAGAGGATAATGGGCAGGGCGGAGTCGCCCGTGCGCAGCGTATTCGGATATGCCGATACCAATTTTGCCGCGCATCTCCCCATCGTTTACGTGCTTACGGTGCGTGACAGGCAGGACGGGGAGATGGTCACCAGGGGACTTTTCATAGGTGACGGCCCCGAATGTTTCCACAAGGCGGCGGCTCTTTCGCTGGAGACAAATTTCACTATGGTGGACAGGCAGATACGCAAGTGCGTCGTGTATCTCGATCCTGAGGAGTTCAAGAGTACGTGGCTGGGCAACAAGGCCGTTTACCGTACCCGTATGGCGATAGCCGACGGCGGGGAACTGATAATTCTGGCTCCGGGCCTCCGGGAGTTCGGGGAGGATGCGGCCATAGACGCACTGATACGCAGGTACGGCTACAGGGGGACGCGCCAAATCCTCGACTGTACGGCGGCCGACAAGGCCCTGCAGGAGAATCTGAGCGCTCCCGCACACCTTATTCACGGCTCATCGGAGGGGCGGTTTGCGATTACCTGCTGCCCGTGCGGCGGCCTGACGCGTGAGGAAATCGAGGGTGTGGGCTATGGTTATTGCAGCTATGACCGTATGGCGGCGAAGTATTCCCCGGACCGGCTCAGGGACGGGTGGAACGTGGTTGACGGGGAGGAAATATACTATATAAGCAATCCGGTGCTTGGCCTTTGGGCCCATCCCGACCGGTTCAGGTAAACGACACTTCTAAAAACTGCACGATATGGAAAAATCTGACATCGGACTTGTAGGACTTGCCGTAATGGGCGAGAATCTGGTCCTGAATATGGAAAGCAAGGGTTTCAGGGTAAGCGTGTTCAACCGCACGGTCGAGAAGGTGGACAAGTTCATCTCCGGACGCGGCAAGGGCAGGAACGTTTACGGAGCGCATTCGCTCGAAGAGCTTGTGGAGTCGCTCAAGACGCCCAGGAGGGTGTTTCTTATGGTCAAGGCGGGACAGGCCGTGGATGATTTCATCGACAGGCTCATTCCCCTGCTTTCAAAGGGTGACATAATAATTGACGGAGGCAACACCCATTTTCCCGATACTGCGCGCAGGACGGCCTATGTCGAGAGCAAGGGCCTCCTGTATGTCGGGACGGGGGTTTCCGGGGGCGAAGAGGGGGCGCTGAAGGGCCCCTCGATGATGCCCGGAGGTTCGCCGGCCGCCTGGCCCTGCGTCAAGCCCATTTTCCAGAGCATATGTGCCAGGGTGGAGGACGGCAGCCCCTGCTGCGACTGGGTCGGCGAGGGAGGAGCCGGTCATTTCGTGAAGATGGTCCACAACGGCATAGAGTACGGAGACATCCAGCTCATCTGCGAGTGTTACCAGATAATGAAGGACATATTGGGTATGACCAACGAAGAGATGCACGCGACATTCGCGGAGTGGAACAGGGGCGACCTTGACAGCTACCTCGTGGAGATTACCCGTGACATCCTGGCAAAGAAGGACGAGGACGGAAGATATGTGCTCGACTATATCCTCGATACGGCCGGGCAGAAGGGGACCGGCAAGTGGACGGCGGTTTCCGCCCTCGACCAGGGAGTGCCCCTGACCCTTATCGGGGAATCCGTGTTTGCACGCTGCCTGTCTGCCCAGAAGGAGGAGCGTGTGGCGGCTTCGCGTATTCTCGAGGGGCCGGAACCCCGCAGGTTCACCGGAGACCGCAAGGCTTTCCTGGAAGACCTGCGCAAGGCCCTGTTTGCGGCCAAGGTTGTTTCATATGCGCAGGGGTATGCTCTGATGCGCGCCGCGGCCGCGGAGTATGGCTGGAACCTGAATTATGGCGGCATAGCCCTTATGTGGAGAGGCGGCTGCATCATCCGCAGCGTATTCCTCGGCAAAATCAAGGATGCGTTCGACAAGAACCCCGACATCGCCAATATCCTTCTCGACCCCTATTTCAGCGCGAAGATGGCCGATGCCCAGCAGGGCTGGCGGAATGTCCTCTGCACGGCAATGCAGAACGGAGTGCCGGCCCCCTGTATGACTGCCGGGCTGGAGTACTACGACGGCTACCGTTCCGAACGGCTGCCGGCCAATCTTCTGCAGGCGCAACGGGATTTCTTCGGAGCCCATACCTATGAGCGTACCGACAGGCCGCGCGGCGAGTTCTTCCACACCAACTGGACGGGACACGGCGGCGAGACCGTAGCGGGAACATATATCGCGTAGAACACAAAAAAACTTTTCAGGATGAAACTCAAGGACATCAAGTCGCCCGGCTTCAATCCGGCCGAATGGGAGGCGAAGGGCTATCAGCTTCCGAAATTCGACGTCGAAGCCGTGGCACGGAAGACTCACGACCAGCCCACCTGGGTCCATTTCGGCGGCGGCAACATCTTCCGCGCCTTTCTGGCCGCAATGCTCAACGACCTGCTGAATGAGGGCAAGTATGACCGCGGACTCATAGTTGCGGGCATTCACGACTACGAGGTTCTGGAGAAGGTGTTTTTCCCTTATGACAACCTCACTCTCCTGGTAAGCCTCAAGGCTTCGGGGGCCGTGGAGAAGAAGGTCATAGCATCCGTTACGGAGGCTCTCAAGGCCGATTTCCAGTTTGAGGACTGGGGACGTATGGTGGAGATATTCCGTAATCCGTCGCTTCAGATGATATCCTTTACCATCACCGAGAAGGGCTATGTGGTTCCTCCCGAGGATCTGGAGAGGGGGTTGCGTCCAGAATCCGCGATGGGCAAGGTAACCGCCCTGCTCCTTGAGCGCTACCGGGCCGGGGAACTGCCCCTTACGGTCCAGAGTATGGACAACTGTTCCCACAACGGTGACAGAATCAGGGACGCGGTTCTTTCCTTTGCCTCGAAATGGGTGAAGGAGGGCCTTGCGGAGGAAGGCTTCGTCAACTACCTTGAAGATGGGAGGAAGGTGACTTTCCCCTGGTCGATGATAGACAAGATTACTCCGCGTCCCCACGTGAAAGTGAAGGAGCTGCTCGATGCTGACGGATTCGTCGACTGCGGCTTCATCGAGACCAGGAAGCACGCCTTCATAGCTCCGTTCGTCAACGCCGAGGAGGTGCAGTACCTGGTTGTCGAGGACAACTATACCAACGGACGCCCGCCCCTTGACCTGTGCGGAACCCTTTTCACCACACGCGAGACGGTGGACAAGGTCGAGACGATGAAGGTTATGACCTGCCTGAACCCTCTCCACACCTCGATGGCGCTTTTCGGATGTCTGCTCGGCTACAATCTCATCTCCGCCGAGATGGCGGACGGGGATATCCGCCAGCTGGTCCAGAAGCTGGGCTATATGGAGGCAATGCCGGTGGTCACCGATCCCGGTATCCTGAATCCGTACGAGTTCATAGGCACGGTCATCAACAAGCGTCTTCCCAATCCGTTTATGCCCGACGCGCCCCAGCGCATAGCCGTCGACACCAGTCAGAAGCTGCCCATCCGTTTCGGGGGGACTGTCAGGAAGTACCTCGAGCGCGGGCTTGACACGGACAATCTGGTGCTGATACCGCTGGTGTTCGCCGCCTATGCCCGCTACCTGAAGGGCGTCGATGACAAGGGGGACAGGTTCGACCCTTCTCCGGATCCTCTGCTGGAGGAACTTCAGGCAATTGTCTCTCCGCTCGAACTCGGCAGGCCGGATCAGGACTGGAGTTGTTTGAGAAAGCTTTTCAGCCGTAAGGATGTGTTCGGGCTCGACCTTTATGAAGCCGGTCTGGGCGAGCGCACGGAGGGCTATGTCAGGGAACTGTATGCCGGCCCCGGCGCTGTGCGCAGCACCCTGCACAAGTACGTGTCGCAGAGGTGATTCCAGTCGTGGTTACAGCAGGGTGATTCCCGCGCGCGAGCATTCCTCCCGCATATCCTCCGGCCAGACGGCCGACTGAATCTCGCCGATGTGGGCCTTCCTCAACAGGAACATGCACAGACGCGACTGGCCTATGCCGCCTCCGATTGTAAGAGGCAGCCGCCCTTCCAGAAGCTCCTTGTGGTAGTATAGATTTCGTTTATGTAGCTGGCCGCTTTCCTCCAGCTGTTTGAGCAGGGTCGGGGCATCTACCCGGATGCCCATACTGGATACCTCGAACGCACGACCGAGCAGGGGATTCCATAGCAGGATATCACCGTTGAGGCTCCAGTCGTCATAGTCCGCCGCGCGCCCGTCGTGCCTGCTTCCGTCACTCAGCCTGCCGCCGATGCCCATAATGAAGACCGCCCCGTATTCGCCGCATACCGCATCCTCGCGTTCTTTAGGCGTCTTGCCGGGATAGCGTTGCAGAAGTTCCTCGGCGCTCGTGAAATGTATTTCCTCGGGAAGGACCGGCCCCAACTGCGGAAAATCGACGAAAAGCTTGTTCTCGCTGACCTTTATCGCCTCATAGATGCGCCTTACGGTCTTTTTCAGGAATCCTGCGTTGCGCTCCTCCTGCGTTATCACCCTCTCCCAGGCCCATTGGTCGACGTAGATGGAGTGGATGTTGTCCAGGTCTTCATCGGGGCGTATGGCGTTCATATCGGTATATATGCCGCGCCCGGCAGGGATACCCATCTGCGCCAGCTTGACCCGCTTCCACTTCGCCAGCGAGTGGACAATCTCCGCGGCGCCGTCACCCAGCGACTTGACCGGAAAGCGCACGGGGCGCTCCACTCCGTTGAGGTCGT
>JAKSJZ010000060.1 GCA_024401995.1 Bacteroidales bacterium
GGGGGGGGGGGGGGGGGTGGGGGGGGGGGGGGGGGGGGGGGGGGGGGGGGGGGGGAACTCAGGAGCTGACGCCCCTTCGGCACGTATTACCTCCGGCGACGCGCCCGGAGCACGAAGAAGAGAACAAACGGCAGGACTGCGGAGACGCCGCCGAGCCAGAGGATGGCGGATTCGGGAAGGTTGAAGCCTATCTTGCTGACACAGATATAGGTCACGCAGACGGAGGTGAGGAAGCACGCCGGGATAAGCGTCAGCAGGTACTGCACCCCCTTGCGGGTCTTGGAGAAATATGTCGTCGCCGTCCAGAGCACCAGAGCCGCCAGCGTCTGGTTGGCCCAGCCGAAATACCTCCAGATAACGTTGAACCCGTTGTCATCGGCTATATTGTACCATACCAGCAGGGCCGCCGCGGCAAAGATGGGGACGGCGATGTAAAGTCTGTTGGCCCGGCTCCTCTGTTCGAGGTGGACAAAATCCGCTATTATGAGCCTGGCGCTCCTGAACGCCGTATCACCGCTCGTTATGGGCGCGAGCACCACTCCCAGAATCGCGAGCACACCACCCAGACCTCCCAGCCAGGCCCTTGAGGTCGCATTCACAACGGCCGGAGCCTGCGACGACACAGCCCCTATCGCCTCCTTGCCGCCGTCAAAGAAGAAGTATGACGACACGGCTGCCCAGACAAGGGCCACAATGCCTTCCGTAATCATCGCCCCGTAAAATATCGGCCTTCCCTGCCTCTCGTTGGTGATGCACCTTGCAATAATCGGGGATTGGGTGGAATGGAAGCCGCTGATGGCCCCGCAGGCTATTGTGATGAACAGACACGGGAACAGGGGCTGGGCGCCTATACCGGCCTGAGCGCTGAGGTTGCCCACACCGTCCCATACCTCCGGGATGGACGGCCACTTGACGAAAAGGCATACGCACATCGCGACGGCCATAAAGATCAGCGCCGCCGCGAAAAGCGGGTAAACCCGGCCTATCAGCTTGTCAACCGGCAGAAGGGTCGCCACCACATAGTAGGCGAAGACTATCGCCACCCAGATCATCACGGATGACTTCTCCGTAGGCATAATCGGCGCCAGATCGCCCAGCAACAGAGCCGGGGTGTACACGAACACGGTCCCCACCAGCAGGAGCAGGGTCATTGAGAAAATCATCATCACGACGCGGGCCCTGCGTCCGAGATACTCGGTCACTATGTCAGGCACGCCGGCACCGCCGTGACGCACCGACAGCATCCCGCAAAGATAATCGTGCACTCCACCGGCGAAGATGGAGCCGAGAACTATCCACAGGTAGCTCGAAGGGCCGAACTGCGCACCCATTACGGCTCCGAAAATGGGGCCCGTCCCCGCAATGTTCAAGAACTGAATCATATAGGCCCTCCACCCGGAAAGGGGGACATAATCAACACCGTCCGCCTTTGTAATGGCGGGCGTCTTCCTGTCGGGCTGAATCCCGAAAATCCTCTCGGTCAGACGACCGTAGAGGACATATCCCAGAACCAGCGCAACTATGCCCAAAATGAACGAATACATATTCTGCCTCCCTTGACAAGGGGCAAATATACCCAATTTTTGTTATTTTTGAGGTCTGGATTATATGGTAATATGAAAAGAATCGCACTTTCGGTCGCCTCTCTGCTTGCCTGCCTCACAATATCGGCACAAGGCAGATACGGCATCGAATTCCTCCCCGATATGATTGTCATCAATGTCGACGAACTCGGCTTTCCCGGGGACAGCCGCATAGAAGATGCGTTGTCGATGATTCCGGACCTGCTGGACCGCAGCGAGTACATAAGTTTCGCCAACTATGACATCCAAATCGATGACAAGTCGGTGGGTTCGAGCCGTGACGTTGTGCTGGAGCACACGAAGCTCCGGGAAGTTCAAAAAATAGAAATCACCCTGAAGTCGGACGTCACCCAGCAGAACGAGGGCTTCTCGGGGACCATCAACATCATCCCGCGGGCTCTTGCCGAGGGTGTCGGCGGAGACGTGTCCCTCTCGCTGTCATCTGATCCCGACGCAATGACGGGAGTGACCGTGAACTACAAGAAAAAAGCCCTGGAGGTCCGCACCAATTTCCAACTGGAATACTACGGTCCCACCATACGCGAACACTCGGAGACCTCCGCGGACAATTTCTGGATGGAAGCGCACGACACCACAAGGGAGACATACCTGATGCAGACCGGCAAAGTCTTCATCCAGTATATGGCAAGCGACCGCGACAAGATCCGCACCTGGCTGTGGGAGACCTGCGAAAAGGACAGGGCTGACCGCAGCCAGAACAACGACTATTACATTATCGAGCAGGGACAGGCCCAGGGCGAAGGATACGTCCATCATATTCCCCTGTCCGGCACAAGCAGCACCACGAACAACACCGTATCGCTCACCGCTATGGCAGACTACACCCATTTCCTTACCGATGACCGCGGGAAATTCGTGGTGGAGGGCAGTTATTATTTCACCCCTACAAAAAGTTATCGGAACGGTGACTTTCTCGGGACGGCGAGACCGTCGAATTTCAAGACTACAGTCAAATACGAGGGGCAGATAATTCCGGCTCTGGGCAATACGCTGAAGCTGAAGGTCGGTGTGAATTTCAACGGCGCCTACACGCCGGTGCCCACCGGGACGGCGAATACCCTCCATACCTCCCCTTACTTTGAGTTGCAGTACGCGAAGGGGCCGCTGAAGATATACGGAGGCGTCCGCTATCAGAGAGACTTCAGGACGGTTCCGCGCGAGGGTTACGGCACGTTCAGGCAGACCTCCAACGACGTCACGGGCAAAGTCAACCTCGTCTGGCAGATAGCCGGCAATCACGCGCTGAGGTTCATAGCGGGGCGCGAAGCGCTGACCCCGTCCGAGAATATGCTCTACCCGGAGTCGAGTCTCGGGAAGCCCAACCCCGACCTGAAAAACGCCCACATCACCTCTGTCGGTCTCGATTACATCTACGAGTGGAGGAAAAAGGAGCATTCCATCGTCGGCAACATCGGCATAGGATATGATCGCGGCGACGGCCTGTTCGAAAAGAAATACCTTGAAAATCAGACCACCGGACTCCTGACCGAGACCTATGTGAACTCCGGTCTGAGCAACACTTTCACGTCCAAACTGCTGCTGACATACAAGAACAGCATCCTGTCGCTGTCCTTTCTGGGCAACGCCTACCTGCGTGACTGTCTGTGGAGCGAATCGCAGAAGTACAACCTCCACTACAACCTGAGTGTCATACCCATAGTCCAGCTCCCGGACGACTGGAGGATAAGTTCGTCAATCGTGTACAACAGCCGCATCTATCAGGAGAATCTCACGATAGGAGACTGCCTGCTGGGAAGTGTCTGCGTGGAAAAAAAGTTCGGCGAGCGCTGGAGCGTTTACTGCAGGCTCTATGACGTGTTCGACATAGAGAATCCGCAGATTGAGACGGACAGCGCCTCGAATCTGGTCCAACACCTGTACAAGGACACCTATATACGTTCCATCTCCGCCGGCTTCACGTTCAGGTTCTGACATCTGCCATAAAACCAGTCATCGGATGAAACGACTTTTGCTGCTGCTTTCCGTCTTATGCTGCCTGACCGCCGCCGGGACGGACCCGCGCAATTCTCCCCTGAACCTGAGCCCCGCAAAGTGGTTATGGTATCCCTGCGGAAGAACCCTGCAGAACACTTTCGTGCAGTTCCGCAAGGAGTTCTCCCTAGAGTCCGCCCCCGTTGAGGCGAAGGGATGGATACTTGCCGACAGCCGGTACAAACTGTATGTCAACGGCAGCCGCGTACAGTTCGGCCCGGCTCCCTGCGACCCCAGATGGCAGGAGGCCGACCCAGTGGACATCACCGGATATCTGACCGCCGGAGACAATGTGATAGCCATCGAAGTGTGTTACTTCGGTACCGGCGACGGCACGGTTCCGTTCGGCAAGCCGGGGCTGATATTCAACCTGGACATAGACGGGAAAAAGATTCCGAGCGATACCTCCTGGAGTTGCCACCTGTGCAGAAGCTGGTCTCCGGGCCAGTACAAGCGCGCTTTTCTGCGCTCCCTGCAGGAGTCCTTCGATGCAAGGCTGTACCCTTACGGATGGGACAGTCCCGGGTTTGTTCAGGATGAGGATTGGGTCAAGGCCGAAGTCATAGGCGAACGGGGCGACAAGCCATCGGTATGCACCTCCCACAAGGATTACCTCTGGGGCTCCTCCCCCATCGGAGACAATCAGCGGATACGGCGCAGAAGCATCCCGCAGATGAAGGAGTACCGGATTCCGGCCGCCGCCCTGGAAGAATCCTTATGGCTGGAATGGAAAAGACCTGCCGAGGATTATTTCGACTTGCTTGCATCAGATTGCTATGAAGCGGTCAGGCATCCGTCCGCAAAAGCCCTCGCTGGCGGGGCCTGGACGGTCAGCCCCGATGGCGGCAAGGCCGCAGTCCTGACCTTCTCCTTCGGGGAACAGGGAGTCGGTTGGCCGTATTTCACGATAGACGCCCCCGAAGGGACGGTCGTGGAGATGCTCGTACACGAAGCGCACGAACCGGGCGGCCCCGCACTGATGAATTCCCATTTCAACTCCTGGACGCGTTTCGTATGCAGGGAGGGGATTAACCGTTTCGAGACATTCGATTTCGAAAGTTTCCGGTGGGTGCAACTGCACATCCGCAATTTCAACAGGCCGGTGACGGTATCTTCCGTCGGTATGCGCAGGCGTGTATATCCCTGGAGGAGCGAGCCGCGGATAATGGTATCCGACCCCGTGATACAGAAAGTGATGGAGGCCGCCCTGAACACCGTGAACAACTGTGCGCAGGAGACGCTCGTGGACGGAATGGCACGAGAGCGCCAGCAGTACAGCGGAGACGGCAGCCACCAGATGCATCCGGTTTTCCAGACTTTCGGGGATTCCGCGCTTCCTTTCCGGTTCGTCAACACTTTCAGCCAGGGAAGTTCGATCGAAGGCTATTTTATGGACAGCTGGCCCGCCTGGGACAGATTGGCGCGCATCATCGAACGACAGATGGGGCTGAGCGGCTGGGGGCCTATTCTCGATCACGGCATAGGTTTCTGCTTCGACTGCCGGCATTACCATATGTACACCGGGGACCTTTCCGGGCTGGAGGAAGTTTACCCGCGTCTGCTGAAATTCTTCGGCTACCTCAAAGGACTGACAGACCCGTCAAGCGGGCTTGTTCCCGCGGAGGGGCTCGGACTCTGCTCCGTCTATATCGACCACCTGGCCTACAAGAAGGACCGCCACAAGCAGCTGCCGCTGAACCTGTATATCGCCGCGATGTGCTCCGACGCCCTCGGCCCCCTGTGCAGGGCGATGGGAGACACGGTTTCGGCCGCAGAAGTCGAAGAATACGGCAGGCGCATACTTGCCGGATGCAGGGATGCTTTCTGGGACTCCTCCCGCGGGGTTTACGTTACCAATCTGCCCTGGGAGAAGGAGGAGGGAGGGCCCCGCTATGACGACAGATCCCTTTCCCTGGCCCTGATATATGACCTGTGCCCGGACGGGAAGAATGCCGGGGCGCTGGACATTCTCGTCTCCAGGCCTGAAGAACTGGGCCAATGCTACCCCTGCAATGCCGTATGGCCTCTCTGGGCGCTTGCAAAGCATCACAGGATGGACGTTGTACTGTCCGACCTGCGTACCAGATGGGGAGCGATGAGGTCCATCCGGGACAACAACACCCTGCAGGAATTCTGGACTGCCAACCCCGACGAGGGCTCGCAATGGAGCCATTGCGCCATATATCCGCTGGTTGCCCTGACGCAGGGAATCGCCGGAGCATACCCTCTGGAACCGGGTGGACGTAAATTAAGGATGGAGCCCCGATTCGGAGACCTGGAGGAAGCGGAGTTCGATGTCTATACCGCCGGCATTCCTGTTCACATACGGTATGCCGGGAGGAAACTCACCCTGACCATACCCGAACCAATTTGCGTCGAACTTCACCTGAATGATATCGTCAGCGAACTCACGCCCGGTACATATTCGTTCTCCACTACCCCGGAGATACAGGACCCGGAGGAGATGACTCTACGGGAGAAAGTGTGCCAGATGTTCATCATCAGGCCCGAATCGCTCTTATGCCCGGAGAACCCCTTGAGCCTGGACGTCACGGAATTCTGCGACAGCATGGCCGACTTCTTCGCGAAGTACCCTGCCGGAGGGTTCTGCCTGTTCGACAAGAACATCGTCTCCCCCGACCAGCTCGCGGGGTTCACGGCAAGCCTGCACAATCTGCACCCCCGCCCGCTGCTCTGCATCGACGAGGAGGGAGGCCGCGTGGCGCGCATAGCCAACACCGGCAGTTTTCACCTGCACAGGTTCAAAAGTATGGAGGCGCTGGCCGCCGGTGGCGAAAGCCATAAGGTTTACAATGCCGCGCGCTATATAGGGACATACGTCAGCAAATACGGCTTCGACGTCGACTTTGCGCCTGTCGCCGACGTGAACACCAATCCGGAGAACGTGGTCATCGGCGCAAGGGCTTTCAGCGACAACCCCCGCACGGCCGCCGTGATGGTCGTGAACTACCTGATGGGGCTGCGGGACGCAGGAGTCATCGGCTGCCTCAAGCACTTTCCCGGCCACGGCGACACCAAAGATGACACCCATACCGGATATGCGGCCACGTCAAAGACCTGGGAAGAGATGAGCGCCTGCGAGATGTCCACGTTCAGGACCGGAATAGCGGCGGGAGCCGGGATGGTGATGGCCGCGCATATTGCAGCTCCGGAAGTAACAGGTTCAAAGACTCCCTCCTCACTCTCGGCCACCATCCTTCAGGAGAAGTTGCGCGGGGAACTCGGATTCGAGGGAATCATAATCACCGATGCAATGGAAATGGGTTCGATCGTCAAGGAGTACTCTTCGGGAGAAGCTGCCGTCGAGGCCGTGAAGGCGGGCGCCGACATAATCCTGATGCCGGTTGACTATGTTCGGGCCGTCGAGGCGGTCATCACGGCCGTCAAGACCGGCGTCATCGACGAATCACGCATCGACGCCAGCGTGCGCCGGATACTGTCCCTGAAACGGGATATAAAGCCGGAGAAATGACCTGACGGCGGTCGAATCACGCCAACCAACCGGCCGCTGCATCCGGGAAGAATAAGTGGTTGTTATCCCTATCAGATATTCGGAATAAGTGGATATTTATACGCGCTTAATTTTGGAATAAGTGGTTTTTTGCTAACTTTGCGAAACAAAATCAATCCTATGCGCTTATGCTGAGAAGAAAATTCGAGCCCATATTCTATTGTTGGACGGCCCTCAATTCTTTAGCATAGCGAAGATTTTATCTACAATCCTTCTCAATAAGCCCTGGGGTCCTATTGCATACCCCTTGCCCCCGCACTTAGGGCAGGTCATAGGCATAGAGAACACCGTAGCGTTGTCCTCTATGTCCCAGGCCTCAAACACGTGCCCGCAGCAGGAGCACCTGAACCAAGTCTTTCCACGTACCATATGTCTTTTACTGATTTAATCCCACCATCTCATTACGTTATTGAACAAAATCTTGAACAGCAAGCAGTAAGCCTTCTTATAGCGAATTTCCTGCTTCCTGCCACCCAGATATGAAAGATTCCAATCCGGCACTGACTCGAATCGTGCAGCGTTGCGCAAATTGACATACTTGCCCAACCGCAATTTGTATTCTCCGGTCATTCCACCCCAGTACACGATATCAATCAAGCGGCAGCACAAGCGCATTATCGAGGCGTAATAAGGCCCGTTCGCAATGTGAGAGAAGTTCTCGAAGTATTCTGCCTGCCACTCCAACTGTTTCTGCAATACTCTCAAGATATCTATGCCGTTATAGTCAGACAAGCTGTCGGCCAAGTCGGCGAACGACTCTCTTTTTTGTCTTCTCCGTTCCTCGTGAATCTTATCCCACTCTTCCTCGGAATATCCCCGACGTCCGTAAATTGCGCAGTATTTGAAATAAGCTTCTTCCTGCTCCATTGTCCACTGGCCATCATCCTTTGGCAAATCCTTGACCCATTTCGGATCAACGATTTTCTTCGGACCGCCGAAACCGTATCTCTTGTAATTTTCCCGTTTCATAAAACTTTCCCTTTCTTTCACACTGCAAAATAAATCCTTGTGTTTGCCAAAATTGGGCAGCGAATAAAATTTTCATTAATTTTGTCTATTGCCGCATTTTGGCAATGACACCATTTATTTTTGCATCGTAAATCAAAAGGACAATGGCAAAGAATTATTTCAATCGGTACGTCTGGCTCATCGACACAATCCGCAGCCACGGCTACATCACTTTCAGTGACATCAGCGACCTCTGGCAGAAGGCTGCCATCAATGAAGACGGCAGCTATCTCCCGGAACGTACATTCTTCAATCACCGCGAGGCTATCAGCGACATTTTCGGCATAGAAATAAGGTTCGACAAATCTCTCGGATACTATATAACAGAGGACAGCAATGACACCGAGGGCATCCGCAGCTGGCTTCTGACCTCCCTTTCGGTCAACAACCTCATCAACGAAAGTGCAGCGATGCACAGCAGGATTCTTTTCGAGAAGATTCCTT
>JAKSJZ010000061.1 GCA_024401995.1 Bacteroidales bacterium
TCATAGGGCTGGTTGACATATATCGCAGTGCCGTACCCCTGCACCTCCCAGTTGCCCGGAACGTTGATTGTCCCCTCCTTCACCATATCCCCCTCCTCATACCTGAAGTCCCAGACTCCGTTGAGCAAACTGTAGTATTCGCTCGAAGCAAAGTCGAGAGTCGCGGCCGAAGCCCTGTCCCGATAGGTCATAAAGGAAGCTCTCGGGGCCAACTTGCCCACGCTTGTGACCGAAAGATCCCTATAGTAGGGGGATGTGCCCGCCGCAAAGGCGGAGGAAAGCAGCGGCAGAGCCGCAAGCATTGCTGTAAATCTTCTCATATCCTGTCTGTTGTTTCGTTCATAATCAGAGCGGGAGCCTTGCCCTCGGCAAGAAGGTCGCGCATACGGTCCATCGCCCGGGCCACGTGGCTGAAATAAGCCTTCAACCCCTCGCAAAGCACGTTTTTCCCGTCCACGCGATGCTCCGGGCACTCCCCGAAGCAGGTGAACAGCCATTCGCACCGGCGGCACTCCCGCGGCAGCGAATCCCTCTTGGCTATGGAGAAGTCGATTCTGGGCTTGGAATCGAAAATCTCCTTGAGGCTCTTCTCCCTTATGTTGCCCAGAAGGGTCTGCGGTGAGACGAAGTGGTCGCAGGGATAGACGTCGCCGTTATGCTCCACCGTCAGCGAATCGCTGCACACCTCATTGATGGTGCAGACGCCGGGCGCGAGGCCGCACCAGCGGGAAAGCGTCGCGTCGAACATATGGACATAATACTGCCCGACATCCCTCTTTATCCACTCGTCGAAAACGTCGTTGAGGAACTGCCCGTACCCCTTGCCCGATACTGCCCAGGGCAGGTCGCGGTTCGCTGCCGGCAGGAACTGCATATAGTGCGAACCCACCTCGTCGCGGAAGAACCGGTAAATCTCCGCACCCCTGCCCTCGCAGAGGCTGTTCACCACGCTGAGCGTGTTGAATTCCACCCCGTACCGCTTGAAAAGCGATATCGCCGCCATCACCGAATCGAAAGTCGGCGCTCCGGCGGAAGTGCGCCGGAAATGGTCCTGGATATCGCGCGGCCCGTCGAGGGATATTCCCACCAGGAAGCCGTTGGTATGGAAAAAACGGCACCAGGCGTCATTCACCTTTGTACCGTTGGTCTGAAGCGAGTTGAGCACGCGCCTTCCGTCCGCATACTTCTTCTGCAGGGCCAGCGCCTTCCGGAAATACTCTATCCCCAGCAGAAGGGGCTCGCCGCCGTGCCAGCAGAACGAGACCTCGTCCGATTCGTTGGCCTCGAAATACTGCTTTATGTACGCCTCAAGGAGGTCTTCGTCCATCACTCTCTCCCGTCCCCCGTAAAGGGCGGCCTTCTCCAGATAGTAGCAATACGTACACCCAAGATTACAGGCGCTGCCGGCGGGCTTGACCATCGTCCCGAACGAGGCGGGGCGCAGCAGCCGGCCGGCATCTCCAAGAGTGATTGTGGAGCCTCTATCTGCCATTCTCCACGATGACCGGGTCGTCATACTTGACCTGAAGCCTCTCCAACTCCCTAAGCAGACGCCTTGTCACCCTCTCCGTACCGGGCTTCCCGTAGATATTGTGCATCTGGGCGGGATCCTTCTTCAGGTCGAAAAGTTCCCACTCGTCAATGTCATTGTAGAAATGCATAAGCGAATAGCGCTCCGTCCTCACGCCGTAATGGCGCCTCACGCAATGCTCCGCAGGATACTCGTAGAAGTGATAGTAGAGCGACTTGCGCCAGCCGCGACTGTCGCCGCGGAGCAGCCCCAGGTAGCTTTCGCCCTGGATATCCTCCGGGACATCGGCTCCGGCCAGTTCAAGGAACGTGGGGGCGTGATCGATGTTCTGCACGAAGCCCTCGACGTCCTCCCCTCTCAAAGCACCCTTGCAGCAGTCGGGCATACGCACCAGAAGCGGCGTGCGGAAACTCTCCTCATACATGAACCTCTTGTCGAAATAGCCGTGCTCCCCCATATAGAATCCCTGGTCGGAAGTATAGATGACCAGCGTGTTCTCAAGAAGTCCGTGCTTTTCGAGATACTCATAAACCCTGCCGACGTTGCGGTCAACGCCGTGGATAACGCGACAGTAGTCGTGCATATAGCGCTGGTACTTCCACTCGGCCAACGCCTCGCCTTCCAGACTGTCCCTCTTGAACTTTTCTATGATGGGTCCATAGTGGGCGTCCCATACTTTCTGCTGCTCAGCCGTCATACGGCCCGGCCTCGGCTTGTCCCCGTGCTGCAGATACATACTGCGCCCGGCTCCCTCGAGACCCGGCTGCCCGGGAGTGTGGATCTCTCCTTCGGGGTCAGCCATCTTGAGGTCGTAAATTACGTTCATATCCTTTACGATGCTCATCTCCTGCAGCGCCGCAGCCTCACGGCTTTCGTAGTCGTCGTAGAAGTTGGACGGCAAGGGATAGACCACGTCATTGTAGAGGTCAAGGTCGCAAAGGTCCGGCATCCAGGTGCGGTGGGGTGACTTGTGGTGGAGGAACAGGCAGAAAGGCTTTGACTTGTCCCTGCCGTTCTCAAGCCACTCCAGGGCGATATCCGTCGTGACGTTCGTCGCATAGCCGGGCATCACCCTGCGCTCGCCGTTGTCGACGAATACAGGATTATAGTAATCTCCCTGGCCGGTGAAGATGTTCCAATAGTCGAAGCCCGTAGGCTCGCTGACCAGGTGCCACTTGCCGACCATCGCGGTTGTATAGCCCGCATCGCGCAGGAGCTGCTGCACCGTCTGCTGGGAGCCGTCGAAAATACCGTGCTCGTTGTTGGTGAAGCCGTTCTTGTGGGAGTGCTTGCCCGTCAGCAGGCAGGCCCTCGAAGGACCGCTGAGCGAGTTCGCCACGAAACTGTTGGTGAACCTTACGCCCTCGGCCCCTATGCGGTCGATGTTCGGCGTATCGATGAACCTGTTGTCATAGGCGCTGACCGTCTGATACGAATGGTCGTCACACATTATGTAAACGATGTTCAGCGGCTTGCGGTTCGCACATTTGTGGCACTTGTCCTCCTTGCAGCCCGTAAGAAGCGGAGCCACGGAGGCCAGAATGGATGCGCCGGCAAATCCGGCATCTTTCAGTTTCATGTCTCGATTACGTTTTAGCAAATATAACCATTTGTGAAAAACTACACAAACTCCGCCCCCGTGAAAAGAGGGCGGAGCAGGTGCAATATGTTTTCAGACCGCTAGTCCCATCCCGGGTTCTGGGTCCAAAGACCTTCCGTAAGAGAAATCATACGATCCTGGAAAGGAAGCAGATAGTCCCTGTCAAGCCTGAATCCGTACCCGCCGTTATATGCGGCCGAAGACGGGGCAAGAGGATAAACCCTCTTCTCCGGGTCGGAAAGATTGGGGGAGAAAGTAGGATATGCCAACTTGAACTCCTCGGTATAAACCACTCCTGTAGGCCACCAGCCGCGGATAAGAACGTCCGCCGCCGCCCAACGCAGTATGTCGATGAGCCTGCGGCCCTCGACCGCCTGCTCGATACGGCGCTCGCGCCTGACAGCCTGGACATACTTGTCGAGGTTCCTGAAAGGATAACTGGTCGTATCATTGAACTCCCTGTCGAAGTCCATAGCGGGCATACCGACGCGGTCGCGCAGCGGCTGAATCGCGGCGATTATCGCATCGGCATTGGTCGCTCCGTCAAGTTCGGCAAGGGCCTCCGCATAGTTCAGCAGGACGTCGGCATACCTGAACTGGATGGCAGGAGTCGCGCCCTTGTTCTCTGCTTCAACATTGCCGGTAAAATCTATCTGATTGTGCTTGAGCAGCGTATAGCCTGTCGTATTGTCGCCGTAAGCCGAGCCGCCCTTGGCGATGAACGGAGGCAGCACGAGAGTGTCGCCGTTGGGATGAATCTTCTGGCCGGGAAGGGCGACGGTCTGCGAAAGACGCGGGTCGCGTACGTCCGGACCCAAATCCTCCCCATATGCATACAGCGTCGTATCCGCACCGGCGAACGGAGTCCCATCTATATTCAGATAATCGTCCACAAGCGAAGACGTCACGCCTATGCCGCCACCGCCGGTATTCAGATACCTGTCAACGCAGTTGCCGACATTGTCGCCGTCATACTTCCTGTACCAGAGAATCTCCGGGTTGGAGCCCAGGTCGGTGGTCGCGAAAATCCGGCGGTACGCATCATTCTCGTCCTTGCCGGCCGTCGATATCGCCCATACGCCGCGATCCATCACCTGCTTGGCGTACGTGGCCGCCGTGGTCAGATATTCGTTGATTTTGGCGTCCGTGATATCCTTCTGATAGAAAGCGTCGTTCGCCGCCTTGTGATACTTCTCCCAGGTACCCTCGAACAGGGCCACCTCGCTCAGCAGAGTCTTCGCCACGTCCTTGTGGATTCTCATACCGGCGCAGCTGTTCGCCTCCTTGAGGTTATCTATCGCCAGCTTGAGGTCGGAGATGATGAAGTCGGCGACCTCCGTCCTGGTGTTGCGCCCGATTTTCATCTTGTCGGCCACTGGCTCAAGAGGTTCGGTCACTATGGCCACGGGACCGTAGTCGATGAACATCCTGTAGTAATACCAGGCCCTGAAGTAATACGCCTCGCCGACAAGCTGCCTGTACTCAATCTGATTCTTGTCAGCGAAGTTGTCCTTGTTGCACAGGAAGAAATTGACATTCCTGATGTAGTTGTAGTTGCCCAGCTTGGAAGCGTTGCTCCTCGACAATCCGCCGTTGATCCTTGTTACGGGCGCCCTGCCCGCAAGGTTGTCGCTGTTGATGTCAATATCGCATATGCCGCTACCGCCGCCGGCAGCCATCTGCTGAGAGCGCACCCCCGACTCGTAGAACTGATTTATGTAGTTCTGTATCTCTCCCACGCTCGTGAAAGGGTTGGTGGTCGAGAGCACTCCCTCGGGCTGAAGGTTCAGCGAGAAGCAGGAAGTGAATGAAGTCAGGGCAAGGGCGAGAATAAAGATATTTCTTGTTTTCATATTCACACTCTTTTAAAGGTTAAGGATAAGACCGGCGGAAAGCGTCCTGTTCATAGGATAGTTCTTTCCACCTTCACCGGTGTAACCGTTGGAGGAGAAGATGGCCTCCGGATCGAATATCGTCGAGAGCTTCGTGAAAGTCAGGAGGTTCTCACCCGTGAAGTAAATCTGGATGCCGCGGAACCCTATCTTCTCCACCCACTTGGCGGGAAGGCTGTAGGAAAGCGTGAGCGTCTTGAGCCTCAGGTAGGAAGCATCCTGCAGATAACGGTCGGTCGTCTGCTTGTTCTTGTTCTGATAAGGGCCGATACCTCCCGCAGTATGCGTGTACGGCTTCGGATAATAGGCGTTGGGATTGTCCTCACGCCAGTAGTCGAGGTGCTCATTGAACACGGTCACCTGCGCATACGGGCCCCAGCCCCAGAAATACACGCCGTTCGGCCACCAGTCGCGCTTGCCCACACCCTGGAACATAGCGGTAAGGCTCAGGCCCTTCCACTCGATTCCGAGGTTGAAATTGTAGTTGAACCGCGGTGTGGTGTTGCCTATTATCACCATATCTCCCATATCTCCGAGAACATTGCTGCCGCCGTTGACAGCCCCGTCCCCGTTCAGGTCCTCAACCCTCACGTCACCGGGAGTCCACGGCACACTGCTCAGGTATGAAAGGTCGAGAGCGTTGTATGCGTCGGCTTCGGCCTGGTTCTGGATAAGACCCGCGGAACGATATCCCCAAATCTCGCCTACGGACTTGCCGGTGTACCAGTTGCCTGCAGGATTGGTCCCCGTAGGATTCTCATACGCCGTAACTACCGCCGTGGCGTCCGAAACGGCTCCGCCTACAGTGAAGTTTACATCCCTGCCTATATGCCCGCGATAGTTTATCGCAAACTCCCAGCCGCGGTTGCGCAGCGAGGCGTTGTTCGTCTGAGGAGCGCTCGCTCCGAAGAAATCGGGGAAATCGAGGCCGGGGCCGAGCATATCGCGGGTATCGCGCTGGAAGATATCGAACGATCCGGTAAGGGCGTTCTTGAAGAAGCCGAAGTCTATACCGATGTTGGCGCTGTTGACCTTCTCCCAGGTCGTGCTGGGGTCAACCACTCCGGGGGCGTTGGTGTAATTGTGACGCCCGTCCGCGAAGATATATCCGCCCAGACCGCCTTGCGACATCGTTGCGGCAAAGGTATAAGTCGCCGCACCGGCCTGGTTGCCCAGAAGTCCGTATGATGCGCGAAGCTTGAGGTTGGAAAGCACTCTCGACGCTCCCTCCATAAATCCTTCCTTATGGATGTTCCATCCAAGTGAAGCGGAAGGGAAGAAGCCCCAGCGGTGGTCTGCCGCGAACCTGGAAGAACCGTCGTAGCGGGCGTCAAGCTCCACGAGATACCTGCCGTCATAGTCGTAGTTGATTCTCCCGAAGAAGCCCATAGTGGCCCAGCTGTAGCGGCTGTCAACCGTTGTCTTGTCTCCGGAGCCCATCGCCACGTTGGGATTGCTGGTGGAATACGGCCCGATAACGGTGTTCTTGGTATAGTTGTAGTTGTAGCTCTCCTCCTGGAAACCGAGCAGGAACACCATATTGTGCTTCTCCGCCGCGGTAAAGGAATAGTTGGTGTACAGATTCAGGGTCTGGTACATACCGTGGGTGTTGCTCTTGGTATACTTGCCGTCCTTCGGCACGCCGAGCTCATCCCTCACACCGATCGACGTGCTGACACCGTCCGCTGCGTAAATCTGCGGGGCGACGGCCGTCGCATTGTAGTCGGAGAAGTTCTGCTTGTTGGTATAGTCCAGATTGATGAACCAGTTCTTGACGGGCTGCGCCTGAAGGCCCAGGGTGATGTCGAAGACATTGCGGTCATTCTGCGTATAGGTACCGCTCTGGAGATAAGGTATCATCGAAAGCTCGGTGAAATGGCCGTTGGGGTCGATATAGTGGACAGTCGGACGGAAACGCGCGAGAGAATGATAGAATCCTTCGCTCAATCCTCCGTCACCGAACGGGCTGTCGGTAGTCGTATGGATGAACTTCGCGTTCACCTTGGCCTGCAGCCACTTGGTCACCTGCGCCGTCGTGCTGGCGGATACGTTGAACCTCTTGTGGCCCATATTGGCATACCTGAGGATACCGTCCTCCGTATATACGCCGCCGCTGACATAGTATTTGGCGACCTTGCCGCCTCCGCTGACGCTGAGGTTGTGCTTCTGCTTGAAGGTCCAGTCCTTGTAGTGAAGGGCGAAGTAATCGGTGTTGCCTATACCGCTCTCCGAATTCTCAAAGGCCGGGTTCATACTTGCTCCGGGGGTCAGCTCCTGCCAGGGATCGACCGAAGTCGGGTCGGCGCAGAACTTCTTGAGGAGTTCGAGCTTCTCCGGCGAATACAGTCTGGTGGAACCGGCATTCTCGGCCGCAACGTTCCAGTACTTCGCAAATTCGTAGGAGTTGACCATATGGGGAAGGGATGTCGGCGAGTTCCAGCCCACGTTGCCGGAATAATTGATGCGCGCCTTGCCTTCCTCGCCCCTCTTGGTCGTAACGAGGATAACGCCGTAAGCGGCCCTTGCTCCGTATATCGCGCAAGCCGCGGCGTCCTTCAGGACGGAGATGTTCTCCACGTCATTGGGATTGACGTCGCTCAATGACATCTCCACACCGTCAACCAGCACGTAAGGAGTACCGGTGCCGGACAGGTTGCCCTGGCCGCGGAGTGTAATCGAGGAGGACGCTCCCGGCACACCGCTCGACGGGGAGGATACGGTAAGTCCCGGAACCAGTCCCTGCAACGCCTGGGTGACGTCGGCGATAGGCCTGTTCTCAAGCTCCTCTCCCTTGACCGCTGACACGGCACCGGTGAGGTTGACTTTCTTCTGGACGCCATATCCGACGACAACGACTTCGTCAAGAAGCTCCCTGTCGTCATTGAGCACAATCTTGAACGTGCTCTGGCCGTCGACCGCTATGTCGCGTGTAACATAGCCGATTGATGAAATCCGGATGGTTGCGCCCTCACGTACCGTCAGGGCAAAGTCGCCGTTAACGTCGGTGACAGCCCCATTGGGGGGGGCGACAGACAGCTCTACAACCGACGCGCCGATTCTCGGCGCGCCGGCGGGATCAACCACGTTGCCCGTGATTGAACGCGTCTGCGCTGATGCAACCAAGCACATTGCCGAAGCAATGACAATTGAAAAGAGTTTTCTCATAACAATTTTGAACTTTGGTTGATTAAATTATATGGTTCTGCCGGAAAACGCCGGCTCGCAAATATAAATATTTCGTCCAGAAAAATGCAACAGCGTCAAATTTTCGTCCGTATGATGTACCCGGAGCGCATATGCCGCGGGGGACCAGGGCCCCGGAGGGCCCGCAGGTCTAGATCTCCCGGGTCGCCGCATCCCCAGCAAACCACACCTCTCAGACACACCCCACAGTCCA
>JAKSJZ010000062.1 GCA_024401995.1 Bacteroidales bacterium
GAACTCCCATTGCAAGATTGAGAATCTTGAGTACTAACCGTTATACGAACCCAGCATTCGGGACTGCAAAGATAGATATTTTATACAAACCTGCAAATAATCTTAAAGTTAAATTTCGTACATTTGTGGATATGACACTCATCAAATCCATTTCCGGAATACGCGGAACCATAGGCGGCCCGGCCGGAGAGGGCCTTACGCCCGTAGATATAGTCAATTTCACCTATGCTTACTGCAAGTGCCTCGCCACCCGCAAGGGAAGCCCGTTCGGGGAGAGGTACAAGGTTGTGGTCGGCAGGGATGCGAGGATATCGGGCGAGATGGTCGAGCAGCTTGTCTGCGGTACCCTGATATCGTGCGGGGTTGACGTGGTAAGATGCGGCCTTGCCAGTACTCCGACCACGGAACTTGCCGTCAGGATGGCCGGAGCGGACGGAGGAATCATAATCACCGCCTCCCACAATCCCATCCAGTGGAATGCCTTGAAGCTGCTGAACGAGAACGGGGAGTTCCTGTCGGCGGAGGAAGGAGGGGAGATCCTGAGGTGTGCGGAGTCCGGAGCTTTCGATTTCAGTCCGGTGGAGAGCCTGGGACATATTACGGAGCACGACTTCACGGAAGAGCATATCGACTCGGTTCTTGCCCTGGAGGCCGTTGACGTGCAGGCTGTCAGGGCGGCCGGTTTCAAGGTGGTTCTGGATTCGATAAATTCCGTCGGAGGAATCATTATGCCGAGGCTTCTCGAAAAACTCGGAGTGAAATGCATTACAATCAACGGCAGCGTTGACGGTCGGTTCGCACACAATCCGGAGCCTCTCCCGAAAAATCTGGAGGGCCTCAGCCGCGCCGTGGTGGAGAACGGGGCCGATATGGGCATAAGCGTCGATCCTGATGTCGACAGACTTGCCTTCATCTGCGAGAACGGGGAGCCGTTCGTCGAGGAGAACACCCTTGTTGCCGTTGCCGATTATATCCTCGGCAGGACGGAGGGCCCTTCGGTGACGGTGTCGAACCTCTCGAGTTCGAGGGCGCTTCGCGACATTACGGAGAAGCACGGGGGAAAGTATCTCGCTTCGGCAGTGGGGGAGGTGAACGTGACGTCCCTGATGCACAGTGCCGGGGCCGTCATCGGCGGAGAAGGCAACGGCGGGGTCATCTATCCCGCCTCCCACTACGGGCGTGATGCAATGGTGGGGGTCGCCCTGTTCCTTTCTTCTCTTGCCGTCCGAAAGATGAAGGTGTCCGAGTTGAAGGCGTCCCTGCCGCAGTATTTCATGGCCAAGGACAGGATAGAACTCAAGGATGCGGGGAAGGTGGACGCCATACTTGCGGCCGTGAAGGAGAGGTTTGCATCGGAGAAAATAAACACGGTTGACGGTGTCAAGGTCGATTTCGAGAAGGAACGGAAATGGGTTCACCTGAGACGCTCCAATACGGAGCCCATCATAAGGGTATATTCGGAGGCGCCGACTGCGGCGGAGGCCGTGGAGCTGGCATCCTCGCTCGTCAAACTGGCCGGGGAGGTGGCAGATGTTTAGTTTCAGGACCACTCCCATAGCCGACCAGCCGGACAGGGGGTTGAACGAAGGGCGGGTCGGATGTCTCTGTACCGCGAACTGCTGGAATCCGGATACGGAGGAGTATCTGTATGACATCTTCCGCAAGAGGGGCAACCTGGCCGTGGTGTTCGCCCCGCAGGATGCCGAACTGTCTCCGCAGACCTCGCATATCGATTTCTCCCAGGAGGACCTGGCGGGGTTGGATGCAGTGGTTGTGGAGATTCAGGATGTGGGCACAAGGTATTTCAACTATACGAGGGACGTGATGAGGCTGCTTCTTTTCCGTTCGCGGATGGAAAAGGGGCCGTCAATCTATGTGGTTGACCACGACAATGCCGCCGGAAGGGCCGTCGAGGGGGGAATCCCGTATCTGGAGACGAGCCCCTGGATACCGAAGGTGGCGCTGCGTCACGGACTCACGCTTGGGGAGTTGTGCTATCTGTATTACGACGAGATGGGGGCGACGTTCCCCCTTCATATCATCTCCGCACGGGCCGTCGGGTCGGGCGTCATGCCCTGGACCATTGCGCCGGCGGCCGACATACCGGGGTTTTTCACCCCTCTGCTGTACAGCGGAGGGGGATTGTGGAACAATACCACGATTACTCCCGGCACAGGTACTTCGAGACCGTACGAATATGTCGGCGCCCCTTTCATAAAAGGGGAAGATTCGCTCTCGAACCTTCCGCAAAGCGAGGCGGTGATGCTCCGGCCCTGCACGTTCACTCCCTCGGCCGGCAGGTATGCCGGAGAGAAGTGCTGCGGCTGTCAGATAATGCTGCGCCCCGGCCTTCCTTACCACTCGCTGCTCCATACCCTGCGGCTTATGAGATATTTTTCCGAGCGTTTCTCGCAGTTCGAGATGGAGGAGGGGCTGTTCACCAAACTGGCCGACCCCGTCATTGAGGAGTACCTCAGGGGCAACATCACGTTCGACATAGTCGAGGAGCACGTCAAGGTCGAGGAGCAGAAGTGGATTCGCAAGGCGAAGCGCTATCTGCTGTACGGAGACGCCCCGGTAGGAATCAAATAGGTCAATATTGGAGGAAATACTCCTGGATTCGCGCGCGGTCCCTGGTGCGGCACAGGGCGAGCATAAGCAGTATCCTTGACTTCTGCGGGTTGAGGTTGAACGAGGCAATGAACCCGTAGCGGTTGTCGTTCAATTCGGCGTCGAGGCTTGTCGGCCCGGACGGACATCTTGTGGAGCGTACGATTATCACGCTTTTTTCCGCCGCTTCTTCCGCATACGGGAGCAGGTCCCTGTACAGGTTGCCGTTGCCTACTCCGGCTATGACTATGCCGTCGAACCCCGCATCGACCAGCGCCTTGAACGGCAGGGGAGAGCAACCGGCATAACCGTAAACTATCCCGACCTCGGGAAGTTTATCCATCCCCTCCACGCTGAATTCCGAATTGACCGTATGCCGGGAGGTGACGTCACGCTGGTAGTATACGTTGTTGCCGAAGACGTAACCGACACTGTCGGAGTTTCCTCCTTCGAATGCTGACAGGTAGGTTGTGTGCTGCTTGACCACGTCCTTCGCGGCAATAAGGTGATTGTTCATACAGCAGAGTACGCCCCTGCCCCTGGTCTTGGGGTCGCAGATGGCGACGATGCCGTTGTAGATGTTGGCCGGTCCGTCCTCGGAAATGGCTGAAGCCGACCGCATCGCTCCGACCAGGATGACGGGTTTTTCAGAATGGACGGTAAGGTTGAGGAAGTAGGCCGTCTCCTCCATCGTGTCCGTGCCGTGGGTTATCAGCACCCCGTCGCAATCCTCTCCGGACAACAGGCTGTTGATCCTGGATGAAAGTTTCAGCCAGATGGCTTCGTTCATATCCTGTGAACCTATGCTGCAGAACTGTTCTCCGCTTATGTCCGCCAGTTCGAAGACCTGGGGCACGGTTGCAAGCAGAGTGTCGATATCAATCCGACCTGCGGAATAGGAGGTGGAGACTGCGCTTGCCGATACGCCGGCGATGGTGCCTCCGGTGGCGAGGATATGGATTTTGGGTTTCACGGTCCAAAAATACGAATTCCCCCGTCAAAACGGAGAAGAATTTTTGTAAATTTGTATTGTGACCTTTTCTGAAGACAGATATTCGGCGGCGGTTGCCGATCTTTTCGGGAAGCACCGGTCAGTGCAGGCCGCCGGATTCACCGGTGATGCCTATAAGCCCGGACTGGACGGAATGTGCGCTCTCGATGCCGCGTTAGGGTCGCCGTCGCGGTCTTTGCGGGCCGTTCACGTGGCCGGCACCAACGGCAAGGGCTCCGTGTGTTCGATGATTGCCGCGTCCTTGGCGGCGGAGGGGTACAGGGTGGGCCTTTATACGTCGCCCCACTTGCTTGACTTCCGTGAAAGGATGAAGGTGGTTACGGCCTCCGGCTTTACGATGATTCCGAAGGAGAGGGTTTGGGAGTTCCTGCAGGACGTCAGTCTGGAGGGGCTGTCTTTCTTCGAGATAACCACCGGCCTTGCGTTCCTGTGGTTCAGGGAGATGGAGGTGGACTGGGCTGTGGTTGAAGTGGGGTTGGGCGGAAGGCTTGACTCCACCAACATACTGACCCCGGCAATCTCGGTGATAACGTCCATCGGCCTGGACCATTGCGCGATATTTGGGGATACGGTGGAGAAGATAGCTTTCGAGAAGGCCGGTATATTCAAGAAGGGCGTGCCGGCGCTGGTGTGGGGCCATAATCCCGTTACGGACCCGGTGTTTGCGCGTGTTGCGGCCGGGACGGGCGCCGTCCTCCATTTTGCGGAAGACTGCGGCAGGGGCGACCTTCTCGGGCGTATGGACCTTAAGGGCCCGTGCCAGAAGTCGAACCTGTCCACTACGCTGTCCGCGCTGGCCCTCCTGGGGCACATTCCGTCGGAGGACGGCATAATCCGGGCGGCGGAGATGACCGGGCTGGAAGGCCGTTGGCAGGAGATGACGGTGAACGGCCGCCGGCTGATACTTGACATAGGCCATAATCCGGCCGCCATCGCGGTGAACTTTTCCGGGTGCGAGGCGGCGGCCGTAGTGTACGGGGTGATGGCGGACAAGGACGTGGACGCGATAGCGGCGCTGCTGCCCGCCTCGCCGCGGTATTTCCTTGTGGCGCCGCAGACCGACCGCGCCCTTCCCGCACAGGAGTTGAAGGACAGGCTTGCCGGACTTCGCCCGGAGCTCGTGGCTGAGAGTTGCGCGGGTGTGGCGGAGGGACTTGCTGCGGCGTTGGAATCGACGCCGGAAGGAGAAACGATATATGTCGGCGGCAGCGCCTTTGTAGTGGCGGAAGCGCTGGCCGCATTGAAAACAATGTGATATGAAAAAGAAAATCGCAGTACTTACAGGTGCCGGGGTCAGCGCGGAAAGCGGCCTCGGAACGTATCGTGACAACGGGGGTCTTTGGGACCATTATGACCCTATGGTCGTGGCCTCGGCCGAAGGATGGGCGAGAAATCCGGGGCTTGTGCTGGAGTTTTACAATTCGCAGAGGGAGAAGCTCAAGTCCTGCCGCCCCAATGACGCGCACAGAATCATAGCGGCCCTCGAAAGGGAGTACGATGTCACGGTGATTACCCAGAATGTCGACAACCTGCACGAAAGGGCGGGAAGCACGAATATCATTCACCTCCACGGGGAGGTTACCAAGGTAAGGCCGGAGAACGTATGCAACGATGCCGATTGCTTCAGCGAGAAGGAAGTGTTCGATGTGGGATATGAAAAGGTTTCGCTTGGGGACAAGGCTCCTAACGGCCATCAGTTGAGGCCTCATATTGTGTTTTTCGGTGAAGCGGTGCCGAAGATAGAGAGGGCGATTGAAGCGGTGGCTGCGGCGGACGTCGTGCTTATTGTCGGGACCTCCCTCCAGGTTTATCCGGCGGCGGGCCTCTACCGTTACGCGGGTCCCGGGGTCCCCGTGTGGATTATCGACCCGGCGGATGTACCTGCGATAAGCGATTCCAGAATCAGGCATATCAGGGAGGTGGCCACAAAGGGTATGAGGGCCTTTGCGGCGGAGATCGGACTGGATATTGCAGACATCTGATATTTTTGCTACTTTTGCAGTCCGGTCCGCACGGGGAACCGCACGGACCGGACTTGGAAGGATGGCAGAGTGGCTTAATGTACCGGTCTCGAAAACCGGAGGGCGGGTTCCCGCCTCGGGGGTTCGAATCCCCCTCCTTCCGCTCTACTCGAAGTAGTTGATTTTCATCGCCGCCTTGACCTCAGCAAGAGTCCGGGCGGCGGCTTTTTCCGCTTCCTCCGAACCTTTGCGGAGAATCTCCATTACGGCGGGTATGTCTTTGGCAAGTTCCTCGCGCTTTGCCCTGATGGGGCCGATGGTGTCTTCCAGTATTGCGGAGAGGAAGTTCTTCAGCATCACGTCCCCAAGACCGCCCTTGCGGTACTGCTCCTTGACCTGATCGAGGGTCTTGAAGTCGAAGGAAACCTTCTTGCCCTTGAAGCAGTCGCCGAAACGCTCGAAATGCTCCGGTCTGCAGAATGCGTCGAGATAGGTGAACACCGTATTGCCCTCCACGTGACCCGGGTCGCTGACCTGGAGATGGGTGGGGTCCGTGTACATCCCTCGAACTTTCTCCCGCAGATCCTCTGCGCTGTCGGACAGATAGATGCAGTTGCCCAGGGACTTGCTCATCTTTGCCTTGCCGTCCGTGCCGGGAAGCCGCATGCAGGCGGCGTTGTCCGGAAGCAGGACTTCGGGCTCGACGAGAACCGGGGCGTAGGTCGAATTGAACTTGCGCACAATTTCGCGCGTCTGCTCTATCATGGGCTCCTGGTCTTCCCCTACCGGTACCGTGGTCGCCTTGAAGGCGGTGATGTCCGCCGCCTGGGATATTGGATAGCAGAAGAAACCGACCGGAGTGCCGGCCTTGCCGTTGCCGTCGGCGCCTTCTTCGGAGGAGAAGCCTCTCATCTTCATTTCCGCCTTGACGGTTGGATTGCGCTGAAGGCGCTGGACCGTGACAAGGTTCATATAGTAGAACGTGAGTTCGGTAAGTTCCTTGACGTGGGACTGCACGAAGATGGTCGTCTTCTCCGGGTCAAGTCCGGCGGCCAGGTAGTCGAGCGCAACTTCCGCGATGTTCTGGCGCACCTTGTCGGGATTGTCCGCGTTGTCGGTCAGGGCCTGCGCGTCGGCAATCATCACGTAGATATGGTCGAACTCACCGCTGTTCTGGAGCTCCACCCTGCGCCGCAGCGACCCGACATAATGACCGATATGAAGGCGGCCGGTAGGCCGGTCGCCTGTAAGTATGATCTTCTTGCCTGACATCAGTCCTTAACTTCTTTGATTGCCGCGCGAATCTTCGCTTCTATCTCGTCGCAGAGCTCAGTGTTGTCCTTGAGCAGCTGCTTCGCCGCCTCGCGGCCCTGCGCCAGCTTCTCCCCGTTGTAGGAGAACCAGCTTCCGCTTTTCTGTATCAGGTCAAGGTCAACGCCCAAATCGAGGACCTCGCCGCTGTGGGAGATGCCTTCGCCGAATACGATGTCGAACTCCGCCTTCTTGAAGGGGGGAGCCATCTTGTTCTTCACCACCTTGA
>JAKSJZ010000063.1 GCA_024401995.1 Bacteroidales bacterium
CTGGCCGCGCTCAAGACAATGCTCGGGGCGGGCGACGAGATGTTCATCCTGCTCAACAGCTACGATATGGTCATCAGTTTCCTGTACCTGGCTTTCCTTCTTGCCGTCGGTATCAGGCTGTTCCGCAAAATCCTGCCGGTCGAGAGCCTTGACGCCCCTGCCGATGAGGGGAAATTCGCGGCGATGGATTCCGAAGGGCGCGAAGGCAATCCCTTCAAAGGCATCCTCACCCGGGCAGGGCTCAAGGACGCCGGTCTGCAACTGGGACTGTGCGTGCTGATAATAGGAGTCTCCGCCGGATTGGGGCTGCTCGCCGGAGACGGCCTTTTTATGACCGTCCTGATTCTGACTCTGACCACGCTCGGCATTGCCGCCTCGTTCATCAAGAGGGTTCACGATGCCCGCTACGGCTACGATATGGGGATGTACCTGATATATGTGTTCTGCATCGTGGTAGCTTCGATGGCCGATTTTTCGAAGATGGACCTGGGTGGCGGGCTGAACGCGCTGGGGTATCTGTCTTTCGTGATTTTCGGTTCACTGCTGCTTCAACTGATTCTAGCGCGCATCCTCAAGGTTGATTCCGACACGACGGTGGTGGCTTCCGTGGCGTTCGTCTGTTCGCCTCCCTTCGTGCCTATGATGTCAGCCGCGATGAAGAACCGCAACGTCCTGGCCGCAGGGCTCGCAATAGGAGTCATCGGCTACGCAGTGGGTAATTATCTCGGTTTTCTGATGTCGAAGTTGCTTCCTCTGCTTCACTAGTTGCGTCCGCGGTCCATCTGGAGCGTCGGATCGTGGTAGGGAGCGTTTTCGTAGGGGTCGTAGGCGAAGATGCGCTTGTTCATCTTCTCGATAAGAGCCGCGTCGCGCTTGTTGGCCCGATCGATCTTATCTTGGATATCGGTCACGATGGGGGAGTATCCGCTTTCGAAAAAGCCTTTGCGGGCCTTGAGGGTGAGCATCTTGCGTACTCTCTCGTCAAGTTCGTCCATAGGGAAGGCGCCACATTCGAGCGAGTCTGTTATCGCCTTGATGGCCTGAATGGGCTCCTGCGACATAAGCAGCAGGTCGATACCTGCCTTGTAGGCGGCCACATTGACTTCCAGAGGGGTGCTCCCGTTCATCACACCGCCCATTCCGAGAGCGTCGGTCACCACGAGACCCTTGAATCCGAGTTCTCCCTTGAGCACTCCCTTCACGCATTTGGGCGAGATGGAGCAGGCAATCATAGTCGAGTCGTAGCATTGCACTGCGTGATGACCCATCATAACGAAATCTACACCCTCGTCTATCATCTTTTTGAAAGGCACCAGATAGGTGCTGTCGGCGTGTTCGCGGGTGTAATAGAAATAAGGGCGCTCGATATGCGCATCTATGTTTGTCTCTCCGTGGCTGGGAAAGTGTTTGGCGCAGGCGGAAATGCCTTCGTCCTGCATACCCTTCATATATGCGGTGGCATATTCGGTGGCGTGCGCCACTCCGAAACCGAACTCGCGCTGATCGGCGTTCTCGCCCGGGACTTCCACCATATCGGCAACGGGGGCGAAGTTCACGTGTATGTTGAGGTCCTTGAGCTCCTTTGCCACGTTGCGTCCCATCTTGTACATCAGCCCGGCCGAGTTCTTCATCTTGCTCAGCTGATATTGCTTTGGGTAGGCCTTGTATTCGTATAATCGCATCGCTGCTCCCCATTCGGCGTCGGTCGCCACCAGCAGGGGAATCCGGCTGGCGCTCTGGAGTTCGTTCATCCGCTCCATAAAAGGAACCACGGGTCCGCGCATTATGATTATCCCGCCGAGGCCGAGCTTGACGAGAGAGTCCTGTTCGGCGCGTATCTCTGCGGGGTTGTTGCGGTCTATCTGCACCATAAACAGCTGGGCCACCTTCTGCTCGGTGGTCATATTGTCCATCATTTCGTTGACTGTCTGCCGTATGCGGCGCTCTTTGGCTGAATCCTGCGCGTTCAGGGGCAGGATGCAGAGGATGAGAATAAGGGTGAGTGTGGCTTTTTTCATAGTTGCAAAGATAATGAATTGGTTGCATTTATTTATATTTGCACAAACTCCTCTAAAAATTGATTTGTTATGAAAAGGTTTCTTGTCTTTCTGGTTTCACTGATGACTCTGGTGTCCTGCACCGAGCAGTCTGCGACTATCCCTGTATATGTATGGGCTTCCGGCGGTAGGAATATGGATGAGGCTCAGCTCCGCGAGCAGTTCGAGCTTTGGAAATCGCACGGCGTGGTGGGCGTCTGCTTCAACGTCGGTTGGAATCTTGAGCGCACCGCGATGCTGTCGAAGATGGCTCACGAGTACGGTATGGAGTACCACGCTTTCGTTTCGACCGTCACCGACGGCACCCAGGACCCTTCCTGGTACACTGTGAACAGGCTGGGCGAGTCGTCACTCGAGAAACCTGCCTATGTGCCATATTACACGACTCTTGATCCTCATAACCCCGCCGTCATTGAGCATCTCGTGGCCAAATTCTCGGAACTTGCCGAAATTCCCGACGTCGATTTCGTGCAGATGGACTATGTCCGCTATGCCGACGTCATCCTTGCCCGTGGACTTTGGGACAAGTACGGACTCGTGATGGACGAGGAGTACGCTCCGGCCGATTACTGTTACTGCGACGCCTGCGTTGAGGATTTCAAGGCCCGGACCGGCATCGACATCCGCCAGGTCGAAGACCCCTCGAAGTGCGAAGAGTGGGCTGAATTCCGTTGCGACAACGTAACCGCTCTCGTGAATGCAGTCGCCGAGGCCGTTCACGCCAAGGGCAAGAAAGTCAGCGCCGACGTTTTCCCCGGCCCCGACAGCTATGCCAAGTGGATGGTCCGTCAGCAGTGGGACGAATGGGATATCGACGCATTCTTCCCTATGAACTATAACGATTTCTATCTCGAACCCGCATCCTGGGTGGGTGAAATCACCGCCGAGGAAGTCAAGAGCATCGAGGGCAAGGGCGCTGAACTATACAGCGGTCTTTTCATCTGCCGCGACTGGCAGAACAAGGCTTCGATCGAGGATCCCGAAGGTCACGGACTTCTCCCTTCCGAGCTTGCTGAGGCCGTGCACGGAGCGATGGAGGCCGGAGCAAGCGGTATCTGCCTTTTCTCCACGAGGTCTATGACAGCCGAACACTGGGCGGCTCTGGACGAGATAACAGGCATCGCAAAATAAGCATCACAGAATTATGAAGAAATTATTGTTGTTGGCGGCAGCACTGACATTCGGGCTGCCAGGCTTGGCGTACAATTCCTACACGACCACGGTCAACACCTGCAAGGTGACCGACCTTTCCGTAGGGAATTCGTATTGCTACAAGGTTGAGACCACCCAGACAGGAGTGTCCGGGTCAAGCGCTTACTCCAGCACTATGACGCTGTTTTTATATCCGTCGAGTCACAATCTGGACGGACATTATGATTTCAGCGCCGGTGAAAGCGAGGAGAATTACATCACTACCGATACCTACATCGTGTACGGCAGCAACACGAGGTATCTTGTCGAGAAGGTCGACAACGGCGACTACTACTCGTCGATCGACGTTGTGGGCAACTGGGACGGCAGCTGCACCATCCAGGGCAGCCTGGTGGTCAACAAGGGTGTAACCAACTACGCCTACAAGTTCACCGACGCATATCGGCAGGAGCCGGCAAAGTCCGACTTCAGCGTCAATGCGGTGAACATCGCGGCTTACGATATGATCAATGCTTACGGTTATATCGAACTTGACCGCGACACCGCGGACGGCAATTACGTCGCGCTCGGTTTCCCCACCGACAGCTACGACATTCCTGCTGGCGAATATGAAATCAGCCGTTCCGGAGCGAAAGGGACAATATATGCCGGAACCGGCTATATCGACAACTATACGCCGGTTCTTTCAAACTATGTGGCCGATTGGGGCGAAAAAGTCTGGCATCTGGTGTCCGGCAAACTCACAGTGGCATACGAGGCCGGCAATATGAAGGTGACCGGAACCGCGCTCAGCGGATATGGCTCCGAAATTACGACTTCGGCTTCGGGCAAGAGCCCGTTCTCGAGCTTCGAGCCAGAGACCTACACTCTTGATGTCTCCGAACTTACCGCGCTCAAAGGGCAGTACGCTTCGACAAACCCCTATTTCAGACTGGACTTCAAGGCCAATAATGGGTCTCAGGACTGTAACGGATACATAGTGCTCAATACTGACGAACTGGTTGGAGAATATGACTATCAGGACTTCGGTACAGGTTTCATCAACAATACCATAGGCATCAAGGGTGACGAGACCGGCAACGTTGCCATCATCACGGCCACAGGCAATGACAACGAGTACAAACTCAATGCGAGCGTGGCCTTCGGCGATCCGGGAAACTATAATATCTATGTCATCAAGGACGCCGTCTTCACTTACATCCCTCCCGCGCCGCCTTCACCTTGGGATGCCGAATCGGATGAGGTCAAAACCATCGAAATGACCACTGCGGCCGAGCCCTACATCTACGATGACAGCAAGACCGGAGACGCAATCACACTGGCCTTCTACAACAGCTCATTTGACTGCATTTACCTCGATTTTGCGGTCAGTGAACTCGGTCAGATACTTCCCGGGCGCTATGTCGTTGACGATTCCAAGGCGCTGGGAACCCTGATAGCGTCGCAGGGCCGTCACATCGGCGAGACCGATTCCGACAGTTACGAGACCTATTCATTCTTCGGAGCGGGCCAGACCGAGGAGCCTTACTACATCACTTCCGGCTACGTGGACGTGTCGTTCACCAAAGCGCTTATGAAGATAACGGGCGAGCTCAAGAGCTACAAGGGCTCCACCATCAAAGTGGATATCGACGGCAGGAACGACGGCGAGATTCCCATCTGCCCGGAGCCTGTCCCCGGCAATGTGATGAACGGATATCTGCTCGGCACCGACGCCACCTATATGTTCGCCTACAGCATTACCACCGACTCTGAGGGCTATGTCAGCGCCGTCGCCACCGTCTATACCGACAAGGAAATCGGCGTATTCAAGCCCTTGATAAAGGTTGGAGATGCCGAAGCCGTAGAAATGAGTTACGACCCGGCCATCGGCGCCTGCAGCTGGAAGAGCTCCGGCAAGTACGCCAAGGGCGATGAACTGACTCTCGGCTTCAGCTTCAGCTACACCGACGGGACCACCGTCGCGCGCAATGTCAACTATGTCGTTGAATGATAAATCGAAAGCATTATGAAAAAGACTGAATACATTTCACCGGCCATAGAGTTGATAGTCCTCGGCGCCGAGTCGATCGTCTGCGCCAGTGCCGAAGGTTTCGACAGGAACGACGATTCCGAAGAGTGGTTCTTGTAATCTTAAACTGACACGGATATGAAAAAGTACACATATATGATTCTGGCCTGCATCCTCGTATTGGCAGGCTGCACCAAGGAACAGTCCGACGGAGTCCCCGTCAGCGGGGGGCCGATCAGATTCACTGCCGGCATAGAGCTGACGAAGACCTCGCTCGCCGGGGCTGACAAAGTTGCCTGGGCTGCCGACGACCTTATCAGTGTAAACGGAGTGACTTTCAAGATTGAAGAGATAGACGGCTCCAACCCTTCCAACGCAACTTTCGTCAAGGCTGACGGACAGGCTTCGGACCCCGAACCCGTGGAGGGGAAGTATTTCGCTTATTATCCCGCAGGCATCGCCGCATCCGGTCTTGTCCTGCCTGAGGTCCAGAACTTCGGGGCAGGGAACGACCTTTCGTCGGTCAATCCTATGTATGCCGAGAGCGAAAGCGTTTCACTGCATTTCTGCAACGTATGCGGCCTTCTCGAACTCAAGCTTATGGGCGAGGGGACTGTCAGCGCCATCGAGGTCGATGACGAGAACACCGCTCTCAGCGGTGCTGCCACGGTCAGCGGAAAGACTGCCGTGCTGAGCTCTGAAGCGCTTGCGAGTCTCGCGGGAGTCGTGCTGCAGTGCGGCGAGGGCGTCGCTCTCGATGCTATGGGCAAATCCTTCTACATAGCGCTTCCCGCCGGAGACTATTCTTCCCTGAGCATCAACGTAATCAACGACGCCGGCAAAGTGGCCGCCTTCTCTCTCAAGGACAATGTCACCGCCAGCGTAGCCAGGAACACCATCTATCCCGTCACGCTGCCGGTCGAATTCGGCGAGCCCGCTCCTCTTAAGGGAGTGTTCTCGGTCAGCGCGACCCAAACCGTACGCTTCGCCTGCGGCAATCTCCTGTACGGCAAGAACGGCTGGGCCGTCGAATCGAGCCAATGCGGCAAGGCTGAGGCCTGGGATGCGGACCACGTTTCGCTTTTCACCTGGACCGACAACGGCAGCCAGGCGGACTCGTACTCGGCCACGTCTTCGACTGTGGTCGATTGGGGCGAGGCCTATTGCCAGCAGAACGGTCTGGAAGCCGGAAGCTGGACCACGCTGAGCTCGGCGCAGTGGCGCTACCTGCTCGAGGAGCGCCCGATGAAGACGGCTTCGACGCCACGCTTCACCAACGCAGTCAAGTCAGGCATCGTCATCGGCGGAGCGGAATGCCACGGCCTCCTGCTCTATCCCGACAGCTACGAAGGGAACGGAGTCGCCGACGGCATCAGCTGGACCTGGCTGAAGAAGAAAGGCATAGTGTTCCTGCCGGCGGCCGGCTGCAGAAAGGGTTCTGAAATCAGCGGAGTCGATTCATACGGCTACTACTGGGCGAAGGACTCGCTCAACCCGCTTATGTCCTACAACCTACAGTTCGGCCCCGGCGCAACCGAAGGATACAACGCCTTCGGCCGCTATATGGGATATGCCGTCAGACTCGTCAGCTTCGCCCCGTCAGGCAAATGACGGAAACTGAAAAAAATCTTGGAAATGATTTTGAAAGTGCGTATCTTGCATACGATTATGCAAACCACCCTCTTCACATCGCTTTTAGACTGCTGCAGGACCTCGTCGGATTGGGCCCTCACAGTTCTGGGGGGGGGGGTAGAATAAACTCTGTATCAGCAAGTTATAGCTACAATCATATTCCGGCTGCACCCGTACTGGGGGGCGCTTTTTCGTC
>JAKSJZ010000064.1 GCA_024401995.1 Bacteroidales bacterium
AGGCAGAGAAGCAGTGTGACCCAGGTTTTCACCTCCGGGATATCAGTTCGCGCTGCTGTCCTTCTGTATGGAAGACTTGTCGACGCGGAGTTTCACGTCCCCGTCAACCTTCACGAGCACCGTGCGCTCCTCGATGTCGGCCACCGTCCCGTAGATACCCCCGGCGGTCACGATCCTGTCGCCCTTCTTGAGGCCGCTGCGGAACTTCTCAAGTTCCTTCTGCTGCTTGCGCTGCGGGCGTATCATAAAGAAATACATCACGGCGAAGAGAGCCGCAATCATAATCCAGAAACTCCACTGGTTGGCCTGACCGCCCTGGGCGCCGGCCGCCGCCTGCTGAAGCAGCGTAATCAAAACGTTCATATCAGTTGTCAATAAGTTTGTCAAGCAATCCGTTCACGAACCCCCTGCTCTCGGGAGTGCTGTAGAACTTGGATATCTCCACGTATTCGTTGATGATGACCTTCGAGGGCGTATCCGGGAAGGCGGCCTTCTCGGCCAGCCCGCAGACTATCAGCGCAAGATCCGTCGCGCATATCCTGTCCCTGTCCCACTTGGTGGCCGCCTCCGCTATCTTCTCCCAATATTTCGGGAAGCCGGAGCAGGCCTTGTGCACGATGCCCGCGGCAAACTTGGAATCCGATACGCCGCCGCACCCGCGGTAGAGTTCCGGAAGCTCCCACACTGCCCCCTCGCCCATCCTGTCCAAAGTGGCGATGCAGCAGTTGACAGCATACTCAAGGTCGTCGTTCCACCATATATCGAGGTCTTCCAATATCTGCTCGAGCTCACGGTTCTGCGGCAGTTCGGACGCAAGGATGTCGGCCCAAATGGCGGCATCTTCCCTGCGGCCGGCTTCGGGGAGCCCCATATACTTCTTGAAATAATCGCGCTCGCGCACGCACGCGTAGAGGTTGAAGAGAAACGCGTCGTATTGTTCCCAGCTTATCTTCCTCCTGGCCAGAATCTTGCAGAAATCGGGGTCCTCCGCCAGGGAGTGCGCCACGGAATTGTTGACGAAACGCATATTGGGATTGCGCTCCTCCTCCGTGGGATTGAACTTCGAGCGGGCCGCTTCAAGACGTGCGTGGGCTTCGGAGGCAAGCGCCGGAATCAGCGCCATAATGAAAAGGTAAAGGCTCCTTGTCGCTTCGCAGGACCTGTCCAACTGCGACAAAATCTCCCTCCCCGGTATCGAGACGTTCTCGGCTATCGAATATACAGCTTTGAATGCCTTGATTCTCAGAATTCTCCGATTAAGCATACCCCCTATGTCAAAATTTCTCACAAATATAATACAAAATACATAAATTTTGATATTTTTGTAGGACATTATAAACTAAAACCGTATTTTTATGTACAACGAAGAGACCGAAGATGTGTATTCAAAGCCTGTCAGGGCCGGTAAACGCACATACTTCTTTGATGTGAAGACAACGAAGGGCCAGAAAGACTACTATCTTACCATCACGGAAAGCAAGCGTCGCACAAATCCCGACGGGAGCCTTTCCTATGACAAGCACAAGATCTTCCTTTACAAGGAGGATTTCAAGAAGTTCAGCGAGGGCCTGGAGGAAGTCATCAACTACATCAAGGATACATACTTCGGTGGAGAAATTCCCGAAAGGGTGGAGAAGAGTGAAGAGGGAGAAGACTTTTGATGAGTGATTACGAGAAGATTCTGAAAACCGCCGCCGATTATATCAGCGGGCGGTCGGGGGGATTCACCCCAAGTTTCGGCATAGTGCTGGGCAGCGGGCTCGGCAGTCTTGCCGACCACATCGAGCAGAGTGTGGTCATCCCCTATTCGGAAATACCGGGCTTTCCCGTCAGCACGGCCATAGGCCATAAGGGCAACTTCATCTGCGGCATCCTTGAGGGACGCAGGGTGGTGGCGATGCAGGGCCGTTTCCATTATTACGAAGGCAACGACATGCAGCGCGTAGTCATCGGCGTCAGGACGATGAAACTCCTCGGAGTGAAATACCTGTTCCTGTCCAATGCCGCAGGAGGGTGCAACCCCGCCTACAACGTCGGCGACCTGGTTGTCATCACGGACCACATCAACCTTATGCCCAACCCGCTGGTCGGGCCGAATCTGGACTCGTTCGGGGAGCGCTTCCCCGATATGACCTGCGTCTATGACAAGGGATTGAGGGAGCTGGCGGCCGAGTCCGCGAAGGAGCTCGGAATACCCGTCAAGTCCGGAGTTTACCTCGCAAGCACGGGGCCTACGTACGAGACCCCCGCGGAGGTGAGGTTCTACAGGTCGATCGGTGCCGACCTGCTCGGAATGAGTACCGTTCCGGAAGCCGTCGCGGCCCGCCACTGCGGCCTGAAGGTGTTCGGAATGTCGGTGGTGACCAACAAGAGCAATGACAGCAGCGAGAGCAGGGTCCTCAACGACGGGCAGGACGTCATCCGTATGGCGGATCGCGCCACCGCTGATATGACCGCGCTCTTCAGACGCATTATCAGCAAAATAGAAGAATAATGAAGACATTCATCCTGTTCGGGCCTCCGGGAGCCGGGAAAGGCACGCACGCCGGTGCGATAACTCAGAAGTACAACCTCAGGCACATCTCGACCGGAGAGCTCCTCAGGGCGGAGATTGCAGCGGGGACGAAGCTGGGCATCGAGGCCAAGAAACTTATGGATGCCGGTTCGCTCGTGCCCGACAGCGTTGTCGAGGGTATGATTGAGTCCGCCTACGATACGGTCAAGGGAGTCGAAGGGTTTCTTCTCGACGGCTTCCCCCGCACCATCCGCCAGGCGCAGGACCTTGACGCCATTCTGCAGAAGAGAGGCGCGAAGGTGGACGGGGTCATATCCCTGATGATCAGCGACGATACCATCCGCAAGCGCATCTCCGGGCGGGCCCTTGCCGAAGGACGCGCCGACGACGCGGATCCCGAAGTCATAGAGAACCGTATCCGCACCTATCACAGCCAGACCGAGCCCCTCATCGGCTACTACAAGGCTCAGGGCAAGTATCACGAAATCGACCTGAACGAAGGCTCCATCGAGGTGAACCGGGCCAAGGTGCTCTCGCTGGTTGCCGGTTTGGGTTGAATTCAACTTGCGGATTGCAATTTTTTTGTATATTTGCAGTCCCGAATGGGGTATTAGCTCAGTTGGTAGAGCGACAGGTTCGCAATCTGTAGGTCAGGAGTTCGAATCTCCTATGCTCCACTCCCGATTGGAGAGATGCTCGAGTGGCTGAAGAGGCGCGTCTGGAAAGCGCGTGGACCTTCAAAGGGTCTCCAGGGTTCGAATCCCTGTCTCTCCGCAAGGTAAACGCCTGACAATCAATGAATCAGCCCCGCAAAAGCGGGGCTGATTCCGTTTACGTACAGCCACGTTGAAAGCCTGCTTTCATAAGCGGCTGTACGGGGACGGAATAGCGGACCTGTCCGCGTATTCATTGATTGGAAGGTATTACCTTGCCAGGGCCCCTCCGGCAAGGAGGATGGGAAAAGCCACGGCTGCGCCGTGGCTAATCCCGACAGTCTCTCCGCTTCACTGTTCCAACCTGATGTCGGCCGAACTGCCGCCGACCAAAACGTGCGGCTTCAGTTTGCTATATCGGAAGGCACCATCCTCATCGCTCCACCACCTCAGGGTCGAGGTCGGAATATGAACCTTGACGGACTTTGACTTCCCCGGGGCTACAAAGACGCGCTTGAAGCCCTTGAGTTCCTTGATAGGGGCAGGCCCCTCGAAGTCGTCCATCTTCACATAAACCTGCGACACCTCCTCGCCCGCCACTTCTCCGACGTTCCTGACTTTGAATTTTACGTCGTATCCGTCACCGGCACGCCTGACCTTGAGGTCGGAATATTCGAAATCCGTATAGCTCAGACCGTGCCCGAAAGGGTAAAGCGGATCACCTTCAAAATACTTGTAAGTGCGGCCGTTGGTCAGGGTGTAATCGTCAAATGCGGGGAGTTGTGACACGTTGCGATAAAAAGTCAGGGGGAGCTTTCCGGAAGGATTGCAATCTCCGAACAATATGTCAGCCACGGCCGTACCGCCGTACTCGCCACCGTACCAGGCGTCAAGGATGGCGGGGAGGTTCTCATCCTCCCACTCCAGGGCTATCGAGCTGCCGGCCACGAGAACGAGGACAACATTCCTGTTGACCCCGTAAACATCCTTGAGGAATTCAATCTGGTCGGCTGGAAGAGTAAGGATATCCCTGTCGTGGCCTTCTCTCTCTATGCCCTTGTTGTATCCCATCACCGCCACCACCACGTCGCTCGATGCGGCGGCGTCAAGCGCGTCGCGCATCAGGTCCGCCCTGGTGGCCGCATCGGATGAGGGCTTCGCCCATTCGAGTTTCAAGCAGCAGTGGTCGCGCCCGTTGCTGAACTCGACGACGATATGATGGACAGACCCCTTGGAGAACTTCCTGCTGAAATCAGCGGGCATCCTCTCGCCGTCAAGCCACATCTTCCATTCCCCATTGTCGGTCTCAAGCCTGAACCTGTACTCACCGTCAACGTCTGCCCGTATGTCTCCGGTCCAACGGCCGGACATATTGTGGACGGGCTGCAGCGGATCCGGAGCCTGATTGTCCGGCTCGAAATAAATCCACGGTTCCGTCCTCTCGAGAGTCTTTTTTTCAAAGCCGGTACCTTCATAATACTCCGCCTTCACCCTTCCGGCAAAGGCTTCGGGCTCTATCAGGTCCATTCCCGAATCAAGCGAAATCCAGGGGGCTCCGACCACCTCGACAGCGTCTCCGACTTTTGCCTTGATGCCTTCCAAGACACTGACAGGCCGGATAGTCGGAACACCGCTGTAGTCACCCAGTTCACATTTTGCCGCATTGATACCAAGAACGGCTATCCTCTTCAGGGATTCCTTCCCAAGGGGAAGAATGCCGTCGTTCTTCAGCAGGACGGCTGATTTTCTCGCTGCCTCAAGGGCCAGGCTGCGATGCTTTTCGCAGCCTATCACCTCCTCTCCCAAAGAAGAATACGGGTTGAGTTCCACCGGGTCGAAAAGGCCGAGTTTCATTCTCGAAGTAAGAACACGCGAAACCGCGAGGTCGAGGTCCGCCATACTTATGAGTCCCTCTTCCAGAGCGTTCGCAAGGGGTTCTATATATACGTTGTCGCCGCATTCCAGATCCAGGCCGGCCTTGATTGCAAGCGATGCCGCCTGTTCCAGGGTCTCCGCATATTTATGGTGTGACCAGATCTGGTACACTCCGCCGCAATCCGAAACGACGTATCCGTCAAATCCCCAATCCTTTCTGAGCACATCGGTCAGAAGCCATCCGTTGCAGCAGCATGGCACACCGTTGATGGCATTGTAAGCGGCCATTATGGATGCCGCCCCGCCCTCCCTGACACAAGCCTCGAAAGATGCGAGATAATACTCGCGAAGTATCTTTTCAGGGGCGACCACCTTGCATTCGCCGCGATTATGCTCCTCATTGTTGGCCGAGAAATGCTTGGGGGTGGAGACCACCTTGAGATAATGCGGATCATAACCCTGAAGGCCCCGGACAAATGCGGCACCCGTTTTCCCGCTAAGATACGGGTCTTCGCCGTATGTCTCGGGGGTACGGCCCCAACGGGGGTCACGGGCGAGGTTGACTGTCGGGGACCAGAACGTCAGCAGGTCCCCGTGAGCCAACTTCTGCAACTTCCCACCCTCAAGGGCATTCCAGCGGGCACGGGCTTCATCGGATATCACCGTCGATATCTCCTCCACGAACTCCGGGTCCCACATTGCTCCCAGCGCGATTGCCTGAGGAAAAACGGTGAAACGTCCCGGTCTCACCACTCCGTGAAGAGCTTCGTTGCCGTGGAAATACTTGTCTATGCCCAGCCTCTCGACAGGAGGGGCAAGCGCCCTCAAAAGGCTGATCTTTTCCTCCGTCGTCATCCTGCCGATCAAATCATCGACCCTGTCCGGAATCGGGGCGGAGGGGTCCAGATACAACGCTTCCGCGGAGGTCTGCGAAACGGTATTGCCCGAATCGCAGCAGCAAAGCGCACAGAGAACAACAAATATTGCGGCTTTATTCCGTATTGACAGGGAGGATATCACTCTTTATCAGCAGTATTGAATCCTCCCCTGAAAATTTCATCGGCGCCACCGGAAACCATCTGGGAAACTATGACCTCAAGAGTCTTGTCAGTGCCCCGCTTTGCCTTCACGGTAGCGGAATAACCCCCCATAGTCCCATCGGAAAACGTTCCCTCCCCGGTCTTGGAATTATATTTGAACTCTCCGTTAAAATTGATGAAATCGAGCTCTGTCGGAGTTACCACATGAAGACCCGCCCACGGTTTGCCGTCCTGTTCATAAACAGACAGACTCCCGCTATAACCGGTACTTCCATTGCTGTAAAGCCACTCGCCGGAAAGTTGGGTAGGATACTTCTCCTTGTTGCAGGAGACGAAAGTCAACGCGGCACAAGCCAGCGTCAGACAAATAAATAAAAACTTTTTCATAAAATTTAACTGTTAAAAAATGTATGTAATTATTTGACAAATCTCTTCTCGCGGGTCCGGGCGCCGGACTCGTCGAACGTACGCAGCTCCAGACGCGAGGACGTGGCCTCAAAGTCCAGCCGCTCGGTATTGCTGTTGACAAGGATGTTGTAGTCGGCGCCGTTCTCCCCCGCCTTGCTGAAGATGAACCGGTGGTGGTGGCCGCTCAGCCTCAGCTCGCGGCCGGCCCTGTTGAGCACAGCGGTGCAGTTGCC
>JAKSJZ010000065.1 GCA_024401995.1 Bacteroidales bacterium
CAGTTGCGGTTGACTCCCCCGAATGGATTCGCCCAGCTCCACCAGGTACCTTCCGAAGTGTTGGCGACTGCGCGTGTGGAATGTATCACCTCGGCGCTGTTCTGATAAGCATAGCCCATACGGTAGGATTGACGGTAGTAGTCTATTTTCGCTGCGTCGCTGGTCTTTTTCGAACCCGAAGCAATGATTTCCCAGTTCGAGCCATTGTTGCCGTTCAGGTGGTAGGTCGCGTCATTGGCGGTGGAGTGGACGTCGGCGTTCTTGTTGCCTGCAATGCCCGCAGCGTTTCTGCCCTCTCCGTTGGCGTCGAAGAAGTCCTCGCAAGCCCGGAGGGCACGCTGCCAGCGTTCCTGATTATAGTTGCCGTGCCATACAAGGTGCTTCTGCTCCGCTTCGGAAGAGCCATCATAATAGGGCACGTCGGAGTTGTAAATCGGCGAGGCGTTGAACAGGAGAACCTTTGTCTTGAGGGCCATCGCCCCGGCCTTTGTCCAGCGGCCCGGATTGTTCGTGGCATCCATCTCCGTGGAGACTCCTTCGCCGTTGTGGTACTTCCAGGGAAGCGCATCGGAGGCAATCGCATCGTCAAGCAGGGCGACAATCGAGTCGGCTGTCGCTTCCGCCGTGAGACGGCCTGCAATCACAGTGTCGCGGCCCACCCACGGAAGACCTCCGTAAACGGAGTAAAGGTCGAAGTAGCGGGCCGCGATGATGCATTCCGTCTCGGCGACCATACGTGCCATCTTTTCCGGCTTGAGGCCAGGTACGCGGTCAATGTTGCCTATCAGAGTCCACCCTTTGCTGATGGCCTCCCACACGCAATCGTCCGTATAACTGATGGGCGGGTTGTCCCGTGAGGTAAGTTTGCCGCCATAGAATAGCGAATATGCATCGACGCCGTCCCAGTGGTGCTGGTACAGGTCGGTCAAGGCATCGAGCTTTGCGGTATATGCATACTCGCTGTGGGGAACCGGACTGTAGGAATGGGGAAGGCCGTAATACTGCAGCGCGTAGATATCCGCAAGATACTGCTCCGTATAGGCGGCGTTGCCGAATACGGTATCGAGGGGAACCGTGCCGTCCGGTGACGGCTCAAGAAAGGAATCCCCGAACTTCAACTCGTCCGTACATCCGGCGAGAGATGCTGCAAGAGCCAACGCGGAGAGACCTGCCAGAATTTTATCTTGAATTTTCATAATCGTCAACGTTTCATTATTAGAATCCTACCTTGAGGCTTGCGGTGAACGTACGCGGGAGCGGATATGAGGGGGAACCGCCCGCAAGAGCCTCCGGGTCACCCCACTTGTAGGAAGTGAAGGTGAAGGGGTTGTATGCGCTGAGTGCAAGCTGCAGCTGGCTCAGACCGATCTTCCTCATAAACGGGAAGTCGAAATCGTAACTCAGCTGAAGGGCCTTCACGCGAAGATATTTCGCATCCTTCTCGTAGAGCGTGCAGTCGGCGTAGTTCTGCTCCGCATTGTCCCACGTTGCGCGGGGGTACTCTGCGCTCTGTGACGGATTGTCCGTCGTCCAGGTGCTGCCGAGATGATAACTCAGCAGTCCTCCCTCGGCCGGATTGCCAAAAGCCGTGTTGGTGAACGGCTTGCGGAATACGCCGCCGATAAGGCGGGAGACGTTCCACGCGCCTGTCAACTGGGCGGAGAACGAAAGCCCCTTGTACTGGAGTCCGAGGTTGAGCCCGCCGAAAAACTCCGGGTAGTCGGTATGACCGAGGCCGCTGACCTTGTCGCTCTCATCGATTACACCATTCTTGTCGATATCGACGAAAACGCAGTCGCCCGGCTTGAGAGTCCCGACCAGCTGGGTAGGGAAGGTCGAGCCGAATTCCTTCTGATAATCCGCCTCGCAACCGTCATAATAGTATTTCCAGAACTGATAGAGCCGGTGTGAACCGATGCGCGTGCCTTCGCCGACAATCTCGTTGCGGTTGCGGGAAACGTTTGCCCCGATCCAATAGCGGAAATCCTTTCCGACCCTGTCGTCCCAGTTTACGGAGACTTCCCAGCCCCATCTGTTTGCCCGGCCGAGACTTGCGTAAACGGGAGTCCCGCCTGCAATTGCAGGAGCCGAAAGGTCGGGAACGAGAATATCCCTGCGTTGTTCGCGGTAATAGTCGAAGGCTATGCGGAGACGGTCGTCAAGGAAGTTGACGTCAGCGCCATAGTTCTGCTCGAATGCCTTTTCCCAGCTTGCGGAAGGATTTGTCTCCACCCCCCCCATCGGGATTGTCCCGTCGCCGACGCCCGAGCCGGCAAAATACAGGTAACCGGCAGCGTCATACCCTGTCAGACCGCACGATGCGCGGAGCTTGAGCAGCGATACGGCATCCTTCAACGGCTCGAAGAAAGGCTCCCCGCTTATCACCCATCCGAGCGAGCCTGCGGGGAACGTGCCGAAGCGATGGCCCCGGGCATAATTTCCGGAGCCGTTATAACCGATGTTGAACTCGGCCAGGTAACGGTTCCTGTAGTCGTACGTCACGCGTCCGGCAAGACCCGCATAGGCGCGGTTGATGCCGGCGTATGCCGCCGGATAATATGTCTTCGACTGGTTGTAGAGTACAAGAGCCCCTACGGTATGGCCGTTGAACGTACGGTTGTAGTTGACGCTGATTTCGGCATACCAGTCGCGTCCCACGGATGTCTGGGAAGTCGTATAGGTAGGATCGGCCTTTTCTCCGGACTTGCGGAAAACGATGGTCTGTCCGTCCGGCTGGAGTACGGGGAAATAGGTCGCTATCTGCGCGGTGGCCGTCCCCGTCAGTTGATAGAGCGTGTTATAGGCGCCCTTCAGCCTGATATCCAAGCCTTTTGTAATGAAGTCGAGCCTCTGGGTAAGGGCCAGGTCGATGGATATCCTGTTGTCGTTGTAGCGATAACCGCCGGGCTGGTCGGCATAGTATGCCATCGGGGAACTTCCGACAAAAGGCAGCTGGTTCCGCGTGTCGCCCGAAAGATTGTCGGTAGGGTCGGTGGAGTTCATCACGAACCTGCCGTCGATGAAGCCCGGGCTGCAGAACGGGGTGGCGCAATAGATTGCGTTAATCATATCGGCCGACCCCAGGTCCGTGCGGGGGGTGTTCCTGTCGTCAATCTTGCCCGCTACGCTCACGCTGACAATGGTGGTTCTGGTCGCATTGATATCGACGTTTGCGCGGTAGTTGAAGCGACGGTACTGATATCCGTACCTGTATGATTCGCCCCACTCCCTGAACAGGCCGTCCTGGGTGAACATACCGGCGGAGACGAAGTATCTCACCCTGTTGTTGCCGCCCGACACGTTCACGTTGTGCTGCTGCTGGAGTGCCGCGTCCTTCAATATATAGTCCGCCCAGTTGACGCTGGGGAAGCGGACAGGGTCCGAACCGGTGCGGAACTTGTCGAGCACGAGGTCGTTGAATACCGGATCCCTGCCGTCGTTCGCGCACATACTGTTGTAGAAGGTCGCGTACTCGTAAGAGCTTGCAGGCGTAATCCTGCTTGTCGGGGTCAGCGCGGAGAACGAAGCCGAGACGTTGACGCGGGCCTTTCCTTCACGGCCGCGCCTGGTGGTGACGAGCAGGACACCGTTGGCGCCGCGCATACCGTACACGGCTGTAGCGGAGGCATCCTTGAGCGCCGTCACGCTCTCGATTTCATTGGGGTCGATGTCCCACATTTCGCGTTCGACGCCGTCAACCAGAACAAGAGGGGAGGCATTCTCCCACGTCCCCTTGCCGCGAATGAAAATCGCCGCGGCATCGGCGCCGGGCTCCCCGGAATACTGGATCGAAGTCACGCCCGGAAGATAACCGGCCAGCACGTTGTTTATGGAACTGACGGGAGTCCTGGTAAGTTCGTCGCCCCTGACGCTCGAGATGGCGCCCGTAACGGCGACTTTCTTCTGTGAGCCGTATGCGACGACTTCGACCAGGTCCGGATCCGTCGAATCCGGTGTCAAGGTTACCTCCATATCGTCCCCGGCAATAACCCGGACGGAATTGTAACCGACATAGTCAATCTGCAATTCTGTGCCTGGCTGGACGTCAATCTCGAACTTGCCTCCGAGGTCGGTGACGGCAAGTTTCCTGCCTCCGGTACCGACAGTCGAGACCGTGGCGCCGGTGATTGTCTCACCGGTCCGGTCGAGAACGATGCCGGTTATGACCGCGCCCGCCGGCAACGGTGCCGGGGCCGCGGAGGATGCGGAAGGATTGAACGTCAAAGCCGAGCAAACCGCCATCGTCAGCAGTATTGCTCTTACGAGTAAGGTTTTGTTGTTCATCTTGCTATTTGAAATTTGGAATATTCGCCTCAAAATATCTTCGTTCAGCGGCAAATATATGAATTATTTTGTGAATTTCCGTCTTTGAAGCCATATACACAAAAAACCGAAGCATTTGCGCTTCGGTTCTTGCTCCCCTTCTAGGACTTGAACCTAGGACCCCCTGATTAACAGTCAGGTGCTCTAACCAACTGAGCTAAAGAGGAATGTTGGCCCAAACTTTCGCTTGGGGTTGCAAATGTACTACAAAAACTTGAATTGACAAACATTTTGAGTGTTTTTTAAAGATTATGGACTATATTTGTATGTTATGGATATCGAGCTCATCTCAAGGATGGTCGGGGAGCTTATCCTCGAAAATGACAAGGTAGGCCTGCCCGGTCTCGGAACTTTTGTGTCGGAGTTTGTGCCGGCTTCCTTTTCCGACAGGGGCTATACAATCAATCCTCCGTACAAGAGACTGCTTTTCAGCCCCGAAATCATTAACGACGGTCTGATCGTCAGCCTGTATGCGTCACGCAACTCGATAGGGGAGGATCAGGCGGAGGTGATTCTAAGAAGGTTCCTGGACGGGGTGAAGATGGTGCTCAAGGACTGCAAGACCGTGGTGTTCCCCGGCCTCGGGAAGTTGAGAGCCACGAAGGAGAATGATTTTTTCTTTGTCTCGCAGGCAGAGCTTGCGATATATCCCGAAGCGTTCGGACTTGAGCCCGTAAGCCTGAAGAATCTGCCGTTGAGTGCGGAGCAGCAGGCCGAGGAGATGGCCGATTTTGCCGAAATGGTGGAACGCAGCAGACGGCAGGGCGAGGCGGAGGAGGCGCGGCGGGAGGCGGCGGAGACGCCTGCGCCGGATGCCCCCGGGGCCGTGGAAGCGCCGGAGCCCGTTGCCGAAGAGGCTGCGGAGGCGCCCGCGGAATCTGTCGCCGGGGCCGGGGAGCCGAAGGGACGGAAAGGGCGTGCGCTGCGTGTATTCCTGCTTGTCGTCGTGATTGCCGCCGCGGTGGCGCTGGCCTTGATTGCCGTTCTCGGAAGGCTTGCGCCCGACGTGATAGATCCGCTGCTTTACTCTCCGGACGAACTTGCCATTCTGCGCTATTGATATGCTCGACCTTATATATCAATTGGATGAAGTTCCCTTCGTGGGAAGGAGGCAGGCCGGGGACGAGATTGTGCCGGTTGTGGAGAGGTCCGGCATAGTGACCGGCAAGACCTCCAGGCGCAACTGCCATATTGGCGGTACGAAACTTCTCCATCCGGTGGTACACCTTCATATAGTCAACAGGGACGGCGAAATGTTCCTTCAAAGGCGCAGCGAATTCAAGGATATTCACCCCCTCAAGTGGGATATGGCCGTGGGCGGCCACGTCGGCTATGGCGAAATGCTTCCGGAGGCGCTTGTGCGCGAGTCCTCCGAAGAGATAGGACTCAGGGACTTCAATCCTGTACAGATATATGACTATGTATATGAGAGCGATATGGAGAGGGAGCTTGTGGCCGTATATGCGACGGTGGGGAATTTCAGCATAACGCCCGATTCGCTGGAGGTGATCGACGGATGTTACTGGACTGTGAATC
>JAKSJZ010000066.1 GCA_024401995.1 Bacteroidales bacterium
ATCTCCCCTCCCTCGCGAATTTCACGGCCGTGGTCATAATGAAGCCGCACCCGACGGCAAGGAGACCGCACTTCCACCAGCCGGCGGCGAGACGCGCTTCAAGAATCCCCCGGGCCTTTTCCTGAAGAGGCATGGGAGACACCCTTGCAAGAAGGGCAACCAGAAGACATCCGATGATGTTCGCCAGAAGAATAATCCACAATCTTCCAAACTCCCCTTTTACGAAGAATCCGGCCGTACCGGTATAGAGTTTGAATTTATAATTGACGACAGTGAGAAGTCCGAAAGCGAAGATTACAGCACCGGCAACGCCGCCGATGGCGAGAAAAACGAATCCGGCGATACCGATACATACTCCGGCGAGTATGGCGGAACGGACGACAGCGAATAATTCTTTCATAGATTTCAATTTGTTTGCACAAATATAAAAAATAATACCTAAATTTGGATAGGATTTAAAGGCAATTCACGGGCAAGCCCCCTCCCAGGGCTCCCGTCACTAAAACATAACATTATGGATATCAAGATCAAAACCCTGAAATTCGACGCCGGCGAGAAGCTCACCGCATTCGTCGAAAAGAAAGTGGCGCGCCTTGAAAAATTCTTCGAAGGAGCGTCCGATGCAGCTGAAGTCACTCTTGAAAATCTCAAGGAGGGAAAGAAAGCGAAGATCAAGATCCACATCCCCGGCGAGGAACTCCTTATCGAGCGTACCGCCGACACCTTCGAGAACGCCATCACCGCCTGCGTCGACGCGATGAAGGAGAAGTTGACCCGCGAGAAGGAGAAGGAGCGCAGCTAGCCTCCCCTCCGCCAGAACAGCAAACCCCCGGAAAGAGCGCTCTTTCCGGGGGTTTACCGTCTGTCGGCGGACAGAGGCCGCTACTGCGCGTAGCCGGGATTCTGCACCAGCTTCGGATTGTTGTCTATAGCCGACTGAGGTATAGGCAGAGCCTTGTTGTATTCGTGGAACACGCGGGTCTCCGCAATCTTGAAATCGCCATACACATCGGCATCGCGACTGTCAGGATTCTTAACGCCGAAAGTCATCACCGGCAGTTTGAACGGTTCATACTCGTGCCAGCGGAGGAGGTCGAACCTGCGCAGGCCCTCGCCGCACATCGTGATAGCCCTCTCGTTGTGGATGATCTCGCGCATCTTGTCCTTATCATTCTTAATTTGCTCTAAATAAATGTCACCACCGGGGAGATTAACGCCTATCCCGGCAGCCTCCCTTATTTGCTTTATCACCTGATAAGCCGAACGCTGATAACTTCCCGGAATTGTTCCCGTGGGACCAACGGCTTCGTTCAGGGCCTCGGCATAGGAAAGGAAAGCCTCCGTATATCGGAAAAGTATCGGACAGCAGTCGGTATTCCACATATCGGGATACCCGTTCTCCGTGTACACATACTTGCGCCAGTTGAAACCCGTCTTCGACGAGTTGTCCCCCACCGGATAATCCGGATTGTCCACGTCGCCATCCTCGCCTCCAGGCAATTTTTTATGAACGTAATCCAAGACTCTGCCGTATAATGTCGCACCATTGTACAGGATGAATTCGGCCAGTCGCGGATCCCTGTTGGCAAAAGGGTCCTGGGGGTCGTACCCGGAGGAGGGATCGGTAATCGGATAGCCGTTTGCCATAGGGAACATATCGACAAGTGCAAAGGTAGGCACCATCGAACTCCATCCACCCAGGGAGTTGGGGAACATCGTAGCAACCTCCCAGCAGGAATAATCCGAGTTGGAGGACGCTGACATAAGGGGAAGAATAATCTCAGGGTCATTCTGCATCCCCAGTGTAAAGACCTTATGCGCGTTCCAACTGACTTCCTTTCCCGCCAGCAGGTTGTTGCCGATAAATTCAGCCAGATCCTGCCAAGTATACGCACATTTGCTCATAAAATACTGGAGCACGCGCATCTTCATCATATATACCGCCGGCTTCGCAATGCGGCCCCTCTCCGAAGGAGTGTCATTGATATGGAGCAGGCAGGTGTCGAGTTCACTCATAATGAAATCGCGCATAGTCCCCATATCGGCACGGGGCTGTTTCGCATCGTCGGAATTGGCCAGAGGAGCGGTGATAAGGGGCACGGTAGACCAACGCCCCCAGTCTCCCGTACCCGCGCAATCGGCGCTGTAAAGGTAGGTCATCATAAAATACCTGTAGGCGCGGATGGCCCGAACCTGAGCTTGAAGGTCCTTCCTGACACTTTCGCTGCTGAAGGTTATCCTGCTCTCGTTCGCAAGATAGGTGTTGCACTTTGCGATGGTGGAATAGTCGTAGAACGAATAGCCATAGTCCGCAGGGCTCATCGAACCGTTGCCGATGACCGTGAACCCCTCCCAGGGGAACTGCGCATAACCTATATCGGAGCAGCAGTCCCAATAGAAATACGCATAACGGTCAGCCCAGTCGCTGTAGCAGCCCGTAACGAAACGGTTGGCGTCCTCCTCGGTCTTCCAGGTCAGTTCGGGTGAAACCTTATCACCGGGAATGGTCTTCAGGAAATCATCGCAGGATGAAACCGAAAGCACCACGACGGCAATCGCCGCAAATATTCTTATTGTTCTCATATTTTCTCTTTTAGAATGAAACGTTGACTCCAAGCGAGTTGGTGCGGAGCAGAGGGTATGACGAGCCCCTCTCGCTGGAGGTCTCGGGGTCGGTACGGAACGGCAGGCCGTGGATGGTCAGCAGATTCTCCGCAGAATAATAAACCCTTAGCCTCGAAATGTGCTTTGCCCTTTTCAGGGGGAAATTGTAGCCGAGTTGAAGGTTCTTGAGCCTCAGGTACGAGGTGTCCCACAGCCAGAAGGTTGACATCACCTTTTCCATTCCGCTCGCGCTTGCCCCCGACTCGAAGACCCTCGGCATCACAGGATTGTGATTGGTCTCGCTCCAGGAATTCTTCCATACCGTGGCCGGGTGTCCCGAATCGCCGTTGAACTCGCCGACCACCTCGCGGTTGAAGATGTGCTGCACCTGACCTGCGCCCTGCCACAGCATCGACAGGTCAAGCCCACGCCAGGATACGGTAATATTGAGGTTATAGGTGATTGCAGGCATTGACGAAGTCTCCGTATATACGCGGTCCCTGGAGTCGAGCGTCCCGTCCCCGTTCGCATCCTCATAGACGAGGTCTCCCGCCTTGAATGCCGAGCCGAACGGATTGCCGTACTTCGCGGTATAGGCGTCAGCCTCCTCCTGGGAGTCGAAGAATTTGCCTGACCACTTGTACATATAGTAGCAGCCTACCTGATGGCCGACCGCATTGCGGGTACTCCCCCCGTCGATATAATCGACCTTGTTGCCATAGGAATCCACGCCGAGGTCAAGAATCCTGTTGCGGTTCCAGGCCAGGTTGCCGGACAGCCTGAGTTCCCAGTCTTCGCTGAATCTGCGGTCATAGGAGAGCGACAGCTCGATACCGGTGTTGCGCATAGCGCCCACGTTGTTCTTATAGCCGCCAAGACCGTACTCCACGGGCACGGACACGTCCATAATGATATCCGTCGTCTTCTTGTCATAGAAGTCGATGTAGCCGGAGAGCCCGCAGCGGAGTGCGAAATCGACTCCGACACCCCAGGTCGTGGAGCGCTCCCAACTGATATCGGGGACAGGCGTACCGTCCTGATACATACCAGGAGCCACTACCCCGTCGAAAGGATAGCCCGTGTTCATACTGTATGTACTCAAATAAGGATAGTAGTTGCTCAGGGCGTCCTGATTGCCGAGCTGACCCCAGGAGCCCCTGATTTTCAAGGACTCGAGCCAGCCGGCGGCGTTGCTCATCCAGCTTTCCTGCGAGATTCTCCAGGCAGCGGAGAACGAGGGGAAGAAGCCCCAGCGGTGGGCGGGGGCGAACCTCGACGAACCGTCTGCACGGAAATTGGCCTCGAACAGATACTTGCCGTCATAGTCGTAGTTCAGCCTGCCGAAGCCGGAGACCATCGCCAGATCGCGTGAGTACCCCGAATTCTCCAGGGTGGTGGGGTCTCCCCCGTTGAGGTCGCCGTCAACCGCATCGTTTGCGAATCCCTTGATGAAGGAATGGGTATATTCGTAGCGGTACTTCTCCAGATGGGTACCCGCCATCGCGTGAAGATTATGACGTCCGAACGATTGGCTCCAGTCGAGCAGTGCGTCGAAGTTGATGCGGTGCTGGTCGGTATCGTTCACCGTCAACTGAGCCGGGTCGGAGGCCTTGGAAGGATTGTACTGTATGAAGGGCTGGAAGTACTTGTAGTTCTGGCCTATGTTGACGTAGGCCGCGCTAACCTTCAGCACAAGAGGCTCGCAGAACTGGTAGTCGAAACCCACGTTGGCCGTAAAGTTGCGGTTGTCGCGCTTCACCTTCATACCCGAATCGAGCCAGGCGATGGGATTGCCGTCGGAAATGGTCCCGTATGAGCCGTCGGGATAGCGGTTCACTATCCAGGGCGCGATACGGTTGAGCTGGCGGATAATCTGGTCACTGCTTCCTCCGGCATAAGCCGAACTTGCGTCGGTATAGTTGTTCTGGATGAAGGCCAGGTTGAGATGGGTCGTAAGACGCTTTGTCGCCGAGACGTCGACGTTGGCCCTTGCGTTGAACTGGTTGCGACCCGCATTGGGAAGCACACCGTTCTGGAACAGATATCCCGCCGAAGCCATAAAACGAACCTTCTGATTTCCTCCGCTGACATTGACGCTGTGGCGGGTCTGGACGGCCGGACGGAAAGCAAGCCCGTACCAGTCGGTATTGGGATGGCCTGTCGGGTCGGAACCGTCACGGAAGGCGGCTATGTCCGCAGCGCTGAACCGCGGGTCCTTTCCGCTCCGGGCAGCGGCGCTGTTGGAATATTCGGCCGCGTCGGCGGAGTTCATCCTCTCGACCAGCATAGTCGCGTTCTGGACTCCGACGGAGCCGGAATAGCTGACCTTTGCGGCGGAGTCGGTACCGCGCTTCGTTGTGATGAGGATAACGCCGTTGGAAGCCTTGTAGCCGTAGATGGCAGCCGAGGCCGCATCCTTCAATACGGATATGCTCGCAACGTCATCGGGATCGATGGCATTGATGCTGCTGGTCTCCACACCGTCCACAAGTATGTAGGGAGTGGACGAATTGAGGGTCCCGATACCGCGGATATGGATGGTTCCGCCATCCTGACCGGGAGCGCCTCCCATACCAGTCACGGTGACTCCGGGCATAAGTCCCTGAAGCCCCTGGGAGATACTGGTTATCGGCCTGTCCTCAAGCTGTTTGCCGTTCACCTGTGCAACGGATCCGGAGAGGTTCTCCTTCTTCTGGGTGCCGTAGCCGACGACAACGACCTCGTTGAGGAACTCGGAGTCGTCCTCCAGTACAATATCGACGTCCGCCTCCGAATCAGTCACCGCGAAGGAGACCGACTTGTAGCTTACATAACTGGCCGTCAGCGTAGTACCGACAGGCACGTCGAGAGTGTAACGCCCGTCGGCGTCCGTGACGGTTCCAACTCCGCCGGGAGCGACTATCGAAGCCCCCGGAAGGGGGATACCGGCATTGTCCGTGACAACGCCCCTCACAATCTTCCCTTCGCTGACAGCCACGGAAGCCACCAGCAATCCGAGAAAGACGGTTATCAATGATTTTCTCATATCGGAAATACTTGACAAATTCTCAAAAACCT
>JAKSJZ010000067.1 GCA_024401995.1 Bacteroidales bacterium
CTCTTGTCGGCAAGTACTCCGCCGCCATTTCCGGCAGCGCCGAGACGGTGGAAGTGCCATACCGCCGCGACCTGGCTGGCGGAGAATCGCTCAAGGACATACTTTCACGCACCAGGGAGCGCGACGCGGCGCTGCGATATACGGGCAGCGGTATCCAGCGCGACGACTTCCTGTTCTGGATGGACGGTTATCCGATACGACGCTGCGGTTCGCAGGGACAGCAGAAGTCATTCCTGGTTGCGCTAAAGTTCGCCCAGTACGAACTTATGAGGAAGAATTTCGGAGGGGAGGCTCCAATCCTCCTGCTCGACGACCTGTTCGACAAGTTGGATATGGACAGGGTCTCCAATCTGCTGAAGATGGTCAGCGGGGAGGATTTCGGACAGATATTCCTGTCAGACTCCAACAAAGTCAGGATAAAGTCGGTGGTGGCGGGACTTTCGGGCAGCCGGACGTTCTGCGAGGCGAAGGGAGGCGTCTTCAGCAGCGAAGATGAATAACAAGCTGGAATACCGCACCGCCGTACCGGTCTCCAACCTGATGCAGCGTACCCTTTCCAATATGGGCCTGCTGCGTGGGCTCAACGTCCACCTCGTATATGACGCCTGGGACAAGGTGTCCGGAGCCGCCGGATGCACAATCAGGAAATCATACCGGGCCGGATGCCTCAGGGTCACGGTCTCGTCTTCCGTCCTGAGGTCGCGTCTGTCGCTCCGCAAGCGGGAAATAATGTCGGAGATGAACGCCTTGCTGCGGCTGGAGGAGTTTTTCGTACCGGACGATTCCGAAGTGGGCGAAGTAAGGGAAATTGTCTTGAAATGAAAATCGTAGTCGACAGGGACATTCCATTCATCGAAGGTGTGCTCGAACCCTATATGGACGTCAGGTATGTCGAGGGCGCCCACATCTCCCACAACGACCTCCTTGACACGGAGGCCCTTATGATAAGGACAAGGACCAAGTGCAACGCCGCACTGCTCGACGACACCGCCGTGAGAATCATATCGACGGCCACCATCGGCACCGACCATATCGACATGGCCTACTGCAACGAGCACGGAATATATGTCCAGAACGCCGCGGGGTGCAATTCGGGCGGGGTTATGAACTATGTCTTCTCAGCCCTCTACGGAGTGGCTGCAAGAAAGGCCATCGACCTGCGCGGAATGACTTTCGGCATAATAGGCGTGGGCAACGTCGGCAGCAAGGTCGAGGGGATGGCGAGAATCCTGGGATTCAACGTCCTCAGGTGCGACCCTCCGCGTATGGAGAACGAAGGCCCGAAGAACTTCTGTTCCCTGGACCACCTTCTGGCCAACTCGGACATAGTCTCCCTGCACGTGCCTCTCACCGATGAGACCAGGGCGATGGTCAACGCCGGTTTCCTGGACAGGATGAAGCTCGGAGCCATTCTCATCAACTCGGCCCGCGGCGAGGTTGTGGTGGACGAAGACCTGATAGATGCGGCGCCAAGACTGGGCGCACTCATAATAGATACCTGGAACCACGAGCCCGACGTCAACCTGAGGCTTCTCGACCTTACGGACGTGGCGACGCCGCACATAGCCGGATATTCCTACCAGGGCAAGCAGAACGGCACTGCCGCGGCGGTCCGTTCGATAGCCCGTTTCTACGATATCCAGCCCCTGTTCGACTTCTTCCCGAAAAACCAGATCAAGGAACTGGAGGCGGTCAAGCTCGACCTGGTGGGCAAGGATCAGGGGCAGACGACCTCCGTATTCCAGTACAACTACCCGATTTTTACGGATGACTTCATGTTCCGCATCAATCCCTCGTCCTTCGAGGAGTTGCGCAACAACTACCAATACAGAAGGGAATTCTACATAGACCAACCGGTATGACACGAGACAAGAAGACAATCGAAGCCCAGGTGGAGACGATAAGGAAAGGCTTCCCCTGGCTTGAAATCCAAAGCGGAGCCACTCCCGGGAACGGCATCGAAGTGCTCGACGAAAAGACCGCCGACGAAGCAGTCGCATATCTGGACAAGGCGGAAGTGAGAGGCAAGGCAAAGTTTGTCCCGGCCTCGGGAGCCGCCTCCAGAATGTTCAAGGCCGTTTTCGCGAAGGATCCGGAAACCATCGGCAGGATAGCCGCCAACCTGGACAAGTTCGCGTTCTATGACCCGGCCGTGTTCGGAAAGGGACCGTTCGACCCCGAAAAGACGGCCGGCCTCATCCTCGGTGAGGACGGACTGGGATACGGGGACAAGCCGAAAGGAGTGCTCAAGTTCCACCGCTATGCAGACGAAGTCCGCACGGCCATCGCGGAGCACCTGGTCGAGGGCCAGGAGTATATGCGCAACGCCGACGGTTCGGTCAATATGGTGGTCACCATCTCTCCGGAACACAAGCCGCTGTTCGAAAAAGCCATAGCCGAAGTGAAGCCGCGGTATGAGAAGAAATACGGCGTCAGGTATGACATAAGGTTCACCTTCCAGGACAAGTCCACCGACACGGTGGCCGTGGGCGCGGACGGCAGGCCCTTCATCACCGACCAGGGCGACATTCTCTTCCGGCCGGCCGGGCACGGAGCGCTCATCCGCAACCTGCAGGAGGTGGACGAGGAACTCGTATCCATAAAGAACATAGACAACGTGGCTTGCGAGCGTCTCCTTCCGGTCTGCGCGCGCAACAAGAAGATACTTATGGGAAGAGCCCTCCAGCTGCGCGACCGCATCTTCGGATACATCTACGCCCTCGACCAGATAGAGTCGAGCGCCGTTCACAATCCGGCGATGTCGAACGTGCTGCAGGCTTATATGCCTCTTCAGGAAGACGTATATGCAAGCCCGGAGGTCCAGGACCTGTGCAACGAAATCGAGGGTTTTCTCCGCGACACGCTCTGCATAACGATGCCGCCCGCAAAGGACTGCCGTTCCAGGGCGGAGGCCCTGCGTTCAAAGCTGGACAGGCCCATACGCGTATGCGGAATGGTCCGCAACGAGGGCGAGCCCGGAGGCGGCCCCTTCATAATCAAGGCGTCTGACGGCAGCACGTCTCTCCAGATTCTCGAAAGCGTGCAGATAGACCGTTCCAACCCCTCCGCAGTGAAAGCCCTGAACGGTTCGACCCATTTCAACCCCGTGGACCTGATTTGCTGCCTGCGCGACTACAAGGGGGCCAAATTCAACCTCGAAGAGCACGTTGACCCGCAGACGGGATTCATTTCATCCAAGAGTTATCAGGGGCGCGAATTGAAGGCGCTCGAACTTCCGGGCCTGTGGAACGGGGCGATGAGCGACTGGAACACCCTCTTCGTCGAAGTGCCCGTCGAGACGTTCAATCCCGTCAAGGTTGTCACGGACCTGCTCAGACCGGCGCATCAGTAGTTTTTTTATATTTTTTCACTATATTTGTGCACTCACAGAATCTACAATGAACAGACAACAGGAAAAAGTCAGCGAACTTGTCAAGCGCAGGTCGCAGGCCAGGTCGGGCGGCGGAGAGGAAAAAACGTCCGCACGCCGCACTTCCGGCAGGATGACCGCCAGGGAGAGGATAGCCTCTCTGCTGGACGAAGGCAGTTTTGAAGAATACGACTGCTTCTCCGATGGAGAAGTGGTGGCAGGATGCGGCACCATAGATGGCCGCCAGGTTTATGTTTACTCCTATGACTTTACGGTCCACGGCGGCTCCCTCACGCTCGGAGGCGCCCGCAAGATATGCAAGGTGATGGATATGGCCCTGAAGTGCGGGGCCCCTGTCATCAGCCTGTGCGAAAGCGGCGGCGCGCGCATCGAAGACGGCGTTGACGCCCTGGCCGGATACGGCGAGGTTCTCGCCCGTTCCGCCGGGTGCAGCGGAGTCGTTCCGCAGATTTGCGCCGTTCTCGGACCCTGTGCCGGGGGTGCGGTCTATGCCGCCGCCCTTTCCGACTTCACCGTTATGACGAAGGGCTCCTCGCAGCTGTTCGTCAACGGTCCTTCCGTCGCGAAGGGTGTTACCGGCGAGGACGTTTCGGCCGAAGAACTGGGAGGCTCGGAAGTCCACGCCTCGAAGTCCGGCGTCATCCACCACGTGGAGGATGACGAGGGCAAGGCGCTTGAATGGATAAGGGAGCTGGTCGGCTTCCTTCCCTCCAACAATATGGAAGACGCTCCGTGCGGCGGGTCCGAAGACGACGTGTGCCGCGTGGACGACGGACTCAACTCCATAGTGCCCGATGCTCCGGGCGAGCCTTTCGATATGGACGGCATCATCGCGTCCGTAGTTGACGGGGGCCGGTTCATCGAACTCCAGGAGAGTTATGCCAGGAATATGATTACCGGGTTGGCTCGCATCGGAGGCGCCACCGTAGGAGTGGTGGCGAACCGTTCCGAGGTGCTTTCCGGAGTCATCGACTCCGCCGCAGCCAGAAAAGCCGCAAGATTCGTCAGGTTCTGCGACGCATTCAACGTCCCTGTCGTCACCTTCGTCGATACTCCGGGGTTCCTCGGAGGTACCCGTCAGGAGTGCAGCGGAATCATATCCCACGGAGCGAAGCTGGTTTACGCCTACGCCGAGGCCGGTGTTCCGAAGATTACGATAACGGTCCGCAAGAGTTACGGCGGAGCGCACATTGCGATGGGCAGCAAGCAGCTCGGGGCCGACGTCAACTATGCCTGGCCCTCGGCCGAGATAGCCGTAATGGGGCCGGCGGCGGCCTCCACCATTCTGGGCGAAGGCACCGTCGGAGACTTCGACGCGAAGTGCTGCAACCCCTATGCCGCAGCGGAAAAGGGCTACGTTGACGATGTCATCGAGCCCCGCAACACGAGATTCCGTATCGCCAGAGCCCTCAAGGCTCTCAGCCTCAAGAGGCAGGACGGTCCGGCAAAAAGACACGACAACCTGCCGTTATGATGCCGCTTTCACTTATTCCCCTTGATATCACGAAGGGAGCGGAGAAGCTCCTGATGACGGACCCCCACGGCTGGATACTTTGCCTGGTGAGCGTCTCGGTAGTGTTCAGCTGTCTGCTGATACTCTGCGGCATCTACACCCTGAGCGGAGCCATCTTCAGCGGCAAGCTGAAGTTCAGGTTCCCGGGCAAGTCGCGCCGCGGCGACGAGGACGCGGCCGTAGCGGCGGCCCTGGCCGGCGCGCTCGAAACGGGCGGGAACGCGGATGACGCCGAGGCCGCAATAGCCGCGGCGCTCGCAATGGAGCTTTCCGGTGCGGGACACGACGCCGAGAGTTATGTCATCACAATCAAGGACCGCCGCCCTTCGGGATGGTCGTCCAAAAATTTCAATTTCAGAAAAAAACCAAAAAGAATATGAGCCAGTATAAGTTCAGAATCAACGGAAAGGATTACGCAGTAAGCGTCGATTCACTTTCGTCGGACAAAGCGGCGGTGACAGTCAATGACCGCAAGTATGATGTAGATATCCTTGAAGGCGGAGTATCCGCCGCTCCCGCAGCGGCGCCCGCACCGAAGCAGGAAGCCCCCAAGGCGGAG
>JAKSJZ010000068.1 GCA_024401995.1 Bacteroidales bacterium
ACTCTTTCCGTTCCTTTATGTCAGGATAATGGTCCCTGCATAATTGTACCAGATTCTCAAAGTTGTAATTATGGTTAACGTTCATAATTGTAAGAATAAGACTTCCCGTTATTTGTTCCCGTTCTTCTTCACGTACACAATGACCTCCACCTGTGCTTCCGGGTGGGCGTCCGGAGTGATCCTCTGGATGCGGACCTCGTACATGTCGCCCCATCCCATATCGAGGAACTTGCTGATGTCATGGTTCTCTCCGCGGGGGATGAATCCGAGTTTCAGGTCATTGTAGTAGATGGCCACCGCATAGGGGTCGAATTTGTTGTCAGCTTCTCTCTCGAACTGAAGCTTTGTCCCGATCTTGAGGTTCTCGAATGCCTCGCATCCGTCCCAATAGCCGAAACCTGCAACGTGGAAGTTTGCCAGGTGAACCCTTTTGATTTCTCTTTCCATAATTCCTTATCTTTTGATTACGGTACAAAATAAATGCAAGACTGTCCCAAAACGTGGGACAGTCCAGAAAAAGTGAAATTATTTGAAAAAATTTATTCGTATCGACCGGCGGCTCCCAAATGTTGCCTCTTGATCTCATCGGCCAGCCACTGCGGCTCCATCACCTGAATAAGCGGGCCACGGGAGAGAAGCGGGCTGAAGAAATCGGCCGTCGGGCGTATCTGAATCTCGAAGTCCGACCATTCATCCGCAGTCTCAACTTCCTTCTGGGTGGGATGAAGCGGCAGGTCGCGCATATAGAAGACTTCCTGTCCGAATGCTCTGATGCGGATTGTCTGGAGCTCCTTCTCGTCGTCACGGACTATGCCGTAGCATTCCTTGAACCAGGCCGCGGCGTCGAAGTCTGCGTCAAGCGTGAATTTGTCCGTGGAGAGGCTTATGGTCTTGATGCGGTCGAAGGCAAGGGTAGTGTAGTGGCCGTGCTTGATTGACTTCACAAGTGCGTACCAGCGGCGTTTGAACAGTTTGACGCAGTAGGGCTCCACTGTCATCTTCGAATCTTCCTCGGCCGCGTATTTATGATAGACAACATCAATCCTTACGTTGCTTTTCATCGCATCGATGAACTTGTGAAGATTTTCTCCGTCTGACGGCACCGGCTCCAGAAGAATGCGGTCGGCGACAGCCTTGCTCTCGGCCAGCACTGAATTGACCGACAATGTCGAGAGCATCCAGTTCTGTATGGTTTCTTCCTGAAGGACTTCCGGATTGCCGATGTAGTATCTGAAGCCGCAGCGCCTGTCACACTCGATATCGATGCCGAATATGTCCTGGATGGCGTCCTTGTGGCGGTTGAAGGTGCTGCGGGCCATAGGAAGGCCTTCCGACATATCGGCCCCGACCCACTTGCGGTTGAGTTCTTCAAGGCTTATCCTGCCTGCACGGCAGATTGTGCTCACCAGCCAGATGTATTCCTTGAACAGGGCATAAGACTTCATATGATCAGCAATCAGAATACGGGGGAAATCCTGAGTGTCCAGGTCTCTTCCCGGATGGGGAAGACGTACTTGTCCATAGGCCTGGGGCCGCAGGATGCGCCGCCCAGGCCGAGCTGCCTCAGGTCGAGGTTGAGGTAAATCTCCTCCCTCGGCCCCCTGACGGCGTCGAAGCGCTGCTGGCCGTTGCGGTGGCGCGCAAACTCGAGGTCTTCCCAGGTGTTGTGAAGCGCCTGGAAGAAAAGGGGACTGTCTGAGGAGAACCTCACGCCCCGGCCTTCGTCATCGGTGAATTCCACCCAGCGTACGTCGGACCTGTAGCCGTTGTCCTGGGGCCTGATGTACTCCTCGCCCAAATCGGAAGTCTTAGATGCGTAGACACCTATGAAACTGCCGCTGTTGCGGTCGATATAGTTCTCCCGGGGGCCGCGTCCATACCATTTGGCGTTCTCCATCGTGCCGTCAAGGACAAAACTCAGGCCGAAACGGGGGAGTGCCTTGGGTTGGCGCCCGTACGGCACGGTCCTGTTTGATATGGTGACTGTCCCGTCCGTGGCGAAGGTCCATACCGCCGTGTGTTCGAACCCGGCTGATTTCGCTCCAGCCGCATCCACGAAGGTGCAGACTTCGACTGAACCGTCGTCCTTCTTCTCCGCAGTCATCCTGCCGGCGTGATAGCCGGGCTGGGAGAGACCGTACGCATAGAACGAGGGATTCCTCTGCTGGTTGCCCCTGTCTCCTTCGCGCAGCCAGATATCGTTGTCGGTGAATGCGCGCATCCACGACAGCCGGGCGCTTGAGCCGGGCTTGCCGGCGAGCATCTCCCTTCCGTCCACTTTCAGGGACACTATTGTCCCGGCACTGCGGCAGAACTCTGCGCGCAGGCTTCCGGAAGTGACGACAATACTCCTGCCGTCATCCGTGAAGTGCGGCGTCAGACTCCCTGCGGGGGCTTCAGCGGCGGCGGGGGAGTCGAGGGCAATCTGGTCGGAGGCCACGACGTGGCCCTTCGGCGCCCAGGACGCGTCCTCCTTCAAGGTAAAATATACGTTGAGGAAATACTCCCTGCCGGCCTTCATCTCATAGCCGGTATCGGGGATGTTGACCGAGGCCTTGCCGAGAGGCTTGACCGATGCTGCTCTCCACTTGTCTGAGGCTACCTCAATACCGTCCTCCAGCAACACCCACTTCGCGTCGAAATTGCCGGTCGGGGTATAGGAGAAGCGGTTCCATATCTCCAGCCTGTTGTCGGGCGTCTTCGAGACGGCAATCTGGCGATAGACGTGCGCGACCTCGGCGAGCTTGGCCGTAGGCTTGCGGTCCGGGCGTATGACGCCGTTGCAGCAGAACGGGCCGTCGTTCGGTATCTCGTCGTAGTCCCCTCCGTAAACATAGCGGCCTCCGCGCAGGAGCCCCTGGTCCACCCAATCCCAGATGCAGCCGCCGAGCAGCGATTCGCTCGAGTAGAAGGCGTCCCAGTATTCCTTGAGATTGCCTATTGCATTGCCCATCGCGTGAGCGTATTCGCAGAGGAAGAAAGGCTTGCCGGGAGTATGGTCGCCATAATCGCGCCCTTCGTCATCGGCGGTCAGCGCCAGGTCGCCCAGGCGCCCGCGGAACTCCAGCCATTCGACGCTCGGATACATCCTGCTGTCCACGTCGGCAACCTTGTTGCCGCGTTCCCAATGGACCAGGCGCGTCGGATCTGTCCCGCGTACGGCTTCCGCCGCATGCTCGAAGCACTTGCCGTGTCCGGTCTCGTTGCCGAGCGACCAGAACATCACGGACGGATGGTTGCGGTAGTTCAGGACATTGTTTACGTTCCTTTCCACGATGGGGGCGTCCCACTCGTCGAATCTCCCGAGCCCTTCCTTGTCGTATCCCATTCCGTGCCCCTCGACGTTGGCTTCCGCTATCACGTAGATGCCGTACCTGTCGCACAGGTCATACCACAGATGATGATTGGGGTAGTGGCTCGTGCGTACCGTGTTGACGTTGTTGCGCTTCATAAGCAGGATGTCCTCCAGCATCTCGTCCGCGCTGACCGTGCGGCCGTTGACGGCGGAATGTTCGTGGCGGTTGACTCCCTTGAACTTCAGTGTCCTGCCGTTGACAAGGACTGTCGAACCGGAACGCTCTATCTGTCTGATACCCACCTTTGCACTGCGGATATCGCTTCCCGCCCTGACGACCAGCGTGTACAGATAAGGATCCTCCGCGCTCCACAGGTGGGGCTTGCGCAGCAGTACGGAACTCTCCCTGCCCTTGAAGGAAGCCACCTTACGGCGGGATGCGTCATATAGGTTCGCGCTCACCTCGGATGATGCGGAGACTATGCTCAGGGTAGCTTTTGCGTCCCTGTAGGAATTCACCAGCTCGGTACGGAAGAAGAAGTCCGCGACACCGTCAGCAGGTACTGCGATGAGAGTCACGTCGCGGAAGATACCGCTGAAGCGGAACATATCCTGATCCTCGAGGTACGAGCCGTCGCACCAGCGGAAGACCTGCACTGCAAGCTTGTTGACGCCGGCTTTCACGAGATCGGTAATGTCAAATTCCGAGGGCAGCTTCGCATCCTCGGCGTAACCGGCCTTCCTGCCGTTGACCCATACGCAATATGCGGAGTACACACCGTCGAAGCGCAGTATGATTCTGCGCCCTTCCCAATCTTCGGGGACGGTGAAGTCGGTTCTGTATGATGATACGGGGTTGTAGTCTGCGGTCTTTGTGACGAAATCCTCTATGAACGGGGGATTGGCGTTGAAGGGGAAAGTCACGTTGGTATATCCAGGGACACCGAAGCCACGCATCTCGACGCAGCTCGGTACATCGATGGTCTGCCACCCCGAATCGTCATAGTCGGGCTTGAAAAAGTCAGCGGGCCGACGGGCCGGGTCTCCGCACCAGCTTATCTTCCAGTCGCCGTTCAGTGACTTGACGTACGGAGAGGCCGGTATCAGGCTCTCTCCGAAGGCGTCCTCGACGGAGGAAAGGGGAACCGAATGGGTATGTGCGGCGTTGCGGCCCGCGCTGTTGGCTTCGGGGTCTGACAGCTCGCGGGGAAGTTGGGGCTCGGCGGCTCTGGCATTGGCTGCAAGGGCTGCGCAAAGCAGCAGGACGGCTGTCCTGAGGATTCTTTTCATAACAGTTAGAATTTGAGGATGGCTGTAACGGGATAATGGTCGGAAATATAGGGGATGTCAAGGAAAGTCTCGTCAACTACCCTGAATGACTTGCAGCAGTCAAAGCCGCTGTAGTAGATATAGTCTATGATGCCGGAGCCGCCCAGACCAAAGGAGTTGTAGGAAACCTTGTCGTCGGTGGTGTCTGCGGTTGCGCGTGCACTCAGCATCTTTGTGTTGAGGTCTGTCAGGCACGTATCATCAGGGAAAACGTTGAAGTCTCCCGTCAGCACCATCGGATGGCCGTCCGTGTTCATATCCGCAATCCGGTCCACTATCAGGGCAAGACCGTTGCGGCGTGCCTCGGTCCCCACGTGGTCAAGATGGGTGTTCACATAGTAGAACTCGCTGCCTGTAGCCTTTATCTTGAACAGCGCCCAGGTCGCCGTGCGTCTGCAGGCGGCATCCCATCCCGTCGAGGGTACGTCGGGGGTGTCGCTCAGCCAGTACGTCCCGCCATCAAGCATCTCGATGGACTCGCTGTTGAAGAATATGGACATATGCTCTCCTTCACTGACTCCGTCTTCACGCCCCACGCCGAATGAAACGTATCGGGCACAGGCCTCTCGGATAGACTCAACCTGCTCCGGATATTCCTCCTGTACGCCGCAGTAGTCGGGGGTGATTTTGTCGA
>JAKSJZ010000069.1 GCA_024401995.1 Bacteroidales bacterium
CTCCAATCAAGATAAATACCTGTACTTGTAACATCCTGCGTACCGGCCCACTGGTAATAACCGCCGTAATCCTCGGGATTTGTTGCACCGATATTGCGGGTGGCCCAGCATACGGAGAGCCCCAAATCCACTGCCCCAGCTGGACAGGAAGGCTTGAGCGTCAGCGTAAACGTCTTCACGTCTCCGTAAGACGTTATTCCATTAAACTTGGTATATGCGCGGTAGTAATATTTTGTGTCCCGTTTCAAGTATGTGAGGTCGCAACTGTACTTGTTCGAAGGGTCCTTCGACCCTGATGTCGCTTCGACTGTCCTGGCTGCAGTAGTCAGGTCCGTATCCGAATACTCAAAGCCGTACACGGCAGAGAGTCCCTCTTCTTCCTTCTGGTTGCACCAGCCATATAGTATAACGGACCCAGCCCTTACCTCGTAATATTCACCGGTAATTGCAACCTTTTCAGGTGCAGGTGACGGCCCGTCACTGCCGGTTGTACCCTTGTTGCAGGAGACAACTGAGAGAAGACCCAGCGCAATCGCTAAAATTTTGACATTTTCTTGATGTTTCATAACTGTTTTTCTTTTAAAATTCCTTAATATCCTATATTGTAAACACTCTTGAGATATACTCAGCCGTTTGAGTAACTCCCCCTGAAATTGGCTGCAAGGCGACCCTATCATGTACGGCGTACTGCAAACTCAAGTGCTTTGCAGTCACTTTTCCTTTTTCCAATGACGCGTTGGAAAAATAGTATCTTCCATCCGAACTGAAGGCTTCCCTCCTTTTCTTGATTTTACCTTGATTTCCTTGAGTGGTGAGGATAGGATTCAAGAAGACATCGGTTCCGGCCATTATCTGTCCATACTTCGCCGATGCCTGAGGGCTGGAAATCCTGAACTCCGCCGGGCCGATTTGCTTATTCACCATATCACACTTAAGCATAGCGGTCTCGCCGCACACAAGAATTGTAAACCGCTTCCCGTCATAATTGAAACTTCTCAAACCCTTTTTCCACTCGTCATACATTTCGCAGAACAGGCAGGGCCATCTGTTAAGGTCAGCTCCAGTAGCATACTTCTGATTGAGCGCATTTATGATAAACTGCTTGCTCTTGATATCGTAGCAATAACCCTGACTGTCAAATACCGGCTTCTTCGATTTAGCTCTTTTTACTTCTTGTGTCTTCTTGAAGGAAGAAACTTCGAAAACCACAATTTTGGCTTTAATGGTTACAGTCGGGTCATTCACGATGGACTGAAAGTCCGTCAGTGAAAGGATACTGCTGCAGGGGAAGACAACAATGTCAGAAGTTGAATTCACCAAGACCTTCCGCATTATAGCGGCTTTGAAACCCCCTTCATTCTTGTAGTTGCCTTTAAAGCGGCAGTAGGAGTAATAACTTACCAGTTCGATTTTCATACCGAAGTGATTTATTTAGGTTTACTCCGGCGCCCTGAGTAAAATTATTGATTAAATAATAACCAAAAAGTGTGGAGCCGTTTTCGTATCTTCTGTCGGGCGTTCTGGACAAACGCTGAAAGGAAGGAACAATCGTACTCCACACCCGCTCGATATGAAGTACACGGCAGCAAGAGGGCTACCGGCCAACATAATCACAGACAGGCGGAGTGTTTTGTTACCGGCCCTTTCAATAGAAAATTGTCCAGATTTCCCGACAGGCAGGCGAAAAACACTTTCGCAATATGTAATGCTGCCTTGCGACAGCAGTTGCAAATATAGTTAATTCTCTGAAATTGGATTGAAACCAGGCCTTTCCTATCCAACTCGGCTGATTTTCCTTTGACTTGGATTGAAAACCGGACTTTTCTATCCAGTGGGCCGGGCGGCCAGTGACGGAGTTGACGCAAACGGGTTACAGGCCTTGGCTGCAAGGCACCACAAGCGGCCCGGGGCGGAGGAGCAAGGGCCCGCGGCAAACCTCCCCCACCTCGAAAGAACCGGGAGACTTACGGCTCGGGAGTGATTGAAATATACGCCTTATGCGGCGCCAGTTTCATCCCGTCGCTCATTTTGTAGAAACAGAGACCGTTCTGTCCGTACGAAAGCATATAACTGCCGCTTTCCGACGTCACCTCGGAATCGACACCAAGAAGGCAGTTTTCCGATGATTTGTCGCCACTGATCATCAGGGTCTTCGTTTGCGTGGATTGTGACCTTTCGTGCAGGCGGCAACCGCAAGAAGCGACGCCACCCACGCAGCCCCGAAACTAATCCTTGTCGAACGCATCCTCATAGTCATCATCATTTTCGAGAACCTCGAGTTGTCTGTCAAAATGCGCATAATCGGCAACCAGACGGACAGAGAAGCCATAGAGATGGTTTTGAAAGTTTATATCTATACCATATGACGCACTGAATTGAAGCCGATAGGCATTGTCGCCATAATAGCGGGTGCTTGACCAGTAATTCCCATTACCCGACACTTCCGTCTGACGACGGCCACCGGCAGATATAAGGAATAGGATTCCCGCATTGTCAATGTCCGACCAGGTGGCGGGAGCGCCTTCGGAGCCGATTTCGGCTCCGTCATAAAAGTCCGGATAGAAGAATATTCCCTTATATGTAGCTCCGTCTATCGTAATTCCATTCATCTGGGTGGTATATCTCGGACCGCCGTTTGCCATCACCCTTTCTTTGAGCAGGTAGGTCCAGCCACTTGAGTCCGGGGTGTACCAGGTGCCTGCAGTGTCGATTCTGGAGCCCCAGGGATCCGTGCCGTCATCCGGCCAGCCGTAGCCGCCAAGGCTCGTGTTGATATTGCCCCCGCCGGACGGTGCATCCCCCCATCCGAACAAACCGTAGGTATCGTCAGGCGTACCCTTGTCGCCCGGGTATGTATGCAAGCCATATTGATGTGTCTCGAAGTCCCAGTATTTGCCACCGTCTTCAGGAGATTTGTCATACCAGAGGTTCCCCCTCGAGAAGAACACCCTGTTTGTCGGGCTCAGGCTGAACAATCCCGGGATTGCATCCGAAGGGGTCTCACGCCACTTCGCATACAGGGTGGTGTCACTGACGACCATATCGGACGCAAAATCCCATTCGTTCTCACAATCCTTGTCGGTGAACCAACCGCAGAGCGTGAATCCGCCTGCAACCGGATACGGGCACGCGCTTGCCATCCCTTCTATCACCCTGACCGAATCGGGCTTGACACCGTGCCCGTTCTGGTCGAAGGCAACGGTATATATGGGGAGCCATTTCGCATACAGCACCGTATCCCCCACAACCGGATCCGCCACAAAATCCCATTCGTTCTCACAACTCCGTTCACTGTACCAGCCCATAAAGGCGAAGTTTTCCTCCTCGGGATCTTCCGGCCTCGGAATCTTCCAACCGTGGAATATACCCGTGGTGTCCGGGGGTGCGACGCCGTGGCCGTTCCTGTCGAATCTGACCGTGTGGGTCCAATATCCTACGGTCGCCACCAGATCGCGTGAAACCGCCGCAATGCCGAAATCATAAAAGTTGCCGGAAACGTCCGGAGATATTGCGGCCAAGTCATCCGTCAGGCAGGAAAGAGGCTTTCCGGTATAGGAAACAGCCCGGATTTTCACCGCTTCACCTTCGGCAAAAGCGATGAACATCACCTCCCCCATCGGTATGTCCTCCGCGAGTTTAACGGTCACCTTGTGCTCCCCCACCTGCACCGTCTGCCAGTCGTCTACGCTGACCGTCTTGACGGAAAGGCCGTTGGCGTTCAGGGAGACAACTATCGTGGACCTGACGCCGGAGATGATTTTAACGGCATTGTTCCCGGAAAGGGTCACGGACTTCGCCGCACCGTCTATCGTAAGGGTCAGTTGCAGTTCCTGCGCCGTGGAATCCACTTCCGAGGGAACGAGCAGGCAGTCATAGAGCGTCCCGGCGGACGTTATCTGCCGCTTCCCTTCAGGGACGGCAAAGCTTATATCCGCCCTGGTCGCGCCCCGGATTGCACCGGTGACGGCGTTCAAGGTCCCGCCGGCAGCCGTCTTCGCGTTTGCAAGTTCCATTTTCGTCAACCTGGCTTCTCCGGCATAACCGTCATCCTTCTCCACCGTAATGGAAATCCTTGCAAGAGCGTGTCTCATCGTTATGGACACGTCTCCCGCCGTCCTGTTGGTCAAAGGCTCGTCCTGAGGCGCGGCGTACATAACGTCAGCGCTGTCGAGCGACGAACAAACCGGTATCGCCCCTATGTCAGTCACAAGACTGTCGAAAGGATAATATCCGTACAGATATCCGGCGGCGGTCCCGACCTTTATCGCAGGGTCTGCAACCCATTTCTGCGCGGTCTTGTCATATGCGTACTCCACATTGGAGCAACCGTCTCCGTAGCCTTCCGAAGCATCGGCCTTCGCAAACAGGGAAAGTCCTATGTTCCCCTTGTCTGTCGGGAATGACGTACCGTCAATGGCGGACTTGAGCCTGAAGCAGTCCGAATTCACCGAAGTCAGTTCGAGGACTCCGTATCCGTAACCGGGATCCGTACCTGCCTCCTTGGCACAGGCGGCAAGGAGCAACGCGGCCGCCGCCATTCCTGTCATCAATTTGAAACGAATATCCACCGTCGCAACAAATTTCATAAAGGTTCCCCGCCACCTTCCGCCCGGTCAGCGGACCTGACGGCCCTCGAACCAGGTGGAAAGCACCTCAGTGCAGTG
>JAKSJZ010000007.1 GCA_024401995.1 Bacteroidales bacterium
AAATAAGTTTTGGTTACCCTAAGGTAAGGACTTTTCCGGAATTCCGAGCCGGTGCTGGCAAAAAAAATTTCGCGGATGGGAGTGGCGGGGAAGGGCGTGGCCGACTTTCCCCCTTCTTTTCAGGAGGCCACTGCCCTCCCCGCTGCCTCCAGGCCGGCACGTGACGGCATATGACGCCGAAGCCGGAAGATACAGGAAGCCGCGGCAAACCTCTCCTTTCTTACCGGTTTGTCCGCGGCCCCTGTATCTTCGGCGGCATCACGCCGCCCTATAGACGGCTACAACTCGTAGTATTCCTCCCAACCCGGTCTGGGTGCGGGCCCCCAGAGCATCTGGTTGGCGACGGGGTTGTTTACAATCTGTTTGGTCTCCCTGTCGAACACCACTTTCTCCCCGGTCCACTGGGCTATGACACCGAGGCAGAATACCTGGCTGAGAGGCCCTGAAACTGAGAACGGCGAGCGTGTCTTCTCCTTGCCCATAATTGCGAGCAGGAAGTTGGCGAAGTGGTTGGAGGGGCTCTCCGGCACTTCGGGCAGACGGCTTTCCATATCTTTCGCTACGTCCGCGGGGATGATGGTGAGGGGGGATGCGTGCGAGCCTCCCTTGAAGGTGAGTGTCTTGGAGTAAATCTCCTTGCCCGGGTTGACTTGCGTAGGGACGAACTTCTGACCGGCTACCAGAGGAATCGAAGAGTCATATTCCGACGTGCCGTATCCTGCGGGCAGCGGCGGCAGATTGTCCAGACCATCATACCAGGTAACGTCCACCGCCGGCATCCCTTTCCTTTCGGGGAACTTGAACAGCAGGGTGGAGGACATTGGGTAGAAGAAGGGATTGTGGTCCTTCAGGTAGAGAGGATTGACTTCTTCAGGCAGTCCGAGCTCCAGAAACTCGTGGCAGGTATCGAGAATATGGGCCCCCCAGTCGCCCAAGGCTCCCATACCGTACTGATACCAGCAGCGCCACTGCCCGTTGTGGTAGTCGTGGTTGTAGGGACGCGGATACCCGGCTCCGAACCAGACATCCCAGTCGAGCGTGTCGGGAACTGCTTCTCCGGCGGGGTATGCCTGTATTTTGGGGTCCCAGCCGTGCCAACGGCGGGAATTGTTCATATGTGCGGTTATGGCGGTGACGTCCTTTATGATGCCGGCTTCCTTCCAGGCCTTGAACTGGAAGTAGTTCTCTTCCGAATGGCCCTGATTGCCCATCTGGGTGACTACGCCGTATTTCTCGGCGGCCTGCATCAGGCGTTCGCACTCGGCGAAGGTGCGGGCCAGGGGCTTCTCGACGTAAACGTGGATGCCCAGTTTCATCGCCGCCATCGCGATGACGAAGTGGCTGTGGTCCGGAGTGGCGATAAGTACGGCGTCAATCTTTGAAGCCATCTTGTCGAACATCTTCCGCCAGTCGGTGAAGCGTGGAACGTTCGGGAACATCTCCATCACTTCCTGCGTGTGCGGGGCTCCCATATCCACGTCGCAGAGTGCCACTATGTTGCAAAGACCCGTTCCGGCGAATTCCTTGACGTCGTCGTTGCCCCTGTTGCCTATGCCTATGACGGCGAGGTCAACCTTGTCGTTCGCTCCGTAAGTTCTGTTCTTTTTGCGTCCGGGCTTGCAGGACACAAGGGACGGGGCGGCCAGAAGCGCCGCCGAGGCAAGGGCCGTTTCCTTCAGGAAAGACCTTCTTGAAATTGTTTTCATATCAGTCGAGAACCTTGATTTTAATATTCCTGTAACTTACTTCGTCGCCGTGGTCCTGCAGAAGGATGTAGCCGGACTTGTGGTTGCCGAAGTTTATCCAGTTCCTGTATTTGCTGTATGCGACCAGCGCGTTGAACTCCTGGGTGTTGCGGTCATATACCACCATCCGCACTCCGTTCAGCCAATGCTCCACGTGGTTGCCCCTGACCACGACGGTGGCCTTGTTGAAGCCGTACTTGTCCAGAGGCTTGTTCTCCGGAGCGGGAATCAGGTCATAGAGCGAAGCGAGCTTGCGGTTGCCCTTGACCCCGAGCTTGGCGTCCGGATGAAGTTCGTCATCGAGCACCTGGAATTCGCAGCCGATGGACGATGCGCTCTCGCCGCCGTCATTGATGTCGGGATTGACGAAGTATTTGATTCCGCTGTTTGCGCCCGGGGTGAGCTTGAACTCCACGGTAAGGATGAAGTTGGAGTACTTCTCCCTGGTGATGATGTCGCCGGCGCCTCCGGCCTCATTGTTGTTGCCGGCATCCTCCACCGTAAGTATGCCGTCCTTTATTGTCCAGCCTTTGGCGGGGAAGGCGTCATATCTTGCGCTCCTCCAGCCGTCGGACGTTCTGCCGTCCCAGAGGAGCTTCCAGCCGTCGGCTTTCTCGGCCTCGGTCAGCGTGTTCGCGGGCTGGTCCTTCTTCATCGCGGAGATGAGCATCGTGCGCAGGTAATCCACCGACTCCCTGATTCCGGGCTGGGGGTCGAGGCCGTCCTTTTCGAACTCTATGCAGACCTTGCCCTTGTAGCCGATGGACTTCAGCGCGTCTGCGATGGCGGGCAGATCCATCCTGCCGCGTCCCATCTCGCAGGTCTGACCGGCCTTCGAGGCCTCCGTCACATCCTTGATATGGACGTCGAATATCCAGTCCCTGTATCCGATTATGTCGGCTGCCGCGTCCCTGCCGCAGCGGAAGGTGTGGCCCAGGTCAATGCAGCATCCTACTCCGCGGGAAGGGTCGCCGTACCTTTCCACCACCGCCGTGATGTCGGGGAACAGGTCCGTGTCGGGCCCGTGTGTGTGTATGGCCATCCTGATACCTGTCTTGGCCACTTTCGCAATGACGTAGTCGGTGAGGGAATAGTCGGGCACTCCGATGAACATATCCGCACCGTAGCGCGCCGCATAGGCGAAGGCGCGGTCAACGTCGTCCGTTGTCCTCATATAGATGGGGCCGAGGATATAGCCTTCGACGCCGGCTTCGGCGCATTTGGCCTTGAAACGGTCCATCTGTTTTTTCGTGGCATCGAGCGGAAGGAGGAAGTCTTTCACGGAGAAATACTTGACATCGAGTTCCTTGAGGTAATTCAGGGTCTGGTCGAGATTGAAATTCCTGTAGGAATAGCCCGCTATGCCAATCTGGAAGTCATCCGCGCCGCAGTTCTCCGCGGAGGCGGGGACGGTCACGGCAAGAAGGGCCGCAGCCGCAAGCAAGATGGAAAATCTCTTCATATTAAACAAAAGGTTATCAGTTTGTAGCAAATTTCCCATAAAGTTAAATTATATTTGTGGCAATGCAAGGGATTGAGCCATAAATTTAATCTTGCAGTTGGCGCTTCTTTTTGCTACCTTCGCAAGTTGTCTTTATGTTCAAGGATTCAGTCATAACCGCCCGGCGCAAGAGAAGGGAACTTGCCGTTGCCCTGGTATGCTTCGGCCTGGCCGTTCTGATAAACGTTTACAGCATCATACGTTTCAACTGCCCCTGGAGCGAGTTTTTCACCCAGATCGGCTTTGTGATACTTTTGGCGGCTTGTATCTATGCCGTCCTGGCAGCGGTAAGGCTCGCAGTCCACGCCGTTGTTTCGATTGTCCGCAGATGCAGGGGATGAAGTTCAGATACAGCGGTGTCAATCCGTCCGCGCCGGTGGCATATTGTGCTTTCTACGCAATGCACACCCTCGTCGAGGTTCTTTGCGTCAGCGCCGACGAAGCGTCCGCAAGGGCCGTTTCAGACAGGATCCGGGGTATGGTCGCCGGGCTTGAGAGGGAGTTGAGCCGTCACCTGGAGGGAGGCCCGCTCAACCGGATAAATTCCTCCCTGGAGTTCGAGGATGCGGGAGATGAGCTTTTCTTCTGCCTGGAGTTGAGCGAGCAGTTCAGGGATGCTACCGCAGGGTATTTCGACGTCGCCGCCTTGAGCCCATCCAGGGAGAGGCCGTCCTGTATTTTCTCCGCTTCCGGCCACCGGGTGAAGAGGGTGTCCGGCGGTATTCTTCTCGATATGGGAGGTTTTGCCAAGGGGTATGCGGCGGAGAAAGTGCGCAGGCTTCTTGAGGAAGAAGGTATTGCGGACGCCCTGGTCAACTTCGGCAACAGCACTGTCCTGGGAGTGGGGCGCCACCCTTTGGGGGATTGTTGGAAAGTGTCGCCGGCGGCAGATGAGTCCGTCTGCCTTGAATTGAGGGACAGCGCATTGTCCGTATCCGGGGTGCAGGCAGGCGGGCGGCGGCATATCGTTGATCCGATTGCGATGACCTGCCCTTCCAAGGGGTATGGAGTTGTGGTTACGGGGAAGTCCGCGCTGCTGTGCGAGATGCTTTCCACCGCCCTCTACGCCGCTCCGGAGGAGATGCAGGACAGTATAATGAAAGGATTTCCGGCATACAGCGCCGGTCATATAAAGTTATGAAGGACGAGAAACTCATTGACAGACGTTCATTCCTCTCCAGACTCGGGGGAATAGGGCTGGCCGGCGCCGCCTTGAGCGCCTTCCCGTGGATGGAGTCGTGCAGCCCCTCCCGGAACGACGCGACTTCGGGCGCGAAAGTCCGGCTCGGCATAATAGGCACAGGCTCGCGCGGCCGCTATCTTATGTCATTCCTGAAGGATATTCCGCAAGCTTCGGTCGTGGCGCTCTGCGACATATATGGGCCCAATCTGGAGTTGGGCGCGGAGATGTTCCCGGACGCCCGCAGGTACACCGAATACCGCAGGCTGCTCGAGGATCGGGACGTGGACGCCGTTGTGATTGCGACTCCGCTGGACAGGCATTTCAGGATGGTTATGGATGCGCTTGATTCCGGCAGGGACGTTTATTGCGAGAAGTCGATGGCCTATCACATAGATGAGTGCCGGCAGATGTATATGAAGCGCAAGTCCACCGGCAGGATACTCTTCATAGGCCAGCAGAGGTTGTTCGACCCCAAGTACCACAAGGCAATGGAGAGCATAGTGCGCGGAGACTTCGGGCCTGTCGTCAACGTCAGGAACTACTGGTTCCGCAATGCCGACTGGCGGCGTCCCGTGCCCTCGCCCGAGCTCGAGAGGCTCATCAACTGGAGGCTTTACAGGGAGTATTCACGCGGCCTTATGACCGAACTTGCCTGCCATCAGCTCCAGAACGGCACCTGGGCTACGGGTATGCTCCCCGTGAAGGTGATGGGGGCCGGGGACATAATCTACTGGAAGGACGGGCGTGAGGTGTTCGACAATGTCTGCGTCATCTATACTTTCCCCAACGGGGTCAATATGACTTTCGAGTCCGTCATCTCCAATGCCCATTTCGGGATGGGGGAGCAGATACTGTGCAAGGATGCGACGATTGACCTGCCGGGTTCAAGAATCTTCCGCGAGACCCCTCCCGCCAAGAGCGGTATGGAGCAGCTCATAGCCCAGATCGAGAAGGGCGTCTTTTCCAATTCCGTGTTCGCCGGCACAAGCTGGAATGCCGAGACTGCTTCCGCAGACAGGGGCGAAGCCATAATGCCGGAGGCGGAAGGAGACGGAACGCGCGAGATTCTGCAGGCTTTCTGCAACAGCTGCATCACCGGAAAGATGCCTCCGCGCATTCTCGAAGAGGCATATTACAGTTCCGTTCTCGGCATCCTCGGCGACGAGGCCATCCTCCAGGGCAAGACCCTGTATATGGAGGAAGGATTCATTATTTGACGAGCGGGCGGGGGTGTTTACAAAAGACCGCGTGGCAGAACAGCTACGCGGTCTTTTTTTCAACGCCGGGGATGCCGGCGCAAATGACACGGGCAGGATTACTCCTGAGCGGTGCAGGTCTCGCCCTCAGCGCAAGCCTCGCAATTGTCGCAAGTGCAGTTTGTGCTGTCGGCAACGACTTCCTCAGCGGCGGGCTCAGCCTCTTCGGCAGCCTTGTTACCGCAGTTCCCGCAAGCGCTGAAAGCTACAAGAGCAGCAGCCAGGGAAAGAACCATAAATACCTTCTTCATAACAGTAATGCATTAAACTGATTAAATTCGCCGCGGACTTTCCGCAGCGGGGGCAAAAGTACTCAGTTTCTGCGACTTTGCAAAAATTATTTGCAAAAATTGAAGTAAACCGCACATACGGATGCCAGCGCCGCCGTCTCGGTGCGCAGTCGGGAGTCTCCGAGGCTCACCGCCACGAATCCCGCTTCGTCGGCCATCTTCAACTCCTGCGGCGAAAAATCGCCTTCCGGACCTATTAGAATGATAATTTCGCGGTCTGCAGCCGCTCCGGCCAGGGCTTGCGTGAGGGGAATACGGTCGCCGTAGCAGCACGCAATCAGTTTGAGCGCCCCGGAGGAGGCGGAGCGTATGAAGTCCTTCACCGTCACGGGCTCCGGGATCGAGGGGATTGCGCCCTTCAACGACTGCTTGGCGGCGCTGAGGGCCAGTTTGCGCAGTCGTTCGCCCTTCATCACCCGGCGTTCCGAGCGGTCGGCGAAAAGGGTTGCCAGCACGTCGACCCCTATCTCGGTCGCTTTCTCCACGAACCACTCGTAGCGGTCTGCATTCTTGGTGGGACACACTCCTACCGTCAGCCTGTACGGGTGGGCTCCGAAGCCGGCTTCGCGCGAAAGCACCGTCGCCGACGCCTCCCCGGGTCCGACTGAATCGAGCCTGCACCGCAGAAGGTCGCCGGAGCCGTCGATGACCTCGACAGCGTCTCCTTCGCGATGGCGCTTGACCCTGACGCAGTGGGCGGTCTCTCCGGCGTCCAGAAAGACTCTGTCGCCCTCAACCCTGTATGCGTGGAATATCTCCATACCTTATTTGCGGATTACTTCCACTTCGCCGTCCACGCCCAGCTTGATTATCTGCGACGCCTTGCCCGTCGAACCCTTCTCAAGCGAGGGATCAACCACATAATCCACTCCGGCGACAATCTCCGGGCTTATCTGTGCGTAGCATCCGGGGGTCGGTTCGCCGGATATGTTGGCGGATGTCGATACCAGGGGCCTGCGCAGGCGCCGTATCAGTTCGATGCAGAAGTCATTGGCCGGTATCCTTATACCCACGGTCCCGTCTTCCGCCACGACGTTCGGGGCCAGATATTGGGCGCCGGGGTAGATGATGGTCATCGGCGCGTCGTTGACTTCCACCAGGTCTATCGCAATCTGGGGGATGACCTTCACGTGTTTCGCAACCATATCCATATCGCTTGCCAGAAGCACAAGCGATTTCGAGTCGTCCCTCTTCTTGAGGGCATACACCTTTGCCACCGCCTCCGGGTTCGTTGCATCGCACCCGATTCCCCAGACCGTGTCGGTGGGGTAAAGGATGAGACCTCCGGCCTTGAGGCACTCCAGGGCCTCCTGAATGATTTTTACCATCTGTTGTCGAATAAAGTTCCCCTGCGTCTCCAGCGGCGTATCATCAGCCATCCGAAAAGCATTCCCCCGAGGTGGGCGAAATGGGCTATGCCGCTTGCTATGGAAGTCACACCGGTGAACAGCTCCACGGCTGCGAAGATGGCCACCATCCATTTCGCCTTCATAGGTATCGGCGGGAAGAGGAGCATCATCGTCGCGTCCGGGAAAAGCATCGCGTAGGCTATCAGGAGCCCGTATATCGCTCCGGACGCACCGACCGTCGGCGTGTTGCAGAGCGAGACGTATGATGCAAGCGCGCTCTGCGAGCCTTCGGCCATCGCATTCTCGTAAACGCCTGCCTGGATCCACTCCACTCCAAGGTGGAGAGCCGCCCCGCCGAGTCCGGCCACAAGGAAGAGCGCAAGGAACTTGCGCGGCCCCACATACCTCTCTATCACGCTGCCGAACATCCACAGCGAGAACATATTGAAGAATATGTGCCAGATACCTCCGTGCATGAACATATGCGTCAGGGGCTGCCACCACCTGAAGAAGCGTGATGCCGGATAGAACAGCGCGAACTGCGACATCATGAACTCCTGGTTCAACATAGTGGCGATGAATATCACCACATTGACGATTATAAGATTGCGGGTTGCTTTCATTGCTTTCTCTCCAGTTCCTCGACCGTTATGACGTGGCTTATTTTCTTACCCCCGGCCGTAAGGTCGCTCTCCTTGCAGGAGAAAAGCCTTTCAAGCAGCGACCTGGCCTCATCCTGACCGGCGGGCGGGGTACAGGCGGATGCGCTGAGGACCGCAAACCTGCGGGCCAGCGAATTGAGCATAAGATTAGGCAGCGCCGAACCGTCATCCTCCAGCACCAGTATCAGGTCATTGACCATGCGGTTGACTTCCGCCTCTCCTGCCGCATATCCTTCCGGCACCCCGGACACCACCACCGTATCGGTGCCGAAAACCGCTATCTCGAATCCGAGGGAGGCCAGTTCCTTCGAATGTTCCCCGAACAGGGCCACGTTCTCCGCACCGACCCTTACCTGTACCGGGAACAGCATCTTCTGCGCAACGCGGATGTCTTCGGCAAGCGCCTTGACTGCGTCTTCATAGAAAATCCTCTCCCGGGCTCGCCGCGCGTTGACGCACAGCACTCCGCCGGAAGAGGGGGTCAGTATGAATTTTCCTCCGCCGACCACCAGCACGTCCCTGGCGCTGACGGTTGCGGCGCTCTCGAACAGGGCGGTGAAGTCCTGCTGCCGGAACGGCTCCCTGTCCGAAGGCTGCGGCCTGAACGGGTCATAGTTCGGGTCCACGGCAACGGCGGGCGCGGCTCCTTCCTCACGGTAAGCCAGGAAGCCGGCTCCGGGCAACGGCAGATCCGCCTCCCTTCCGGACTCGAAGTCTATCGAGGCGCCGAACGCATTCCTTCCCACTGCCTCCTTGACGCAGGCATACAGGGTCTGGAATATTACCGAATCCTCCTCGAACTTTATCTCCGTCTTCGTAGGATGGATATTGACGTCCACGGCGGCGGGGTCCACCTCCAGGCAGAGCACGTAAGGCGGGCATACCCCCTCCGGGACAAGGCCCTCGTACGCGCGCATCACCGCCTTGTTGAAGTAGGGGCTGCGGAAGTAACGTCCGTTCACGAAGAAATACTGGTTGGGGACGGTCTTGCGGGCGGCTTCCGGCTTCCCGACAAAGCCGTTGACCCTTACTGCCGAAGTGTCCGCCTTCACGTCCACAAGGTCCGATGCAAGGCTGGCGCCCCGTATGTCCATAATCCTGAACTTCAGCGATTTCGCTTTCTTGAGTACCATCACGTCGCGGCCCTGCGACTTAAGCCTGAACTCCACTTCCGGGTGGGTGAGGGCGACGTGGGAAAACTCCGATATTATGTGCTTCAACTCCACCGCGTCGCTTTTGAGGAACTTGCGGCGGGCGGGGGTGTTGTAGAAGAGGTCGCGCACGGCCACGCTCGTACCCACGGGGGCTGCGACCTGACTGCTCTCGCGCCGGCCGAAGTCGGAGACCGTCACCTGCGCGGCCGTCTCGTCTCCCGCCCGCCTTGTCCTGAGTACAATGTGGGCGATGGCTGCAATCGAGGCGAGGGCCTCGCCCCTGAACCCGTAGGACATTATCGCCTCAAGGTCTTCCGGGCTGCTGATTTTGGAGGTGGCGTGGCTCTCGAAGCACAGCGAGGCGTCTTCCGGGCTCATCCCGCAGCCGTTGTCGATCACCTGTATCAAGGTCCTGCCGGCATCGGTCACCGTCACGTCTATCGAATCCGCACCCGCATCCACGGCATTCTCCACGAGTTCCTTCACCACCGAGGAAGGCCGTTGGACGACCTCTCCGGCGGCAATCATGTTCGCCAGGCTGGGCGGTAGAATCCTGAGCTCGCCCACCGTTACAGAAGCGTGTAGAATTTGGCGATGTAGAAGAGCACGACCACAACCAGAAGAAGTCCCACGATGCCGATTATATTCTGGGCCTTCGTGGCGTGTGACTTCGACTGCTGGTAGCGGCCGTTGCGCAGGGCTCCCTTGATATATGAGCCTGGCGCATAGTCTTCCTTGCGGTCCGTACCGTCAACGGCGCCGAACATCCTGCGGCGCTCCTCTTTTTCCTTGTCGTAATATATCGGCTTATAGTCGAACACGTTGTGTTCCTGCTCGCCGAACCAGTTGAAAAGTCCCATAACAAACGCAAATTTAATCTTTTTTCTTTACTTTTGCGACTATGGAATACAGAATCGGACAGGGCCTGGATATCCACGCGATTCAAGCGGGCCTGAAGATGAGGCTCTGCGGGGTGGAAGTTGCCGCGGACAGGGGCTTCGTGGCCCATTCCGACGGGGATGTCGCCCTTCACGCCCTGTGTGACGCGCTGCTCGGGGCGGCCGGCCTCGGTGACATAGGCGTTCATTTCCCGGATACCGATCCGGCATACAGGGGTATCGACAGCGCGGTGCTTCTTTCGAAAGTCCGCAGGATGATTTCCGACGACGGTTGGTCGGTGGTCAACGCGGATATCACGATAGAGCTCCAGTCACCGAAGATATCCGCATTCGTGCCGCAGATGAAGCGTAGGGTGGCGGAGATGCTGGGCGTGGAGGAGAGCGTGGTGAACGTGAAGGCCACCACGACCGAGCGTCTGGGGGCCGTCGGCCGGGGCGAAGGCTGCGTTGCGCACGCAATCGTGCTTCTGTCAAGATAATATTCCGTCAAAATTTTGTATTTTTCCAAAAGAATTGTACTTTTGCAACCCCATTGAGATATGGTGTAATGGTAGCACTACAGATTCTGGCTCTGTCAGTGAGGGTTCGAATCCTTCTATCTCAACTTGAAAGGTGGCGGTTTGCGGATTGGATTTTTTAGATATGAAAAAATTGTTTTCTCTCGTTCTATGCGCCGCTGCGGTGTGCTCCTGCTTCCCGAGCGGGCCTTCCGAGGTTTCTGTGAATGTCGGTCTTTCCGGATCCGACAATGTCAAGAACCTGATTTCAATGTCCGTATATTACAGGGTTATGCCGGATGAGTCAGCGCCTTTGATGTGCGACACCCTTCCGGGAGGGCAGTGGAGCAAGACCTATAAGCCTCAGTCTGCGTACCTTGAATTCCAGGTGGCGATTGATACGCTCCCCGGGTTCGGCGCGCTTGCATCGGCCTCCGACTCGATTTATTACAAATATTCCCTTGCTATGGCGGCCCCCTTTGGGTCGAGTTCCCTCAACGGCGGCGACGGTTTCAGGACTGAGCCCGGAGTTATCGACGCGGATTCGCTTTACCGCAAGTTTGCAGGTCTTACTGACAGGTTGGTTTTCCTTGCGCCCTTGAGCGGACAGGCATATTTTTTAGTTGACACTACGCGCAATATCAAGCCCGTGGGTATGTAAGAGCAATCATTCACTATAAGCGAGACCGGCGCCCCGAAAGGCTGCCGGTCTTTTTTCTGTCGCCGGACGGGCTCAGCGGAGGAGTTCCGCGAAGTGGGCGCGGAGGTCCTGCCAACGGTAGAATCCGCCTTCTGCGGCGGTCAGGGCCGGGATGGTCGCCTCGCGTTCGTTCTTGAGCAGGCGCACCAGGACTTCGCCGCTGCGGTTGCGGTAGAATATCATCTGGAGGTTGGAGGCCATGCACATCTCGCGGCAGCAGAACCAGTGGTCGGCTGACCGGTCTATGGGGCCGGTCCAGTCGTTCCCGTCAACTCCCAGGAAGCCCAGCAGCGGCGACAGGCCGGAGTCGTGCCCGAAGCGCAGGTCCGCCGCGACTCCGTTGCCCGCCACTGCCGCGTCGGCCTTTTCGACTATGTCCCTGAGAATGGCTCTCCCCAGATTGTCAATCTGTTCGGGGAATTCGGGACTGTCAAAGAAGTAGGCGTAGAGACGGCAATTCTCGGCGCTGCTCATCAGCAGGGCCTCTTCGAAGTTGAAATAGGGGAGGAAATCCTCCAGATTGGCCTCCAGATTCGCCGTGATTGCGGCGCAGGTGAACACGGCATTGAAGAAGAGCGCCGGCTCCCGCCCGAGGATTTTATGCGCGGCCGAAGTGTCCGTGAAGGTCTTTGCCATCAGTCTGGCGGCGTCGAAGGTCGCCAGTATGATGGAGTCGGTGATTGCGGAGGCTCTTCTGTCGAACGCGGCCCCGAGCGGTTGCTGCGCCAGACAGTCGTAGTATTTGTCCCCGGCATCGAGCGTGAAGGAAAGGTTTCCGGCCCGGGAACTGAGTGAAACGCAGAAATTCGCCATACTCTGGATGCACCTCTGGATAGGGCTTGATATGCAGCGGACCTCGGGTCTGTCCTTCCGGTTGAACACTTCGGGGAAGTTGTCATACATTCTCTGCGCTATCTCCCTGTGCTGGGCGGCTCCTACCCTGGTGAGGAAGCCGTACATCCCCTCGTGGGCCTTCTTCAATTCTTCGAGGTTGTTCAGGAGCCGCTTCCCGTCATCAGTGAGAAGCCCCAGGCTGTCAGCCCTGCAAAGGTCGGGGATACATCTGTCGAAGAATCCCGCCGACGTATGGTAGCGTGAGCCGTGGCGTCCGTAATGCGATATGTAGAAGGGCTTGAAGCCCTGCGGCGCCTTTCCGGGGCCTGCATCGGGGGCCTCATAGATGTGATATACCCAGGCGGCGCGGCTGAAGTCGTCCTGCAGCAACTCGCGGTATGTCCGGGCACGGGCCCCTGTGCACAAAAGAAATGGTAGCAACAGAAGGAACAGTATCTTTTTCATATCCGACAAAGTTAACAATAATCTCCCGCTTTGAGAACTTGTGGAAAATGGTTAATTTTGAGGTTGGTTTAAAAACAATGGATATGAATTTCAACCCTAACGGAAAAGTTGCGGCCGCCTTTGTGCTGGCAGTGACGATGTATTGTCCTTTCGTGTCGGCGCAGGAGCCGGTGGAGACGGTCCCGGTTCCCGACAGCGCTGATATCCTGCAGCCCGCTGGGGAAGCGGTCGTGGAACCGCAGGCTTGCGTTTTCGGAATCGGGAGCCTGGCCGTTCCCAACCCGCCCGTACACCCGCAATACGGCGTGTACAGAGGTGTGGACAGCATCGAGACGGCCCTCTATAACCTCGCCGTCGACGAGATGGTGCAGGATATCGAGGATGACGGCACTTTCAGGACAGGGAAGCTGTGGGGCGGGGTCTGGACGCGCGATGTCAGCTACAGTATCATCCACAGCCTGGCCCATTTGGAGCCGGCTGTCGCCCGCACGAGCCTTATGAAGAAGGTCGACCGTCTCGGAAGGATTGTCCAGGATACCGGTACCGGCGGCGCCTGGCCCTGCTCGATAGACCGTCAGATATGGACGGTGGCCGCTTATGAACTGTGGCTCGAGACCGGAGACAGGGAGTGGTTGGAGAATATCTATGACATATGCTCGCGCTCGATGAGGGACGATTTCCATACGGCCTTCAATCCCGAGTCGGGGCTGTTTGCCGGGGAGAGTTCGTTCATCGACTGGCGCACGCAGAGCTATCCTGCCTGGATGGACAGCCGTGATATCTGCCGGAGCGAGTGTCTGGGGACCAACGCCGTGTTCGTGGGTGCCCTGAAATGCCTTTCCTCGATGGCTTCGGAACTTGGAAAGAAGGAGGCTGCTGCCGACTATTCGGCGAAGGCTGCCGCCCTGTCGGAGGCGATAAACTCGAACCTGTGGCTCGAAGACAGGGGATTCTATGCCCAGTACAGGTACGGCCGCAATTTCAACGCCGTATCCCCGAGGAGCGAGACCCTGGGAGAGGCGCTTTGCATAATGTTCGGCGTCGCGGATGCGGACAAAGCCCGCAGGATTGTTGCCAATATGCCCCTGAGCGAGTACGGGCCGACCATCTTCTGGCCTCAGATAAAGGGACAGAAGCCTTATCACAACAACGGTGTCTGGCCGTTCGTGACTTCCTACTACGCGCTTGCCGCCGCCCTTGTCGGCAGCAGTTCCGGAGTGGAGGCCGCGATGCGCTCGAATGCGTCTTTCGCGGCGAAGTACGGTACCAACTATGAGAATATGGTCTCCGCCGACGGTACGACGGCGACCTGCATCAATTCCCCGCGCCAACTCTGGAGCGTGGCGGGGTTCATCTCTCCGTATCTCAGGCTTATGCTTGGTATCAACTACACTCCCGAAGGCATCCGCTTCAACCCCTTCATCCCCGCCTCCCTGAAGGGTGAGCGCAGCCTCGAGGGGATGAAGTACAGGAATATGACGCTCGACGTGAGGGTGAACGGCAGCGGCGGCAGGATAGAGAGTTTCCTCCTGGACGGGGAAGTTTGCGCCGAGCCGGTGGTTCCCTGCGGATTGAAGGGGCGCCACAGCGTCGAGATTGTAGTTGCGGAAGCCGCGGATGTCGCCGACGTGCCCGTGAAGGTGCTGCCTTATGTGGAGGACATTCCGGTTCCGGAAGCCGTCATCGAAGAGGGCCGGCTGAAATGGACGGCGGTCGAAGGGGCGGAAAGCTACAGTGTGTTCTTCAACGGGAAGGAGGCCGCTTCCGGTCTTCCCTCATTGTCATACCCGGTATCTGCATCCGGGGAATACAGCGTGATGGCGGTGCGTGGGGACGGAGTGGAGTCGTTTATGAGCGAGCCCGTCAGGAAGTACGACGACGAGTCCGTCTTTGAGATTGAAGCCGGGCTTGGCAGGGCGCCGGGAGTGCAGCTTTCGATTCCCTTCGAGGTCAGCCGCCCGGGATTGTACGCTTTCGACTGGCTTTACAGCAACGGCAACGGGGAAATCGAGACACAGAACAAGTGCGCCGTTCGGTCATTGTATCTGGACGGAATCTACTGCGGCCCCGTGGTCCTGCCCCAGAGGGGAGTTGACAACTGGACGGAACGGGGATGGTCCAATTCTCTGAAAGCCAGGGTGACCGGAGGGGCGCACAAGTTGGAGATACGTTACCCGGAGGAGAATGTCAATATGAACATAGACATCGATACGGCCCGTGTCCACAGGCTGCGTCTTACAAGGATTTCGAAATGAGAAAGGGAATTTTTGTCCTGCTGGCGGCGCTGGCTTGCTCCGCTGCAGTATCCTGCGGTCCGCGGGAAGTGAAAACCACGTTTCAGACAAGCGCCGGATGGCGTCCTTCACTTGACAACAGGGCGGATGCCGTTATGGTTTACGGCACTGCGGACAACGGCTCGAAGCTGGAGTCCTGGGGAATCTACGGCGCCGGTGACTTCGAGTCGCGGCTCAAGTCCTGGCGTGACAGGGGATATTCCGCAGGCTTTATGACGGGCATAGCCTGGGGAGCGTATGCCGATTATTTCACCGGAGAGTGGGACGGGGCGTCCCACTTGGACGAAGGACAGGTCGATATGAACGGCGATACGCTGTGGCACGGCGAAATGACCCCATACCTTGTTCCCACGTCCAACTTCCTCGAATATATGAAGGAAGTCCACCTCAAGAGGGTGATCGACGCCGGGGTGACCGACATATTCCTGGAGGAGCCGGAGTTCTGGGCAAACGGCGGTTACAGCGAGGCGTTCAGGAGGGAGTGGCGCGACTTCTACGGATCCGACTGGAGGCCGCAGCACGAATCGCCCGAGGCGGCCTACCTGTCCGGGAAATTGAAGTACCATCTATATTACAGGGCGCTTGAAGAGGCTTTCACCTTTGCAAAGGAGTATGGCAGGAGCCGCGGGCTGGACGTGAAGTGCTATGTGCCTACCCACTCGCTGCTCAACTATTCGCAGTGGCGCATAGTCTCGCCGGAGGCTTCGCTGGCGCTCTTGCCCTGTGTGGACGGATATATCGCCCAGGTATGGACAGGTACGTCCAGGGTTCCCTGCTTCTATGAGGGGGTGTCTGCGGAAAGGGTCTTCGAGACCGCTTTCCTCGAGTACGGGTCGATGGTGTCGATGACCGCCCCGACCGGCAGGAAGATATTTTTCCTCACGGACCCCATAGAGGACGGGGTGCGGGACTGGGAGGATTACAAGCGCAACTACAACGCGACCTTCACGGCCCAGTTGCTTTATCCGCAGGTCGCGGATTATGAGGTGATGCCCTGGCCGGAGCGCATCTATGACGGACGGTACAGGGTCAGCGCCGGCTCTGACGAGATGTCGGGCCTTCCGGAGGATTTCGCGACGTCGATGCAGATAATGATAAACTCGCTCAATTCCGTGCCCGTGTCCCGCGGGAGGATTTCGGGGACTCCCGGTATCAGCGTGCTGATGGGCAATTCGATGATGTTCCAGCGCTTCCCGGAGTTCGAGGGGTATTCCGACGAAAGGTTTTCGGACTTCTACGGGGAGGCTCTGCCTTTCCTGAAGAGGGGTGTCGGCATCGGTATGGCCCATCTTGAGAATCTCGGATGCCGCGGTGCGTTCGACGGGATCGAGGTTCTTCTGATGTCATATTCGAATATGAAGCCGCTTGATGCCAAGGCCCATGCCGCGCTTGCGGAATGGGTGCGCAAGGGTGGCGTAATCGTGTATGCCGGGCGTGATGACGACCCGTACCAGAAGGTGATGGAGTGGTGGAATACCGGAGACAGGAAGTATGCCTGCCCCGCCGACCACCTGTTCTCTCTGATGGGTATCCCGGAAGGGGCCGCGGAAGGGGAATACGGCTATGGCAGGGGAGTCGTGAGGATTGTGCGCCGCAATCCGGGCGAGTTTGTCGCCGAAGCGGGCGGGGCGGATGAATATGTCGCCCTAGTCGCCGACTTGTACGGGCGCAGGACAGGCAGGAAGATGGAGTTCTCCAACCGTCTGACCCTGAGGCGCGGTCCGTACCTGATTGCGGCAGTGATGGATGAGGGGCCTACGGATGAGCCGTTTGTCTGCGAAGGGGTTATGGTTGACCTTTATGACCCGGCGCTTCCGGTTGTCGGCAGGAAGGTTGTGCATCCGGGCGGTCAGGCTTTCCTCTTCGATATGGCAGGGGTCCGTCGCGGCGCCAAACCTTTTGTGGTCGCGTCCTCCGGGCGGGAGTCCGATGAAGAGCGCGGACGCGGGGTGTATTCCTTTGTGCTCAAGGGCCCTTCGGGGACGAGGAACGTTACCAGGGTGTATCTGCCGGAAGCTCCGGAGTCGGTAACGGTTGACGGCGGGGAAGTGGAGCCGGATTGGGATGAAAGGAGTTCAACCTGTCTTCTTGGAGGGTTTGCCAACAGTCCCGACGGGGTTGTCGTCCGGATAGGGTATTAGCCGCCGGACGTCCATTTCCGGGACAGCCTGTATCCGTACCCGGAGAAGCATATCTCGAGCAGCAGTTCGAAACCCATCGCCGTGAGGGAGCAGAAGGCCACCTGCCTGAGGCTCCAGCCGAAAAGCGGTACGCTGACCGTGAGGGCGAAGATGAAATTGTCGGCGAACTGGGACACGGCGGTCGAGGTGAAGCTGCGGGCGGCGAACTTCCAGTATGACTCCCCTTTGCGGGACAGGAGCCGCGCGACTCCCATATTGACCAGCGAGTTGATTATTGAGGCCGTCGCCATTGCGAATGCCGACCCCAGAACTATCCAGGTCGAGCCTCCTATCGTATTGTTGAGGGAGTCATTCACTTCGGCAAGGCCGGTGGCATAGTACTCGCCCCACATCCCGGGAGTGAGCGAGACCAGCTTGAACACGAGGAATACCGCCAGATTGACGGCTACCGCCAGTATCGACAACTGCGCCGCCGTCCTGCCGCCATAGACCTTGCAGACGCAGTCCATAAGCAGGAAAGGTATCCACGAGAGCACGAATCCGCAGTCCAGCGCCACCCAGTCGGTGTGGAAAAGCTCCTTGTTTGCCAGCAGGTTCATCGCCACCACCGACAGCATCATCGCTGCCGGGACAAGCGGGGGTAACTTCGAGAGGAACTTCATCATGGCCTTGCGCCGCCTGGAAGCGGCGTGCAAAGATAGCGGAATTTTATTATATTTGCCTTTACTATGAAAATTCCCGATATCATTATTGCAATAGACGGCTGTTCGGGCACCGGGAAAAGTTCCTTTGCCCGGGCGCTTGCCGCGGAGACAGGATTCCTTCATCTTGATTCGGGTGCGCTGTACCGTGCGGTGACGCTTTTCGCACAGGAGCGGAAGTTGATTTCCGCCGCCGACGAGGTGAGCCCCGGATTGGAGGCGGAGCTCCGTTCCCTCGACCTGCGGTTCGGCCCCGACAACCGCACGTATATCGGTGAGCGTTGCGTGGAGAGGGAGATACGCACTATGGAAGTCAGTTCGCAGGTAAGCCCCATATCGGCCCTGCCTTATGTGAGGGCTTTCGTGGACGGTATCCTTCATTCCTATGGCCGCGACGGGCGGATTATTATGGACGGCAGGGATATAGGGACCACGGTATTCCCTCAAGCGCAGGTCAAGATTTTTATGACGGCTTCGGAGCAGGTGCGTGCGCAGAGACGCTTCAAGGAGCTCGAGGCGAAAGGGGAGAGTCCGGTTATCGGGGAGGTTCTGGAGAATATCCGCAGACGCGACAGGATAGATTCCACGCGGGCGGCTTCACCGTTGGCCAAGGCGCCCGACGCTTTTGTCCTCGACAATTCCGATATGACTCTGCAGGAGGAGGTCGCCTGGGCCAGGGGACTGCTGCAGGGGATGTTCTCAATCCGATGAAGGTTACGATAGATTCAGGTTCGGGGTTCTGCGGCGGGGTTATCCGTGCGATAGATACCATCGAGGGCCTTCTTGCGGAGGGCCGTACCCTTTATTCCCTGGGTGAGCCGGTCCATAACGAGGAGGAACTCGCGAGGCTGTCCTCGCTCGGGCTCCGGGTGCTGGACAAGGCCGCTTTCCCGGACGGAGTACCGGCCGGAGCCGGACTTGTCATCAGGGCTCACGGCGAGCCTCCGGAGACATACCGGCTCGCCGCCGGAAAGGGAGCGGGGGTGGTTGACTGCACCTGTCCGGTAGTCCTGGGGCTGCAGGGGAAAATCCGCCGGGCGCGCGGATGCCTCGGCGGGGGCCGTGGGCGTATCGTGATTTTCGGCAAGAAAGGCCACCCGGAAGTGCTCGGGCTGGTGGGGAATGCGGGTCCGGAGGCGTTGGTCGTCGAGACTCCCGATGCCGTAAAGGCCGCGGTGGCGGAGGGGAAAATCAAGGCCGGGGAGCCGCTCGAAGTGTTCTCGCAGACCACAATGGACCCCGAGGCGTATGGGGAGACCTGCCGCGCCCTGTTCGAAGCGGCGGGTGGGCCGGGGCTGGTGACCGTTCACGATACCGTCTGCCGTCAGGTGGCTTCGCGCAGGACGGAACTGTCGTCTTTTGCGTCGGCGAATGACGTCATCGTTTTCGTGTCCGGCCATTCCAGTTCCAACGGGAAGGTCCTGTATGAACTCTGCCGGAGCGTGAATCCCCGCACGCATTGGATAGGCGGGCCTTCGGAACTGGAGGCCGGATGGTTCCCGGAGGGGTGTTCCGTGGGCGTATGCGGGGCCACTTCGACCCCGCGATGGCTGCTCGAGAAGGTGGCCGCGGGGATTGAAAATTTGCAATAATGTGTTCAATTCCTTATTTTTGCGCGTTTGAAAATCAAGACAACGATATATTATGGCAACAACAGCTGATTTCAAGAACGGACTTTATCTCAAGTTCAACGACAAGCCCTGTATGATTGTATGGTTCCAGCACGTCAAGCCCGGCAAAGGCCCCGCTTTCGTGAAGACCAAGCTTCGCAACCTCGAGAACGGCCGCATCCTTGAAAACACGTTCACGGCCGGCGCCAAGATAGAGACCATCGAGGTCGAGCGCCGTCCCTACCAGTTCCTCTATGCCGAGGAGGATGGTTTCAACTTCATGCACGAAGAGACCTACGAGCAGATCAAGCTTCCCCGTGAAGTGGTCGACAATGCGGACCTTATGAAGGAAGGCCAGCACGTCGAGATGATGTTCGTCACCGGTGATGACGAGCGTTGCCTTACCTGCGAGCTGCCCACCTATGTCACCCTCGAAGTTACTTATGCGGAGCCTGCCGTCAAGGGCAACACCGCTTCCACGAGCGCGCTCAAGGAGGTTACTCTCGAGACCGGCGCGAAGATAATGGTTCCCCTCTTCATCCAGCAGGGTGAGACCATCACGGTCAACACGACCGACAGGTCATACGGCCAGAGGGTCTAGCGGTAGATTTTTATCTGTTGAATCTCGTTGCGGTCTTCCTTGGAACTGAGGAAGACCGTTACGTTGAATGTCTCCCCTCCTGCGGAGAGTTCGCCGAAAACATATTTCATATTGGCCCTGCCCGCCGTGTGTATGACGGTGAAGGACTGCGGCGTATATGCTTCGAAGAAGTTCTTGAGTATCTGCTTCGCCTGGGCTTTGGAGGCATCGCCTCCGCCGGAGATGACGGAGATGTCGATATCCTTTGCGAACCACGCCGCGAGGGCGTCGGCGTCACCTTTTATCAGGTACTTCGTGATGGTCTGGAAGACGTCGTAGCCGGGCTGGGCCCACGACGCCGCCGTGGCTATGATCAAGGCCGTCAGGCAAGCGGTGAAGCGTTTTTTCATTGCCGCAAATATCGTAAATCTTCTTTGCATTTCATTGCAAATCCGGGGCTTCTTGCATAAATTTGCAAGGTATGCGCATTGTGCTCCTAACCGTAGGCCGTACTGACGTTCCCTGGGTGAGGGAGGGTCTTGAGGTATATGTCTCGAGACTTTCGCACTATGTGCCTTTCGAGTTGAAGGAGATTCCGGAGTTGAAGGGAGCGGGGTCGCTGTCCCGCGACAGGATAAAGTCAATGGAGGGGGAGTTGATTCTCAAGGCCCTGAAGCCGTCCGACAGGGTGGTTCTTCTGGACGAGAGGGGAGAGGAGATGAGGTCGGTCGACCTGGCTGCGCGGCTTTCGGACGCCCTTGCGCGCGGAGGTCAGGGAGACCTCGTGTTCGTGGTGGGCGGAGCCTACGGCTTCAGTGATGAGGTTTACGCAAGGGCCGGGGCGAAGCTGTCGCTCTCCAGAATGACCTTTTCCCACCAGATGGTGAGGACGGTTTTTGCCGAGCAGCTTTACCGCGCGTTCACCATTATCCGGGGGGAGCCGTATCATCACGAATGAGGAACCGCATCAACATAGGTATAGTATCGCTTGTGCTGGTCTGCGTGATGGCGGCAGTGGCCGGCATCGCCTCGCCCCGCACCGCCGGCGATACCGCCGGGGTGGCTGCGAGGCTCGAAAGGCGTATCGCCTCCAGGCTCTCGAAACTCGAGGGTTATGTGTCGAAGGAGCCTCACAGGCTTCCGCAGGATATGGTCATCTACCGCTACGATGCCGACACCCTTGTCAGCTGGAACGGGCAGTTCCCGGTTTTTGACGACGACATCTCGGACAAGGTCGTGTTCCAGAGGCTCGTGAGCCCCAGGGTAGGTATGGCGTCCCCGCTTGCGGGCATAGGCCCCGATATGCAGTTCGTCAATCTCGGGTCGAAATGGTATCTGATACGCGCGTATGAATCGGGCCGGGAGAAGGTCATAGCGGGCCTGGAGATTGTCAACCCCGACAATCCCGGTTCTTTCAACGGCATCAACCCGCGTTTCAGGATTGACGGCCGGTACTCTGTGCGTTCGCTGGAATACAGCGGAGGCAGCCCGGTGAAGGTGAACGGGGTGCCGCAGTTCAAGGTGATGTACGACTCCCTCGCCTTCTCGTCCGGGATGGATGCGTTCTCGCTGTGGCTGGCCCTGCTTTTCTTCCTGGTTGCCGTCGTGGTGTTCCTGAAGGCGTCGCCGACCGTGCCCAGGCTGGTCGCCTCGGTTGCCGGTGTGCTGCTGTCCTGCGGCGGAATGTTTGCCTGGGGCCGTGGCGCCGCATCTTCCTGGACCATTTTCTCGCCTGTCATATATGCCGACGGCGACGTGCTTTACTCGCTCGGCGCGGTCATACTTATCAACATAGCCCTGGGTATGGGCGTAATCTGCCTGTATCTTGCACGCAGGCCCCTGTTCCTCGAACGCCGGGGCCGCGGCTCAAGCATTGCCGCGGCGGTTATGCTGCCTCTTTACGGCATTGTGCTGGTAGGGTATTCGTTCTTTGCGCTGAGGAGCATCGCTCTCAATTCCGGCATCACGCTGGAGCTTTACAAGGTCTCGTCCCTGTCGGCCGGCACGGCGCTTGTGCTGTTCTCCTTCATCGGCCTGCTGGTCTGTGTTCCCGTGCTGATTTATCTCGCACAGCCGGCATATTCGAGGCTCATCGGCCGTCATATCAACCCCTGGTCTCTCGGTCTGCGGGTGGTTTATGCGGTGATGGTGGCTTCCTTCCTCGTTGCGACCACGTCGATTCTGGGATTCCTGCGCGAGGGCAGGAGGGTGGAAGGCTGGGGCAACCGCCTTTCCGTGGAGAGGGACATCTCGCTTGAGATACAGCTCCGCCGGGTGGAGGTCCAGATTGCCTCCGACCCTGTAATTGTCGCGCTGGCTTCCCTTCCCAACTCGAAATCCGTACTTCTGTCGCGTATCCGCGAAGTATATCTTTCCGGCGTGTCGCAGGACTATGAAATAAGCCTTGCCGACACGCGGCTGCCGTTCCCCGACGAGGAGCCGCTGGCGGACAATTCAAGGTTCTTCTATTCGCAGACCCCGGACGGCAGGCCTATGTACAAGGGGTATTTCACGTTCTATACCGGGGAAGGGCGTCAGGTGTGGATGACCCTGGCCGTCGAGACGCCGTCGATACGTACCGGGTCGAGTTATGCGGTCCTCCTGGGGTATTCGCGTCCCGGCACGGTCACGCTTCCTTCGGAGTACTCGTATGCCAAGTACGTCGACCGCGACCTGCAACGCTTCAAGGGCTCTTACGCCTACCCCACTTCTCTGGCCGACAGGGAGTATGTGCTTTTCTATTCGGGCCGCACGTCATCGACGGTGATTGACGGATACCGCCATTTCATAACCATACCCACGCGTTCCGAACTGGTCATCATCTCCCGCCCGTCCTTCAAGATTTTCCAGATTCTCACCGCGGGACTTTTCCTTGCCGTGGTGACTTTCCTGATACTGAGCCTGCTGTGTGTGGGGAGCATCAGAAAGGCGGACCTGGGGCAGAATTTTTTCCGCCGCAACATCCGGCTGATAATTATGATTTCGCTCTTCCTTGCGCTGACCCTGATCTCCCTTGTGAGCGTGCTTTACGTGAGGGGGCGCGGAGAGAACAACCTGCGCACGTCGATGGCGGACAAAATAACCTCGATACAGTCGCTTGTGAGGACGAACCTGAGGACACTCGGGCCCGGCGTGGAATATTCCTCGAAGGAGTGCCTGCGCGTTCTGGAGGAAGTTGCGTCCAACACCAATTCCGACATATCCCTCTATTCCCCGCAGGGGCTGGTGATGACGACCACGGTCCCCGAGGTGTTCGAGAGGATGGTGCTGGGCATCAGAATCGACCCGGAGGCATATGACAACATAGTCGTCAAGAACAAGGGATATTATTTCCACAAGGAAAGGCTTCGCGGCAGGTCGTATTACGCGATGTATGCGCCCCTGTTCGATCCCTATGGCGCCCTGGCCGCCATAATATGCGTTCCCGGCAGCGGTATCACCCCGACGTTCGAGCAGGATGTCATCAACCATCTGCTCTCCGTGCTGGTGGTGTTCGTGGCCCTGATGCTGGTGGCGCGGTTCGCGGCTTCGGCGGTTGTCGAGAAGCTGCTCCGGCCGTTGCGCGTGATGGGGCACAGGATGTCCTTTGCCGGCAGGGGTGATATGGAACATATCGAGTACGGGAGGGAGGATGAAGTGAGTGCTCTTGTGAATGCGTACAACAGGATGGTGGACGACTTGAAGGAAAGCACTGACAAGCTGACGCAGGCGGAGCGCGAACAGGCCTGGAGCGGTATGGCTCGGCAGGTGGCTCACGAAATCAAGAATCCTCTCACTCCTATGAAGCTTCAGATTCAGCGGGTGGCCAGGCTGAAGGCCAAGGGTGACCCCGCGTGGGCGGACAAGTTCGACGAAGCCGCGCTGGTGCTGCTGGATCAGATAGACATCCTTACCGACACGGCGGACGAGTTCTCCTCGCTGGCGCGTCTGGTGACGGAAGAGTCCACGAGGATAGACCTCGACGCCCTTCTGCGGGAGGAGATACTTATGTTCGACAACAATGAGCGCATCGAGTTCGACTACATAGGTCTTCACGGCGTATTCGTGACCGGCCCCAAGCCACAGCTCGCCAGGGTGTTCGTCAACCTGATGACAAACGCGGTCCAGGCGCTCGGCGAGGACGGCGGCAGGATACGCGTCGAACTGCGGAATTCCACAGAGGACGGTTTCTATGACATAGTGGTGGCCGACAGCGGCCCGGGAGTGGCGGAGGAGAACGTCTCCAGAATGTTTATGCCCGATTTCACGACCAAGACTTCCGGAAGCGGCCTGGGCCTTGCCATAAGCCGCAGCATCCTCACAAGGTGCGGGGCGCGCATAGAGTACAGCAGGGACTATCTGCTCGGTGGCGCCTGCTTTACGGTTACATATCCAAAGAATGCAGATGAAAGTTAAGGAAACGATAGGTATTGTACTGGTGGCCTTTTTTTCGGTGGCATCGCTGCCCTCCTGCTCGGTGGTGAGGGCTTTCACCCAGGACAAGGGCGAATATATGACCCCGGAGGGGATAATGGAAGAATATGCCCCGAAGGGCAGGGTGGAGGAACTTGTATACAGGTGCAGCGTCCCCGGCGGCCCTACCTCCCGGCGGCTGCTGGTTTATCTTCCGGAGGGCTATGACGGCGGCTCCGAGCGCTACCCGGTGCTTTATTTGTTCCACGGTGCGCGCGGCAACGAGACTTCGTGGATAAAGGACGGGGAAGTGATGGCCCTGAATGACAGTCTGGTGGCCGCCGGTCTTGCGCGGCGCGCCATATTGGTGCTCCCGAACATGAACCAGTACGACGACGATGCGGACTTCGGGAAGTCGCGTTTCAAGAATCCTGTCGAGTCGTTCTTCGAGACGAACGGAGTGGTGGAGTCCGGCTTTGTGGACGACGTTGTGGCGGCGGTCGACTCGTGTTACCGGACGGTCAGGGACCGGGATTACAGGGCGGTGGCAGGCCTGTCGATAGGGGCTTTCCAGGCTATGCAGATATCGGCCTCCCATCCGGGAGTGTTCGGTTATGTGGGCCTGTTCTCTCCGTTGCGCAGGACTCCCGTGAAGAAGAGCGGCAGTTCGGACAACTTCAAGAACTTCGAGGTGCGTCAAGCCGTTCAGTTCGTGGACGCGCCGAGGGTTTACTGCATTTTCGAGGGACGTTCCGATTTCTTCGCCCCGCAGATACGCGCGTTCGGACGGCGGATGGCGGAACAGGGCTATGATTTTGACTTCCATTGGTCGAAGGGAGGGCATAACTGGGAGAACTGGAAGTCATTCTTCGTTGATTTTGCACAAAGAATATTCTGATGAAGGGAATCTTGATTCTGGCGGCGCTTGTCTCGGCGTATGCCGCCGGGGCCGCTGAAAGGCTTGTCTATACCAAGACCTGCGGGGAATCCGTTTCGAAAGTGGTGTATGTCGTCGAGGACAGGCCGGACGGGAAGCGCCTTATGAAGATAGACGTGGATACCCAGCATACCGAGCAGCTTCTTGATGCGCAATTGCACACTCTTTACTGGCATCTGGTGGACAGGGCCCAGGACTCGGATGTCCTGGCCGAACTTCACGACGGGGTGTTTACGGTAAAGGGGGTGCTGCGCGGCAGGGCCGTCGACCGCAGTTTCCCGGATGAAGGGACACCCTGGATCCAGAATATGGGCTACGTGAGCGGGAAGCTCCCGGCCCTGAAGGGCTCGGAGGTGGCTTATGAGTGTTTCCAGCCTTCCAATTTCCGTATGAGGCAGATGGTGGCGAGGGATATGGGGGTGGAGAAAACCCCGAACGGGGAGGCGACTCTGGTGAAATGCTGTCCGGCCGGAGCGCTGTCGAAGTTGTGGAGTTGCGTCTATCTCTTCGGGGACAACGGCGACCTTGTCGGCTACAGGGCTGTCGAAGGCCTTCCGGGGACGCCTCTTACGGTATGGACTTTAGACAAATAATTTGTAAATTTGCGGACTTGCATTTCGGGCCGTATGCTTAAACTCAGGGAAGGGGAATATCTGCCGGATGTCGGGATCGATTATCCCGAGTCGGATCCGTATGTGGGCCTTGTCCACTATGAGAAGTTGAGGGATCTCAAATTCGACGAGTCGTATCCTTTTCTGGACGACTCGCTTTGGTTCAAGCTCCATCAGGCGGGCGACTATTTCCTGTGCTTTGTCATACTGCGGATTGCCAATGCGGTCAAGTTCGGGATACGCTTCCGCGGGCGCGACGTCCTGCGCAGATACCGCCGCGAGTTCCGCAAGGGCATAGTCAGCATCTGCAACCACTGTTATCCCTGGGACGGCGCCGCGGTGGCACAGGCCCTGCGCCACAGGCTCTGGCTTCCGATGCTCTCCGAACACTTCAACGGTCCGGAGTACTATCATCTCAAGTATTTCGGGGGTATCCCCCTTGCGGACGGGTCCTTCGGTGCGCAGAAGAAGTTCAACGAGGCGTTTGACACAATCAATGAGCGCGGAGGATGGATACACGTCTTCCCGGAGGCGCGGAACTGGCTGTTTTATAAGCCGATAAGACCTTTCAAGAGAGGCGCGTTCACTATGGCCTACAAGTATGGCAGGCCGATTGTGCCTCTGTGCATATCGTACCGTAAGCGCACCGGTATCTATCGGCTTTTCGCTCCGCCGGAGGTACCGCTGCTGACGGTGACGATAGGGGAGCCGCTGTTCCCCGACCTTTCGAAGCCGCGCAAGCAGGAGGTGGACAGGCTTCTGAAGGAGAGCCACGCCAGAATGTGCTCGATGGCCGGTATTCTGGAGAATCCCTGGCCGGAGACCGTGAACGAATAGAGTATGAAGATAACCGATGCCAGATTTGCGGGAAGCAGCGTCAGGGTGGACGGGAGGCCGGCCAGAAGGCTCCCCGAGGTGGCGTTCATAGGCAGGTCGAACGTCGGGAAGTCGTCGCTCATCAATATGCTTTGTGCCCGTAAGGGGCTGGCGATGACATCTTCGACTCCGGGCAAGACCCGTCTTGTCAACCATTTTCTGATTAATGACAGCTGGTATCTTGTTGACCTTCCCGGCTACGGCTATGCGAAGATGGGCAAGGATGGAAGGGAACGGCTCCGCGAGGTTGTCGCCGACTATATATTCAACAGCCGCGAGCTGGCCGCACTTTTCGTCCTGGTCGATTCGCGCCACGACATAGGCCGCGTCGATTTGGATTTTCTCGCCGAACTGGGCGAAAACAGGATACCCTTCTGTATGATTTACACGAAGTGCGACAAACTGGGGCCGAATGCCCTCAAGGCTCAGATGGAGCGCAACGAAGCCCTGCTTCTGCGCGACTGGGAGGAAGTGCCTCCCTGTCTTGTGAGTTCTTCGCAGAGGGGCGACGGCCGCGAGGAGATACTGGATTACGTCGAAAGGATATTGAACACATTGTAATTTGCTATGATACACTCCCACAGAATGGAATTGTTCGCCTGCAGGGCCTCGGTTGACTTTGCAAGCAAGGTTATCGACACTCTCAACGCCATAAGGGACGAGGGGACTCCCGCCCTCCACCTGGGCGAGTTGCAGGTCTCACCTTTCAGCGACGGCGAGTTTCAGCCTCAGTTCGTCGAGAGCGTCCGCGGTGCGACGGTTTATATTCTCCAGTCCACCATCCCTCCGGCAGACAACCTGATGGAACTGCTGCTGACGATTGATGCGGCCAAGCGCGCCTCCGCCGACAAGGTCATTGCCGTGATGCCCTATTTCGGCTGGGCCAGGCAGGACCGCAAGGACCGCCCGAGGGTGGCCATCGGAGCGAAGCTCGTCGCCAATCTGCTCAAGGCGGCAGGGGCCGACCGGGTGATGACCTGCGACCTTCACGCCGACCAGATACAGGGCTTCTTCGACATACCCGTCGATCACGTGTATGCCTCAAAGGTCTTTGTACCCTTCCTCCGGGCCAAGCACATAGAGAATCTTTCGATTGCCGCGCCCGATATGGGTGGCGCGAAGAGGGCGAATTCGTATGCCAAGCACCTCACCACCGCCGAGAGCGAGTGCGGAGTGATTATCTGCCACAAGACCCGCGAGAGGGCCAACGTGGTGTCGGAAATCAAGGCCATCGGTGAAGTCGAGGGCCGCAACGTGGTGATAGTCGACGATATGATCGATACGGCGGGGACTCTGTGCAAGGCGGCGGAAGTGCTGAAAGGCAAGGGCGCCCTCAGCGTGAGGGCCTGCGCCACCCACGGACTCCTGTCGGGCAGCGCCGTCCAGAAGATTCACGCCTCGGCGCTCGAGGAGGTGTTCATTACCGACAGCATTCCCCATCCGGAACTCGAGGGGGATCCGAAGATAAAGGTTGTATCGCTTACCGGCGTGTTTGCGTCCATCATAGACAAGGTGTACAATTATGAGCCGATAAGCCCTGATTTCATGTGATGCTGGCCTTCGTCTGCGCGCTGGTGCTTGTGGGACTTTGTGTCCTGGGGCTTTGCTTCAACGTCATAGTGAGGGGAAAGGATTTCCCCAAGTATGATGTCGGCTCGAACCGGCAGATGAAGGAAAGAGGCATCCTTTGCTTCAAGGATGTAGATGCCGGGCTGCACGGCGGAAAGTGCGGCGGTAACGGTTCCGATGACTGCAGGGAGTGCAGTCATTACGGGACGAAACATTGAAGGATTATGTCGCTTCTTGCAATTGTGGGCCGGCCCAATGTCGGCAAGTCAACCCTGTTCAACCGCCTTGTCGGTATGAGGAAGGCGATTGTGGATGATACGGCGGGAGTCACACGTGACCGCCACTACGGCCGTTGCGAGTGGTGCGGCAGGGAGTTCTCCGTGGTTGATACCGGGGGCTATGCCTCCAATTCCGACGACGTGTTCGAGGCGGCCATAAGGCGTCAGGTGGAGATTGCCATAGAGGAGGCGGACGTGATTCTCTTTATGGTCGAGGCCTCCACGGGGATAACCGACTATGACTCGGCGATCGCCGACGTGCTGCGGAGAAGCCGCAAGCCGGTCGTGCTCTGTGTCAACAAGGTCGATACCGGGGAGAAACTGTTCGACGCCTACCAGTTCTATTCGCTCGGCCTCGGGGACCTGTACAGCATCTCGGCGGCGAACGGCAGCGGTACCGGCGACCTTCTGGATGCCGTTGTGGCGGCCCTTCCGAAGGATGAGTCCGAGGCGTCCGACCCCTATGCGGGGCTTCCGCGCATCACGGTGGTGGGCAAGCCCAACGTCGGCAAGTCATCCCTGACGAACGCCCTGCTCGGCGAGGAACGCAATATAGTGACACCGGTTGCAGGGACCACCAGGGACAGTATCGAGACCCGTTACAACAAGTACGGCCACGAGTTCGTGCTGGTCGATACTGCCGGCATCCGCCGCAAGACCAAGGTCCACGAAGACCTCGAGTTCTACTCCGTGATGCGTTCCATCAAGGCGATAGAGAACTCCGACGTGTGCATATTGATGATTGACGCGACCACGGGTATGGAGGCCCAGGATATGAACATCTTCAACCTCATACGCCGCAACAGGAAGGGGGTTGTCGTCGTGGTCAACAAGTGGGATCTTTTCGTCAAGGACTCGAATACGCTCCGGGATTATGAGAGGGCGCTCCGTTCGAGACTGGAGCCGTTCGACGACGTCCCCATAGTGTTCGCTTCGGTGCTGAAGATGCAGAGGATACAGGATGTGCTCGACGCTGCGGCGGAAGTGTGCGGGAACTATTCCCGCAAAATCCCGACGGCGCGTCTCAATGAAGCCCTGCTGCCCGCGGTGGAGCAGACTCCGCCTCCGGCCTGGAAGGGGAAGTATGTCAAGATAAAGTATGTTACGCAGCTCCCTACGGCATTCCCGGCCTTTGCCTTTTTCTGCAATCTGCCGCAGTACGTGAAGGAGCCGTACAAGAGATTTCTGGAGAACAAGTTGAGGGAGGAATTCGAACTTACCGGCTGTCCGGTCGAGATATATATAAGACAGAAGTGATATGAACGTGCCTTCCGGCGGAATGGAACTGCTCGAACTGCTGTCGGGCGTGAAAGCTTGCCTGAGGGAGGCTTTCTCCGGTGGTGTGTGGGTGAGGGCGGAGATAGCCCAGCTTTCGGACCGGGGCCATTGTTATATGGACCTGATTCAGACCCGGGACGGAGTGCAGATGGCAAGGTGCCGTGCGCTGGTGTGGGCATCGCGCTATGCGTCCATTTCGGCTGAATACAGGGCGGCTTGCGGCGAAGGGCTCAAGGCCGGCATCGAGGTGATGCTGCACGCCGAGGTCAACTTCAGCGAACTTTACGGACTCAGTCTGATAGTGGACGGCATTAGCCCCGAGTACACTCTCGGCGAGGCGGAACGCATCCGCAGGGAGACTGTCGAAAGGCTTCGGAGTGAAGGGCTGCTCGAAGCCCAGAAGCGGCTGCAACTGCCGGACCTGCCGTACCGGCTTGCCGTGATAAGTTCCGGCGCCGCGGCCGGCTTCGGTGATTTCAGGCGCCAGCTGACGGAGAACGTGTATGGCTATGTGTTCGACATAGTGCTTGTGGAAGCGGCTTTGCAGGGGCCCGAAGCCCCGGGGTCGATATCCTCCGCGCTGTCATCCTGCGCCGGGGACGGCTTCGACGCCATTCTGATATTGCGCGGCGGAGGGTCGGTAAGCGATTTGGCGTGTTTTGATGACTACGGGCTTGCCGTGTCCATAGCCCGCTGCCCCGTTCCCGTGTTTACGGCCATAGGGCACGACCGGGACCATCACGTCGCCGATATGGTGGCCTTTTCCTCCGTCAAGACCCCTACCGCCCTTGCCGACAAGTTCGTGGAAATGTTCGTCGCCGGGGAAAGTAAGGCGTGCGCTTTCGCGACGCGTATCTCCAAGTCGGCTGCTGCGAGGATTGCGGCTGCTGCGGTTGCGGTGGACAGCCGGAAGGATTCGATTCGCAAGGCCGTTGCCATCAGGATTGCGCTCGAGGCGGCGGGGCTTGATGCGCTTGAGGCGAGGATTGCGGCCGCAAGTCCGTTGCAGCTGCTTGACAGGGGCTATGCTCTGGTTTGTGACGGACGGGGAGTGGTCGTGAAGGGCGTGTCGTCGCTGAAAAAGGGTGACAGAGTGTCCGTCAGGATGAAGGACGGGAGTGCCGAAGTGGAAATCAAGGAAGTGAAATATGGAGAAGTTTGACTACAAAAAGGCAGTTGCCAGGCTTGAACAGATAGCCCTGAAGGTCGAGGACCCCGCCACGGGACTGGATCCGAGAGGGAAGGAGGGAGGGGAGGCTGAGAACTTGCTGGACGGGTGCAGGACGTATCTGCGCAAGGTCAGGGAGGATTCGCTCCGTCTGGAATAGGACCGCCATGAAGAAGATTTACGATATCGACCCGCTTTTGCGTCCCTACGAGGGGGCGCTCGAGGAAAGGACCCGGAGGATAAAGGCGTGCGAGGCGAAGCTCTGCGCCGGCAGGGAAAGCCTGTCCGATGCGGTGAACAACCACCTCTTCTACGGACTTCACCGTGACGGCGGCTCGTGGGTCATCCGCGAGTGGGCGCCGAACGCGAGCCGGATGTTTCTTGTCGGGGATTTCAACAACTGGAAGAAGTCGCCGGCCTATGAGCTGAAGGTTATAGGCCAGGGAAATTGGGAACTGAGGGTGCCGGAGTCGTTCATATCGCGCGGCGACCTCTACAAGTTATGGGTGGAATGGCCCGGAGGGGCGGGGGAGAGGCTCCCGGCCTATGTGCGTCGGGTTGTCCAGAATCCTGAGACAAAGATTTTCTCCGCCGAAGTCTGGGAGAGCGGAAGCCCGTACAAGTGGAGGAACCCTTCCCCCGCAAAGGTCGGAACACCGTTCATCTATGAGTGCCACATAGGTATGTGCTCGGAGAAGGAGGAAGTCTCGACTTTCGACGATTTCCGTACGACGGTGCTGCCCAGGGTGAAGAAACTGGGATACAACGTCATTCAGATAATGGCTCTCCAGGAGCATCCGTACTATGGCAGTTTCGGCTATCAGGTCTCCAACTTCTTCGCCCTGAGTTCGCGTTTCGGCACGCCGGACCAGTTCAAGCGTCTGGTGGATGAGGCCCACGGGGCCGGCATTGCGGTCATTATGGATATGGTCCATTCCCACAGCGTGTCGAACGAGGCGGAGGGGCTCGGGAAGCTGGACGGCAGCGAGGACCTTTATTTCTACAGGGGCGCTGCGGGATATCATCCCGCCTGGGGGTCGAGGTGCTTCGACTACGGCAAGGACGAGGTCAAGTATTTCCTTCTTTCCAACCTCAAGTTCTGGATGGAGGAGTATCGTCTGGACGGTTTCCGTTTCGACGGAGTTACCAGTATGATGTACTGGAATCACGGCCTGGGCATAGCCTTCGGCGACTATTCGCTGTATTTCGACTCCGGGGTTGACACCAATGCCGTCGATTATCTCGGTCTTGCCAATATCCTGGTCCATTCCGTCAATCCCTCGGCTATCACCATAGCCGAGGACGTGAGCGGGATGCCGGGGCTCACCGCGCCTCTCGCGGCCTGCGGTGTCGGGTTCGACTACAGGATGTCGATGGGAGTGGCAGACCACTGGATAAAGTGGATAAAGGAACTTCCGGACGAGCAGTGGCCGATGTGGGACTTCTGGAACGAACTGAGCGCGAAGCGCCCCGAAGAGAGGACCATCTCCTATGCGGAGTGCCACGATCAGGCTCTGGTTGGTGACAAAACGTTGATTTTCCGCCTGATAGACAAGGATATGTACTATTCGATGGATTATGGGCACCGCAATATGGGAGTTGACAGGGGAGTGGCCCTGCACAAGATGATAAGGCTCGCGACTGCAGCCGCGGCCGGCAACGGTTACCTGACTTTCATGGGCAACGAGTTCGGCCATCCGGAGTGGATCGATTTTCCGCGGGAGGGTAACGGCTGGAGTTATTCGCACGCCCGCAGGCTCTGGTCGCTGCCGGAAAACCCCGATTTGCTGTATGGTGCGCTGGAGGCATTCGACCGTGCGCTGATGTCTCTTCTGAAGAGAGGCGATCTGCTCGGGAAGCCCCCGGAAATCGTGTTTATAGATGATCGGAAGAAGGTGTTGGTTTTCCGAAGGAAAAATGTTATCTTTGCGCTCAATTTCAACGCCTCCCAATCGTTTGTGGATTATGGCTTTAAGGTCCCGGAGGGAGAGTACAGGCTGGTTTTGGACACGGACAGCGGCGAATTTGCCGGCTATTCGCGGCTTCAGGGCGGCGAGGTCCATTCCACCGATTCCACCGGAGTGTTGAGGATTTATCTGCCATCGCGTTGCGGGGTCGTTTTGAAGAAAAAGAACAACTGATTATGGCATTTCTGAAGTTCAACAAGGCGGAGCTTGTCAATCTGTCCTACTCGCTCAAGCGCGAGATTATCCTTGCCAACAAGATAGGCGCCTATTGCAATACGTCCATAGTGACCTGCAACACGCGCCGCTATCACGGTCTTCTTGCGGTTATGCTCGACCGTTTCGGCGGGGACAGGTTCCTGCTGCTCTCCTCTCTGGACGAGAGCCTGGTGGCCGGCGGCGTGCAGTTCAATCTGGGCATCCATTGCTACGGCGACGTCTATGAGCCCCGCGGCCACAAGTACATCATAGATTTTGATGCCGATCCCGCCCCTTCGATAACCTACAAGGTGGGGCAGATAGTGTTCCGCAAGACGCTGGTTCTGGCCGCCGAGTCGGACCAGCTGATGATAAAGTATGAACTTCTCGAGGCTCCGTCCTCAGTGACGCTGTCGCTCAAGCCTTTCCTGGCTTTCCGCAACATCCACGCCCTCACTCACGAGAATCCGGATGCTGACACGTCCTTCCTTGAAGTTCAGAACGGGGTGTCGTTCTATATGTATCGCAATTTTCCGACGCTCAACCTTCAGTTGTCGGACGGTTCGTCGCATTTCGTCAGCGAACCGTATTGGAACAAGTCGGTGGTGTATTCCGACGAGGCGCGGCGCGGATTCGACTGCCGGGAAGACCTTTTCACCCCGGGCCGCTTCGAGGTGAAGATGAAGCCGGGCAGCTCCGTCATATTCTCCGCTTCGAAAAGGGAGGAGGACGCTTCGGCCCTCAAGACGGCTTTCAAGCGCGAGTATGCCTCCTGCAAGCCCATAAGCTCCAACAGGGACCAGCTCGTGCGCTGCGCCGACCTGCTTGTGAGCAACCATAACGGGCGCAAGAGAATCAATGCCGGTTTCTCCTGGATGTATACCGGACTGCTTCGCGAGACGCTTCAGGCGCTGCCGGGCCTTACCCTCTGCGGACTGCGCGACAAGGAGGTCTTCGAAGAGATTCTTGACAACCTGATAGCGGACGAGAAGGAGAGGCTGTTCCGCCGCACCACGCAGGTGGAGGCCCCCCTGTATATGGCTTCAGTCCTTCAGATTTACATCGATGCGTACAAGGCGGACCCCGAGCGCATCTGGAAGAAGTACGGTCCGGTCATCAAGAAGATAATAGAAAGTTACCGCCCCGGTGTACGTCAGGAGGTGTCGATGCATCCCAACGGGTTGCTGTGGGCGCAGAAGGACGGGGTCGCCCTCTCCTGGATGAACGCTTACATCGACGGCAGGGCCGTTACGGAAAGGGCCGGCTATCAGGTCGAGACCAATGCCTTCTGGTACAATACAATACGTTTCGCGCTCGAGATGGAGGGCGCTTACGGCACCCGCAACGGCTCCTTCGTGAAGACCTGGAGGCCCGTCGCGGAGCTTGTCAAGTCCAATTTCCTCCCCGTGTTCTGGTATGAGAGGGGCGGGTATCTTGCGGATTACGTTGACAACAACGGCCAGAACGTTCAGATACGTCCCAACCAGATATATGCCCTCTGGGTCAAGTATTCGCCGCTTGACGAACTTCTCTTCCCCAGGGTGCTCAAGGTCATCGACTCGGAGCTCGTCACGGCGAGGGGGTTGAGGACGCTGTCTCCGCGCGACGAACTGTACCGCGGAGTGTATGAAGGCACGCAGTTCGAGAGGGACAACGCCTATCATCAGGGCAGTACCCGCCCGTTCCTGCTGGAGCCGTATGTCGCCGTATGTTTCAGGGTCAAGGGCCCTTCGTTCTGGAAAAGGGCCGAGTGGCTGGCCGAGGGCTTCTATGACGACCTGCTGAAGCACGGCGTCGGGGCGTTCTCCGAACTTTATGACGGAGATCCCCCTCACGAGCCCCACGGAGCCATATCGTCGTCCCTGAGCACTGCGGCCCTTCTGGCGGTTGACAGTATGCTCGAACAATATAAGGAGGAGGTGAAATGAGAGTGCTGATGTTCGGTTGGGAGTTCCCTCCCCACATTGCGGGTGGCCTGGGCACCGCCTGCAAGGGCATAGTCGAAGGACTTGCCCACAATGGAGTCGAGACCATCTTCGTGATGCCTTCCGCCTCCGGAGACGAGGACCAGTCCTGCACCAGGATCATAGACGCGAGCGACGTGGCCGTCGCTTCGGTGAGCCGGACCGTGGACGAGTTCATAAACAGGGTGAAATTCCTGTACGTTGACTCCAATCTGGTCCCCTACGTCAATCCTGACGAGTACTTCGAGGCCATAGAGAAGATGAAGAAGGATCCGTCCCTCCGCCAGACCATAGGCTTCGGACAGAAGTTCCGGTTCTCCGGCAAGTACGGGGCGAACCTTATGGAGGAAGTGTCGCGTTACGCCCAGGTGGGAGGTACGATTGCGATGCAGCATTCCGACGAGTTCGACGTCATCCACGCGCACGACTGGCTCACCTACCTGGCCGGAATAGCCGCCAAGGAACTTACCGGCAAGCCGCTCGTGGTTCACGTCCACGCCACGTCCTATGACAGGGGCGACGAGCAACATATCGATACCAGGGTGCTGGATATCGAGACACGGGGCATGATGGTGGCTGACCGCGTGGTTACGGTCAGCGACCTTACACGCAACATAGTCATCAACAAGTACGGAATCGATCCCGCGAAGGTGGTCACGGTCCACAATGCCGTCGATTTCAGCGGCAGGGAGAATCTTGACGTGGAGAGGGGAGTGAAGGACAAGGTCGTCACTTTCCTCGGCAGGATTACTTTCCAGAAGGGTCCGGAGTATTTCATCGAGGCGGCGGCGAAGGTGCTCAAGCGCACCAAGGGGGTGAGGTTCGTAATGGCCGGCAGCGGCGATATGATGAACCGGGCCATCATGCAGGTTGCGCGTCTCGGGATTTCGGACCGTTTCCATTTCACCGGATTCCTGCGCGGGGCTGACGTGCAGAGGATGTTCGCGATGAGCGACGTCTATATTATGCCGAGCGTCAGCGAGCCTTTCGGCATTTCCCCGCTGGAGGCGATGAGGACCAACGTGCCTTCCATAATCTCCAAGCAGTCAGGTGCCGCGGAGGTCTTGAAATATGCGTTCAAGGTGGATTTCTGGGACGTGGATGCGATGGCGGATGACATCTATGCGCTGCTGCAGTATCCCGCCCTCTCGGCATTCGCGTCCGAGAGCGGCTTCCAGGAGGTCAATGACCTCAAGTGGAATCAGGCCACCGCGAAATTGAAGAAAGTTTACGAATCAATAATCACACAATAAAGTCGAAGATGAGCAGGTCGATTTGTTTTTACTTCCAGGTCCATCAGCCTACAAGGCTTCGCCAGTATCGTTTCTTCGATATAGGGAAGGACAGCCATTATTATGATGATTTTGCAAACAGGACCATTCTGGACAGGATAGCCGCGAAATGCTATCTGCCGATGAATGAACTGCTTCTTGAACAGATAAAGAAGCATAAGGGCAAGTTCCGCGTCGCATTCAGCATATCCGGTTCGGCTCTCGAGCAGTTCGACCGCTATGCCCCGGAGGTGACGGAAAGTTTCCTGAAGCTTGCGAAGACCGGCTGCGTGGAGTTCCTCAACGAGACTTACTACCACTCGCTTTCATCGATTGTCTCTCCAACCGAGTTCCGCCATCAGGTTCTGAAGCACCGCGAGGCCATAGAGGAGCATTTCGGGGTTACGCCGAAGGCTTTCCGCAATACGGAGCTCGTGTATTCGGATGCCATCGGCGCACAGGTCGGCGATATGGGTTTCACCACGATGCTTGCCGAAGGGGCGCGCCACATAATGGGATGGCGTTCCCCCGACTATGTATATTCGTGCGACACCCGCGACAGCCTCAACCTGCTTCTCCGCAACTACCGTCTGAGCGACGACATCGCCTTCCGCTTCTCGGATTCGAACTGGCAGGAATATCCCCTGACGGCCGAGAAGTACCTGGGGTGGCTTAAGGCGGCAGACGGTGACGTGATAAACCTGTTCATGGATTATGAGACTTTCGGCGAGCATCAGCCTTCCTCGACGGGCATCTTCGAATTTATGAAGGCCCTTCCCGGAGTTGTGCTTAAAGACAAGGAGTTCGAATTCCGCACTCCTTCCGAGGTGACCGCCGCGCACGGGAGCGTTTCTCCGCTTTCGGCTCCCGAGGCCATATCCTGGGCGGACGAGGAAAGGGATCTTACGGCCTGGCTCGGCAACGCCCTGCAGAAGGATGCCTTCAAGAAGCTCTACGACCTGTCGGAGAAGCTCTCGATAATCGACGACCCCGTGCTTTGGACCGACTGGGGCCATCTCCAGGAGAGCGACCATCTGTACTATATGTGTACCAAGTTCTTTACGGACGGAGATATGCACAAGTACTTCAATCCCTACGAGACCCCGTTCGAGGCGTTCATCAACTATATGAACGTTCTCAGCGATTTTATCATACGTGTAAACGAAATGCTGGAGACAAAATAAAATGAACGAGCAAATCATTAACAACAACCCTTCCTGGAAGAGTGTGATGGTGACGCGCCATCTGCCCGATGAACTGGCGGATCTGGAGACGCTGTGCAAGAACCTTTGGTGGTGCTGGAACAATGACGCGAAGGAGTTGTTCAAGTATATAGACCCGGCCCTGTGGCACGTGTCCGACCACAACCCCCTCGAGATTCTGGACAAGGTGAGCCTGTCCCGCTACAAGGAGCTGGCCCACGACTCGGATTTCCTCGCGAGGATGAAGTCCGTGATGAAGAATTTCAATGCCTATATGGCCCTCAAGTCCAAGCGGGGGGAGCCCGGTATCGGCTACTTCTGTATGGAGTACGGCCTTGACTCGTCCCTGAGGATATATTCCGGCGGTCTGGGTATCCTGGCCGGCGATTATCTTAAGGAAACGAGCGATATGAACGTCAATCTGGTTGCCGTGGGTCTGCTTTACCGCTACGGTTATTTCACCCAGAAGATTACCCCGCAGGGCAATCAGGTGGCGGAGTATGATGCCCAGAATTTCTCGAAGATTCCGGCAGACCCCGTTTTCGACGCTGACGGCAACTGGCTGACGGTGCAGATGTCCTTCCCCGGAAGGACGCTTTCCGCAAGGATATGGAAGGTAGCCGTCGGACGCACGGACCTGTACCTTCTCGACACCGACTTCGAGGACAATATCCCCGAGGACCGCGAGATAACCCACCAGCTGTACGGAGGCGACTGGGAGAACCGCCTGAAGCAGGAGATTCTTCTCGGCATAGGCGGTGTGAGGGCCCTCAGGGCACTCGGCCTCAACCCGACGATATATCATTGCAACGAGGGGCACGCGGCTTTCACGGGCCTCGAGAGGCTCAGGGAATATATGCAGGGCAACGGCCTTTCCTTCGACGAGGCGCTCGAGGTGGTGAGGGCTTCCGGTCTGTTCACTACGCATACTCCCGTGCCTGCCGGGCACGATGCCTTCGACGAGGATATGCTGGGCAAGTATCTCGCACACTATCCCCACCGTTTCGGTATAGACTGGCGTACGCTTATGGGCCTGGGGAAGCACAACCCCGATGACCACGACGAGAAGTTCTCGATGAGCGTGCTGGCGGCCAACGTGTCGCAGAACGTGAACGGGGTGTCAAAGCTCCACGGCAAGGTCAGCCAGGAGATTTTCTCCAGCCTCTATCCGGGATATCTGCCCGAGGAGCTGTACGTAAGTTATGTCACCAACGGCGTCCATTATCCCACCTGGGCGTCGAAGGAGTGGCAGGCTCTCGACGAGCCGGTCTTCGGCCCCGAGTTCAAGACGTCGCATTATGACAGGAAATGCTTCGAGGGTATCTACAACATACCCGATGCTGCTGTCTGGGATACGCGCAAGCTCTTGAAGAAGGAGCTCGTGAGGATAGTAATGGACCGTCTCTCCGACCCGAAGCGCTGTTCATATTATACGCCCAGCCAGGTTATCAAGATACGCGAGAACCTGCGCGACGACGTGCTGACCATAGGTTTTGCAAGGAGGTTCGCCACCTACAAGCGGGCGACGCTTCTTTTCTCCGACCTCGACAGGCTTGACAGGATAGTGAACAATCCGGACCACCCGGTGCAGTTCATCTTCGCCGGCAAGGCCCATCCCGCCGACGGTATGGGACAGGACCTCATAAAGCAGATAATAGAGATATCCAAGCAGGACCGGTTCATCGGCAAGATTATATTCGTGCCCGGCTATGGCATCTCCCTGGCGAAGCGTCTCACGCAGGGTGTGGACGTATGGCTCAACAACCCTACAAGACCGCAGGAGGCTTCCGGAACGTCCGGCGAGAAGGCCGCGATGAACGGAGTGATGCATTTTTCTGTGCTTGACGGCTGGTGGGTCGAGGGGTATCGCGAGGATTCCGGTTGGGCTCTTCCGATAGAACAGACCTACGATGACGCCTCCTATCAGAACGAACTGGATTCCGCAACCATCTATGCCACGATAGAGAGTTCCATCGCTCCCACCTATTACGCCGTGGACGAAGCGAAGGGATATTCGCCGGAGTGGATAAAGTATATCAAGAACACCGTTGCCAGGGTGGCCAGCAACTTCACCACCAACCGGATGCTGACCGACTACTGCAACCAGTATTATTTCCCTCAGGCGAAAAGGGTCGCCGGACTTGTCGCGAACAATTTCAAGAAGGCCCGCGGGATTGCCGCCTGGAAGAAGTTCATGCTGGAGAGGTGGCAGAACATCTCCGTAGTCGAGTTCTCGCAGCCCGAGAGTTCATATTCCCTCAGCGAGTCCAACGAGATGACGTCCTACGTCAAGCTCAATCTTGCGGGCATCAAGCCTGAGGATATCGGGGTTGAGATGCTCTTTACGACCATCGACGAGAAGGGTGAGAGCCATATCAGCGACAAGTTCGAGTACACGCTCAAGTCCTTCGACGGCAAGGTCGCCCATTACGAGACCTCGATTCTGCCCGAATGTACGGGACTTTATCAGGTGGCGACAAGGATTTATCCCAAGAATCCCGAGTTGCCCCACCGTCAGGATTTCCCGCTTGTCGAATGGCTCTGACCGCAGTAACCGGTTTCTTTGACGGCGTACACGCCGGTCACAGGCTGGTACTTGAGACTCTCGCAGACACTGCCGCAAGGCGTGGAGGCGGGAGTCTTGTGGTTACTTTCTGGCCCCATCCCCGGGTGGCGCTTGGCGGCGGACAGGGGCTGAAACTGCTCACCTCGGCCGACGAGAGGACAGCCCTCATAAGGGAGTGCATCCCCGGAGCCGCGGTTGAGGTTCTGGATTTCGACCGCGCCTTCGCCTCGCTGACGGCGGAGGAATATGTCCGTGACGTGCTGATGGGCCGGTATGGGGTTGACGGTCTGGTCCTGGGGTATGACACGCGTTTCGGCAGGGATCTTCCGGATCCGGCGGCTGTCGGCTCCATATGCGACAGGCTCGGCGTGGAGTGGTGTTGCTGCGACGTGGTGAAGGTCGGAGATCGCCCGGTCAGTTCGACACTTGTAAGACACGCCCTGGAGGATGACGGGGATGTGGCGCTGGCGGCCGGAATGTTGGGCCGGCCGTATTCGGTGGGTGGGGTGTGTGACGGCGCGGGGCTGTTCCTACCCTCCGACCCGTTCAAGGTCGTGCCCGCTCCGGGCAGCTATCTTGCCGTTTCCGGGGAGATGGAAGTTGTGGCCGATGTCGGTCCCGACTTGTCCGTGGCGCTGCGCCCTCTCAAGGGACAGGGTCATAGCCTGAACCTCCCCAGGGGTGGCATCGAAGTATCCTTTTTGCAGAGAGCAGGAAACCTTTGAGGGGACCGTATTTTCTGAAAGCCTCGAGAGCGTATTGCGAGCAGGATGGCGTGAACCGGCAGGTCGGACCGATTTTCAGCGGAGACAGACATATCTGGTAGAACCTTATCAGGAAGATGAACGGCAGCGACAGTATGTGTTTGATGCTCATCCTTCCGTCACCGTCTGTGCGATTTCCGCCAGTATGTGGCTTATCTCGCTCTTGAGAAAATCATAGCGGACTATGTCCTTCGAACTGTAAATCAGCATCAGGTCTATGCCTTTCTGCGGGAGCAGGTCCTTCTGGGTCCTGTATGCCTCCCTCATCCTGCGCTTGAGGAGATTGCGCTTCACCGCACGCTTGAAGAGTCTCTTGGGGACGCTGACCATTATCCTGTTGCATCCCGCCCCGTTGTCCGCCATCCAGCAGTACCGGACAGGTTGCAGCACTCCCCATCGGCCTTTTCTGAGGAGCGCTTCCGTAGCGGCCCTGCCCGATATCCTTTCTGCTTTGGAGAGGGTGAAGGTCATTTTGAATTTTCCAGACACATGGCTATCGCCTTCGAAGCGGATGTCACTTCGGGAGTGGGGCCCTGTACGCTGACGCTGAAACCGGCTTCCTTCATCGACTTGACTATACCCTTGCCGAAGGTGACGAATTTGAGAGCGCCCTGCTTGAAGTCGGGGAAGTTGTCCAGCAGGGACCTGACGTCGTGAGGGTTGTAAAGTACGGCTATGTCGAATCTGGAGAAGTCGATGTCGCGGATATCCTGGTCGACCGGACGCACGAGGGTGGCTGTTGCATAGTTGAGACCTGCGTTGTCGAACAGCATCCTGACGTTGTCGCAGTCGGAATTCTCCGCCTTGGCGATGAAGAATTTCTCGTTCCTGTGCTTCGTGCCGATAAGGGAGACTATGCTCTCGAAAGTGCCGTCCCCGAAGAATATCTTGCGCTTGCGGTAAACAATATGCTTCTGGAGATACATCGCTATCACTTCGGTGGTGCAGAAGTACTTCATCGTCTCCGGCACCTTGAAGCGCAGGGCTTCGCAGAGGCTGAAATAGGCGTCAATCGCGACCCTCGACGAGAATATCACCGCCGAGTACTCCCTCGGGTCTATCTTCTCCGCCTTGAACTCCTTCAGGCTGAGGGGCTCGATGACGAAGAAAGGCCTGAACACGCACTTCGCTCCGAATTTTGTCTCTATTGCGGAGTATGCGGAGCGGTTCAGGGGTTCCTTCTGCGATATTAGAATCTGACGCATCTTTGTTTACAACAAGGTGGCCGACAAAACAAGCAAAGCCGTCGGCACCAATTCAAGCCTACAAAGATACAAAATAGTTCCGAATGGTGAATGGGATATGGCGAGAATTTGAGAGCACCTGATTACTGAAAGCAGGTAGAATACAGCCAGTTCCGTATAGATGAAACCCGTTGCGGCGGCATCCGGGGCTCCGAACGCCGCAAGAACGGCCACGGTCACGGTCACGGCCGTCGAGCAGGCCAGGAGGAACGTGTACTGTACGTTGCGGGCTGCTGTCATCACGTCCCTTTCCGCGTTGCGGCCTCTCCCGAACAGGTATTTGATGCCGAAATAGGCGCCCATCATCGCAAATATGCCGAGGAGGTATCTCCAGCCGTAGAGATCCTCCAGGAACGTGGGCTCATACAGGCGGTATCTGCTGATTGTCAAGGCAAGGGGCAGGCACATCAGGAAGGTCGTGAAGTTGCGGCGCCTGGCCAGGCTGAGGTTCCTTTCCATCGAGATGCCGGCCCTGACCCTGCACGCGATCCGCGACAACTCGGGCAAGGGCTTCCTGCTGCTGGCCGGTGCCGAACCGGACCTGCGGTGGGAGCAGTTCGTCGACGCGGTGCGCCGCCTCTCGGATCGTCTCGGCGTCACCGACGTCAT
>JAKSJZ010000070.1 GCA_024401995.1 Bacteroidales bacterium
TGAGTTCGTAAAACTTATATGATGACAAGGGAGGAGATAATCATTTTTTTTTTTTGTTCCTGGGGGAGGACGCTGGAGGTTTTCTCCGGAGCCCTTGCAACGGATATGGAGCTTCTGCGCCGGACCAACGATTCCATCCTCTCCACTCCGGGCAAATGTATCCGCCCGATATTGTCGTTGCTGGTGGCCAAGGTGTTCGGGGAGCCCAACGGGGACAGCTGCAGGTTCGCCGCCGCCGCCGAGATTCTGCACAATGCCACCCTGATTCACGACGACGTCGCCGACAACAGTTCGGTGCGTCGCGGCGTTCCCACCGTCATGGCTTCTCTCGGGACAATGCCCGCCGTGCTCGTAGGAGATTTCTGGCTTGCCCGTGCGCTTAACGTCATTATGGGCTCCGAACGGCGCGACATTGCGCTGAGGTTCTTCTCGAAGACTATCTGCGACCTTGCCGAGGGCGAGATGCTGCAGCTCCAGAAGGCCGCCGCCGGAGATACCACCGTTGAGGACTATCTGAAAATTGTGTATTGCAAGACGGCTTCGTTGTTCGAGACCGCCGCAGTGTGCGGCGCGCTTTCCGTGGATGCCCCTGCGGATATGCGTGAGGCTGTCGGCAGGTATGCCGCCTGCCTGGGAACGGCCTTCCAGATAAGGGATGACATCCTTGACTTCGGAGATGCCGCCAAGGCCGGGAAGCCTGTAGGTGTGGATATCAGGGAAGGGAAGATCACGGCTCCTCTCCTGTGTGCGCTGGATGGGGCGGCGGAAGAGAATAAGATAAGGGGAATTATGCGGGAGATGGCGTCTCACCCGGAGTATGGCGACGAGGTCAGGCGCTTTGTCGACAGGCGGGGCGGGGTAAGGCTGGCCCGCAGGGTGCTGGAAAAGTACGTGGACGAGTCGCTTGACGCGCTGGGGGCGATGCCTCCGGGGAAGGTGCGGAACCTGCTGTCCGAGTTCACGGCTATGATAAGAAAGGTATGAGGTTCTCGGATACAAAGGGTAACGGAGCCGTGGTGGCGACTCTGGCGCGTATGGTGGATACAGGCCGGATACCCCACGCGATTATGCTTCACGAGGACGACGGGGGAGGGGGAATCAGGCTTGCCCTGGCTTTCCTCCAGTACCTTTACTGCCGGTCAAGGGACGGACAGGACTCGTGCGGAGGGTGCGCGTCGTGCAACAAGGTGTCCAAGTTGATACATCCCGACATCCATTTCGTCTTTCCGGTCAACAACGGCACCTCGCTCACTTTCATCAGCCGGTGGCGAGAACTTCTGCTTTCGAATCCCGACTTCAGGGAGACCGAACTGACGGCGGCCCTGGGCGTGGGGGACAAGAATACCCTGATAGGAGTTCCGGATGCAAAGATAGTTCTGGATGCCCTGTCGGTCAGCGCCCTGGAAGGAGGGTACAAGTCGGTGCTTGTGTATCTCCCGGAGAAGATGAATCCGGAGGCCTCCAACAGGCTGCTCAAAATCATAGAGGAACCTTCCCCGATGACCCAGTTCGTGTTTGTGACACACGCTCCGGGCTCCGTCCTCCAGACAATCTCGTCGCGCTGCCAGCATTTCAGGGTTATGCCCCCGGAGAGCGTTGCCGTGGAAGGCGGTCCGGAGAGTATGGGGATGTTCACTTCGCTGATGGATGCCGTGGCGGAGGGAGATATGTATGCGGCGCTCGGAACGGGCGACGAAATGGCCGTTGCGCTCAAATCGCGCGAAATGGCAAAATCTTTTTGTAAATTTGCGACCGAATGCCTGAGGACCATTTTCCTGATTCAGCAGGGATTGGACAATCTGCCGGCAGGGGACAGGGAGACGCTGGGGCGCTATGCTTCCTCTTTCAGGAAGAGTTTTCCCAGGGATGCGATGACGGTTTTCAACCGCGCCGCGGTGATGACCGCACGCAATGTCAGCTCCCGCATCGTCTGGGCCGACGTGGTCTGCAGGCTGTTTAAAATACGATAAAGGAATGGATGAATCGATAAAGTTCGACTGTTTCCGCGGTTGTGCCGTCTCGGAGAAGCCCGAGACCGGGCCGAAGTGTACATACCGTCCCGGCTGCTGCAAGCTGTCTTCCCGCAACTGGCTTGACTTCGCCGGTGTGTCCTCTTCGAGGGACGCCCTTTTCGAAGTCAGGTTCAAGAATACCAGGAAGGGTATCTACCGCAACACATCGGGGCAGAACATAAAGGTGGGCGATATGGTTGTGGTCGGTGCCGCTACCGGGCACGACCTGGGTATAGTGACGCTGGAGGGGCCGATTGTCGCCCGTCAGATGGCCTCGAAGGGCATAAGCGCCGAATATTCGGAGTTCAGGGAGATAGAGCGCAAGGCGAAGACAGCCGACGTGGAGAAGTGGCTGGAGTCGGTGGCGCGCGAGCAGGAGACGATGATAGCCTCCAGGCGTATTGCCGCCGAGTTGGGTCTCGAGATGAAGATAGGTGACGTGGAGTTCCAGGGAGACGGCTCGAAGGCTATATTCTACTACATAGCCGACGGGCGTGTCGATTTCCGCCAGCTCATCAAGGTGTTTGCCGAGGAGTTCAGGATAAGGATAGAGATGAAGCAGATCGGCGCACGCCAGGAGGCCGGACTTATAGGCGGGCTCGGAGTGTGCGGAAGAGAACTCTGCTGCGCCAATTATCTCACCAATTTCAAGAGTATACAGACCTCGGCGGCAAGGTGTCAGGACCTGTCCCTGAATCCGCAGAAGCTGCAGGGACAGTGCGGCAAGCTGAAATGCTGCCTGAACTACGAGGTGGCCAACTATATGGATGCGCAGTCGCGCATCCCGAGAGTCAGCGAACCTCTCGAACTGAAGGACGGGTTTGCCTATCTGCGCAAGACCGATATCCTTCGCGAGATAATGTATTTCTCCTACGAGAAGGGGTCCGACGACAACCTCATACCTCTCGACGCTTCGGAGGTGCGCGAGATAATAAAGATGAACCGCAACGGGGTCAAGCCCGAGTCGCTTCGGGAAGAGCCGGTCGAGGCGTCTCCCGAGTTCGTGACGGCAGTCGGCGACGACAGCATTTCGAGGTTCGACGCTCCCAGGCGCAGGAAGTCCCGCAAGCAGGGCAGGAATGCCCGCAGACATCACGGCCCGGGCGGCGGAGGGAACAGGGAATGAGAGGATTCCGGAGTTTCGCATTGATGGCGCTGTCCGCCGCCCTGTTTGCGGCGGCTTTTCCGTCGTGCTCCAAGCCTTCCGCTTTCGAATGTTTCGTCAGGTCGTCGGAAGTCCCCGACGGCGGGCGGTATTGCTTCGACCTTGATTTGAGCGATTCGCTTGTTGCCTGGTCGGTCGATTTTTACAGCCGTATGGATACGCCGCTGTTCTTGCGGAAGAGTTTCCCGGTGAGGATGGACGTGCTTTGGATTTCCCCGACAGGGGAGGAATATGCCGAGTCGGTATATGCCGATTTCAGTGGTACAGGCGGGTCGAGACTGCCTTACCGCAGGGGGGTGATACCGCCGGAGAGGGGATTGTGGAGACTGGAGGTGGAGGTCAGTCCGCGTTACGGGGAGATGAACGGACTTGGAATAGTTTGCAATGGGACACGACAAGCTCAGGAAGTTCGCTGAAAACGAGACTTTTCCCTGTCTTGTGCAGCCTTCGTCGCGGGATCTTCTTGCCGAAGGAGGTTTCTTCAACCTGAAGGACCACCCTCTCAAGGGCAGGTGGGCCGAGCGTTTCGGCGGGCGTCCGACGGTGCTTGAGCTGGGCTGCGGCAAGGGGGAGTACACGATAGCGCTGGCTTCCCGCAACCCCGACAAGTCTTACGTGGGAGTGGACATCAAGGGGGCCAGGCTCTGGAAGGGAGCCCGTCACGCCACGCTCAACTCTATGGACAACGTCGCTTTCCTCAGGACAAGAATAGAGTTCATATCGGCGTTCTTCGCTCCGGGGGAGGTCGATCAGATATGGCTTACTTTTTCCGACCCGCAGATGAAGAGCGAGAATTCGAGGCTCACCTCGCCCCTGTTCCTGGCAAGGTATGCCGGGTTCCTCGCCCCGGGCGGGAAGATTCACCTGAAGACCGATTCGCGCTTTCTGTATGAATATACCTCGGCGGTGTGCCGGGTGAACGGCCTCAGGGTTGACGTGGCGACCACTGACCTTTATGCCGACAGGCCGTCCGGAGTGGAACCGGAGGTTATGGAGGTGCAGACTTTCTATGAGAGTATGTTTCTCGATATGGGCCTTCCCATCAATTATATGGAATTCGGCCTGGGGGACGTGCGCGAGTTCCGCCATCCGTCCGATCCGTCCGAGTTCGATTCGCGTCTCTGGAGGGAGAGGGAAGGGGACCGCAGGTCTTTCGGACACGCCCCCTCGGACGCCTCTCCGAAAAAAGAAAGAAAAAATTTTGTTTAACCGAAATTGTTGCTATCTTTGCAATCCCTTTCGGGGCATTGAAATATGCCGATGTAGCTCAGTTGGCCAGAGCACGTGATTTGTAATCTCGGGGTCGAGGG
>JAKSJZ010000071.1 GCA_024401995.1 Bacteroidales bacterium
AACATAAGAAGATGCGGTAATGCTGCAAGGCACAGGGGCAAAAAGAGCGCGAGGTGATGCAGTCAGGCAGGCCCGACGGTATGCCGGAAGGGTCCCACGGTGGAGAAAGGCCCGATTTCGGCGGAGGCAGGCCTCCGATGGGAGGTCCCGGCCCCCAGGGTGGCGGATTCGGAGGCCCGCAGGGAGGATTTGCCGGTGGGGCACCCGGTATTGAAGGCGGCCGTCCGCCTATGCACAACCCGGGAATGGGTATCTCGGATGAAGAGATGGAAAAGTATTACGAACAGCAGGACAGGAAACTCAAAAAGATTCTCACCGCGGAGCAATACGAAAAATGGCACAAGGGACATCCCGTTCAACAGTTACCTATGCCTGAACACGACTTCGAATAATGCAGGGGGCCTTCCGGAATGAGGGCCCCTTTCAAACAGGCGTCCGGAGACGATATCCCGCTAACCGAAGAACAGATATGCGACGGCAATGGCGGCAAGCGCTCCGGCAAGGTCCGCAAGCAGGCCGGCCCCCACGGCGTAACGCGTCTTCCGGACACCGACCGACCCGAAGTAGAGGGCAATGATGTAAAAAGTGGTGTCGGCAGCGCCCTGGAACATACAGGACAGCCTTCCGGCAAATGAGTCGGCGCCACAGGTACGCATCGTCTCGACCATCATTGCACGGGCACCGCTCCCGCTCAACGGCTTCATCAATGCGGTGGGGAGAGCATCCACGAAACGGGTGTCCAGACCGACTGCGGCAAAGCCCCTGGCAATACCGTCCGTAAGCATATCCATCGCGCCCGAAGCGCGGAAGACGCCTATGCCAACCAGCATTCCTACCAGATAGGGTATTATCTTGACCGAGGTGGCGAAACCGCCTTTTGCGCCGTCGACGAATGCCTCGAACACGTTGACTTTCCTGACGAGGCCGCCGATAATGAAAGTGACGATGACTCCGAGCAGAAGGCTGTTGCTTATGATGGAAGAGGCCGTATTCATAGCCTCTCGGTCAAGGGTGCTGAACCAAAAGACCAGCGCGGCAATGGCAAGGGTGATGCCCCCGAGCCAGGCGATGACCGTCCTGTCGAACAGCTTGAGCCTCTGGCGGAATCCCACGTACAGTATTGCGGTAAGCGTAGATACGAAGGTGGCGATGATTATGGGAATGAACACGTCTGTGGGATTGGCGGCACCCAATATCGAACGCTGGGCAAGTACGGTCAGTGGGATGATGGTGATGCTGGATGTGTTCAGGGCCAGGAACATTATCTGGGCGTCGGAGGCCGTATCCTTGTCCGGATTCAGTTCCTGCATGCTCTGCATCGCCTTGAGACCCATCGGCGTGGCCGCATTGTCCAATCCCAGCATATTGGCGGCGAAGTTCATCACCAGCTCACCGTTTGCCTTGTGCCCCTTCGGTATCCCCGGGAAAAGCTTTCCGAAGAACGGACCCACTATCCTCGACAGGAACCTTACGGCGCCGGCCCTCTCACCGATTTTCATAAAGCCCATCCACAAGGTCATCACGCCGACCAGCGGCAGGCAGATGTCCATCACGGCAAAGCGTGCCGTATCGAAACTGCTTGTAATAATCTTCTCGAAAATGGACGTGTCTCCGAAAAACACGCACCTGACAGCCGCCACGAGCAGTGCGATGATGAAGAATGCCACCCATATATAGTTCAGAGCCATACTTTATATCTTTAAGGCTTGTGATTGTGCGGTCTCCATCAACCTTAGGAAGTTGCCGCCAAGTATTTTGACTATTTCCACCTCAGAGAAACCCGAGCGCAGCAACTCGCGGGTAAGGTTGACCATTTCGGAGGAATCGTCGCACCCAATCACGCCGCCACCGCCGTCGAAATCGCTGCCTATCCCCACGCAATCCGTCCCGACCAAATCGCTTACGTACCTTATATGCGCCACGATGTCCTTTATCGTCGTCTCCCTGCCTTCGGCAAGGAAGCCCCCATAAAAGCAGATGCCCATCACTCCCCCGGCGGATGCAAGCATCTTGATCTGCTCATCCTTCAGGTTACGGGGATGCCGGCAAAGACTCCACACGGACGAATGTGATGCGACGATCGGGGTCCGAGAGCATTCCAAAACATCGTAGAACGTCCTTTCGGAAGCGTGGGACACGTCTACAAGTATCCCTCTCCGGTTCATCCTGTGCACTACCGTACGCCCGAAAGCGGACAACCCGTTGTGCTCCGGGCACTCGCATTGATAGGCAGAATCACAGATGTCGTTATGGCCGTTATGGCATAAAGTGACGTAGGCTATGCCCAGTCCGGCGAACCGGTCCACCAGGTTTACGTCCAGTCCCAGCGCATAGCCGTTCTCCAACCCCGGGACAACGGCCGTCCTTCCCTGTTTCTTGAGTTCGATGATTTCTTCCGGCGTGGTAGCAATCCCCGCGACATCGCTGCAGCGGGCCACCCGGTCGTGCAACTCCTTCAGCAGACTTTCGGCCTTGGCTGCAGCCGCCTTGAAGCCATCCCAGTCACGCCTCCCCTGCCTTATGTATGCCGCCATAACGGCGGAGTCCTGCCCCGCCAGGCGCATCCTTCTCAAATCAACCCGGGACGGCACCTGCTCCTGTCTCTGCCCGCCCTTGAGTCCGGACTCCATATTCCCGCGGGCATTCGTGCCGCCGTCGAAGATGTCGTAGTCGCCGTCGAAGAACATCGGGACGTCGCAATGGAAGTCTATGCTGACAGCCTTGTCCTGTATGGTGCGGGCTGTACGATAGAGCGCCGCCTCTTCCGCGAGCCATTTGAAAATCTTCCTGTTGACAGACTGCGTAAGAGTAAGGTGTTCGGGATGCCACTGCACCCCGAGCACAGGCTTGAACTGTGCCGATTCCACGGCTTCCACCACCCCGTCTTCCGAATATGCCGCGATGCGCAGGGCGGGCGGGACTTCCCTTACCGCCTGATGATGGAAGGAGTTTACGCTAATGTGTTTTGATTCAAGAATGCCTTCCAGCAAGGTCCCCGGCAGGATGTCGACTCCGTGCGACGCTTCGTTGCGCGGCCCGCCCTGACTGTGGATTGTGCTGCCGGTCTGGCTCGGCAGGTCCTGCCATATCTTCCCTCCTGCCGCAAGGCAGAGAAGCTGTTCTCCACGGCATATCCCCAAAACAGGCATCTGCCTTTCCAGGGCCGCCCTCATCAGCAGGAACTCCGAGGCATCGCGCTCCGGGCAGAAGGAAAACTTTCCCGTCGGGAGAGGCTCCTCCCCGAGGTATTCGGGGGAGAAGTCCGCACCGCCGGAAAACACTATGCCGTCGAGCCTGTCGAGGGTCGTCTCAACCGTGCGCGCGTCAGGGCAGGGAGGGATGATGACAGGGCAGGCGCCGGAGCCGGCAACGGCTTCCACATAGGCCTGAGCAAGAAGCAGCAGGCAATCTTCAGACTTGAAATTGCCGGTGATTCCGATGACGGGTCTTCCTGTGCTACGCATTTTTCACTGCAAAGTTAGTTGAATTTTTCAATAAGTCCGTATGTATGATGACGGCTGCGTCAACGCCGGCCCCTATGGCACTATTGTCACTTTGGGCGTTGAGAGAGGCGGCAATCCGGGAGGCTGAAAGCGTCAATAATGACAAGAGTGCCAAGGGGGTATGGGAAAAATCAATTATATTTGTAAATCAAAACATTGAAGTCTATGACTATAGAGGACATACAGAAGATTATATCAACCGATGAGACCCGCACTCTCGAACTGAAGAAGACCACGGGCGAGATGAAAGACGGTATGCATTCCGCCTGCGCCTTTCTGAATACCGACGGAGGATGGCTGATATTTGGTATAGCTCCAATGTCCTTGAAGATTGTCGGCCAGCAGGTGACGGATAATACCAGACAGGAAATCGGCAACGCAATCGCCGGACTGGAGCCAGCCATTGACGTGAAAGTTGAATACATTCCTGTCCCGGATGCAAAGAATGATGAGAAGATCATTGCCATGCATTTCAACTGCTGGAAGTACGGTGATGTGCCATACACCCATCACGGTTGCCCTTACATTAGAATTGAGAGCACTACAAAGGTAATGCCTCGCGAAATGTATGACGAACGTCTCAGGGCAAGTGACCCGCAGAAATTCGGATGGGAGAACAGGATGGCCAGCGGCGTATCCCTTGCTGACATAGATGAGAATAGGGTGCGACACGCCGTCCGTCTTGGCGTTGAACGCGGTCGAATACTTGAAGCTGCTCTGACAGAACCGATAGAACAGACTCTCGAGAAGTGGAAGATTGTCAAGGATTCCAAGCCGACCAATGCGGCTGTGGCACTCTTCTCAAAGAATCTTGATGAGTATCCCCAGCTCCTTATGAGGTCTGCCGACGTAGAGGAGCCACTGAATTCCAGCAAGGCTTCTGTGCCGGCTTGCCGGTGCAGATGCCGCAGCTGACCGCTTATCTGCTTCCCACGCGCAGCACTGGCGTTGTAGGCCGTAGTGACTGCTGGACAACGGAGGCC
>JAKSJZ010000072.1 GCA_024401995.1 Bacteroidales bacterium
AGACGGCGACGGCGAAGAAGGCCGCAGAGCCCGAAGCCGCAGAGGCCGTTGAAAAGAAAGCGCCCAAGGCGCCCGCCAAAAAGGAAGTGAAGCCCGCAAGGTTCAACGCATCAATCGCCCCCGAGGATTTCGACTGGGAGTCATTCGAAGGAGGAGACGTTTACGGCGGTTCGGAGAAGAAGAAGATTCAGGCAGCATATGACGCGACTCTCTCAAAAGTCATCGAGAACGAAGTCGCGGAAGGCGAAATCACCGCAATCAACAAGCGCGAGGTGGTTGTGACGATAGGAGGCAAGAGCGAGGGTGTCATCCCCGCCCCCGAGTTCCGCTACAATCCCGACATCAAGGTTGGCGACAAGGTGGAAGTATACGTGGAGTCGGCCGAGGACAAGAAGGGACAGCTTATGCTCTCCCACAAGAAGGCCCGCGCACTCAAGTCCTGGGACAAGGTCAACGAGGCCTACGAGGCCGACCAGATAGTGAAGGGCTATGTCAAGACCCGCACGAAGGGAGGTATGATAGTGGACGTGTTCGGCATCGAGGCGTTCCTGCCCGGATCGCAGATTGACATCAAGCCCATCAGGGACTACGACCAGTTCGTAGGCCAGACAGTCGATTTCAAGATTGTCAAGATCAATCAGGAGTTCCGCAACGTGGTCGTTTCCCACAAGGCTCTGCTCGAAGCCGAGCAGGAGCAGAAGAGAATCGAACTCATCGGCAAGCTCGAAAAGGGCCAGGTACTCGAGGGTGTGGTGAAGAACATCACCAACTACGGAGTATTCGTTGACCTGGGCGGTGTTGACGGTCTGATTCATATCACCGATCTCTCCTGGGGCAGAGTCAGCCATCCCGAAGAGATTGTCGCCCTCGACCAGCAGATAAAGGTCGTCGTGCTTGACTTCAACGAGCAGCAGAAGAGGATAGCCCTGGGCTTGAAGCAGCTTTCAGCCCATCCTTGGGACAGCCTTGACGAGAATCTCAAGGTTGGCGACAAGGTCAAGGGCAAAGTCATCCTCATCGCCGATTACGGGGCGTTCATCGAGATCCAGCCGGGTGTGGAGGGACTCGTTCACGTAAGCGAGATGTCCTGGAGCCCGCGTCTGCACAGCGCGCAGGAGTTCCTGAAGGTTGGAGACGAGGTGGATGCACAGATTCTGGCCATCGACCGCGAGGCCCGCAAGATGTCCCTGGGCTTGAAGCAGCTTACCGCCAACCCTTGGGAGACCATCCGCGACAAGTACCCCGTAGGCAGCCAGCATAAGGCTACCGTCCGCAACATCACCAACTTCGGCGTGTTCGCCGAGCTTGAGGACGGAGTGGAGGGTCTTATTCATATCAGCGACCTGAGCTGGAACAAGGTGAAGCATCCTTCCGAGGTGGTATCCTCCGGAGATGTCATCGATGTCCAGATTATTGAGTTCGACGAGGCCAACCACAAGCTGAGTCTCGGCCACAAGCAGCTCACCCCCAATCCCTGGGACGAAATAGAGGAGAAGTATCCCGTCGGATCGACAGTGGAAGGCACGATAGCCTCCCTGACCGACAAGGGCGCCAACATCACCCTTGACGGCAAGGCCGAAGGATTCGCATTCACCCGCGACCTCGTAAAGGAGGACGGCAAGGCGGCAATCGCCGGCGAGACCCTTCCCTTCAAGGTTGTCGAGCTGCGCCGCAGTACCCGCAGGATTCTCCTGAGCCATCTGCGCACGTATGCCGAGGTCAAGGAGAAGGCCGTGGCAACGGAGGCCGAGAGCACAAAGAGGGCTGTCAAGAAAATCAACTCGACAGTCGAGAAAACGACCCTCGGAGACATCGATGCCCTGGCCGCGCTGAAGACCAAGCTCGAGAAGGGGGAATAAGATGAACTTCTCATTGCAGATTCTGGGCACCGCCTCGGCGATGCCCGTTTCTGGCAGGAATCCAAGCGCCCAGGTACTGTCCGTACAGGGGCGCTTGTTCTTGATCGACTGCGGGGAGGGCACCCAGCAACAGCTGAGGCGCTTTCACCTGTCCTTCGTAAAAATACGCGCCATCTTCATATCGCACACCCACGGAGACCACATCTTCGGTCTCTTCGGGCTTCTCAACACTATGGCGATGCTCGGGCGCACCGAAACTCTGGACATATACGGCCCGTCCGCCGCAGGCAGCATAATCAACTTCTACAACAGCTTCTTCAGCGACGGGGACAATTTCAAGGTGGAATTCCACCGCGTCAAGTGCAAGGAGCCCGAAGAAATCCTGAAAGCCAAGAACATACGCGTCAGCGCCTTCCCGCTGGACCATAAAATCGAATGTTACGGCTACAGGTTCGACGAGATTCTTCCCGAAGCCGCTCCGGAAAGTTGCAGGCCAAGAAGCTACGCATACTGCTCCGACACGAGATTCTTCCCGGAATTGAGCGGCTGGGTCAAGGGCGTGGACCTTCTCTACCACGAGGCCACATACACGGACGACCTCAGGGACAAGGCTGCGGAACACTTTCACAGCACCACCGTTCAGGCGGCGACGTGCGCCCGCGATGCCGAAGCCGCAAAACTGCTGCTCGGTCACTATTCCGCACGGATAAAGGATTTCGGCGCCTACCTGGAAGAAGCCAGGGCAATATTCCCCGAAAGCCGGATGATAGACGAGGGCGATGTCTTCTATATCGGAGGACACGGAAATAAAGCAAAATAAGTATATTTGCACGTTATGAAAAGACTTGCCTTCGCCATTCCCCTGGCCGCCGCCCTGCTTTCGTTGTCGGGAGCCGAGTTGTCCGACTACGAGAAATACATAGAGCAGTACTCCCCCACGGCCGTCAGCGAAATGAGACGGACCGGGGTTCCGGCCAGCATCACCCTGGCACAGGGGCTCATCGAGTCGGGGGCCGGAAGGTCGAGGATGGCCACGGTGGCCAACAACCACTTCGGCATCAAGTGCCACAATGACTGGCGGGGACGCCGCTACTACCAGGACGACGATGCGAAGAACGAATGCTTCCGCCATTACAAGAATGCGTCGGAGTCATTCAAGGACCATTCGGACTTCCTGCGCTACCGCGACCGTTATCGCTTTCTGTTCGACCTCAAGCCCACTGACTACAAAGGTTGGGCTCGCGGTCTCAAGAAGGCGGGATACGCGACCGACCCCAAATATGCCGACAAGCTCATTGCCACGATAGAAAAATATGACCTTACCAGGTTCGATACCAACCGCCCGAAGGACCTTTCCTCCCCCGACACGGAGCCGGAGCCCATCGCCGTACCTCCAAGCCCCTCCAGGATTGAAAGCGAGGACAACGTGGAGTTCGACTCCGAGGAATTCAGCGTAGGGCTGTCGAGAAAGCTTTTCAAGACCAACGGGGCGGTCTATATCACCGGAGCCGAAGGCGATACCTACGGCTCGCTTGCCCGCGCCAACGATCTTTTCACCTCCGAGATTCTCAAGTTCAATGACCTGGATTCCGACGGGGCCGTGCCGGCCGGTGCCAAGGTTTATCTCCAGCCCAAGAAGCAGAAAGCCGCGAAAGGCCTGGATAAATACATAGTGGAAGCCAACGGGGAGTCCCTCCACGACATCTCACAGCGATTCGGCGTCAAGCTCGCGGCTCTGGTCAAGATAAACGGTCTGCAGAAAAGCAGCACGCTTGGAGAAGGAGACACGGTACTGCTGCGATGAAAAAGCCGGAGAATATGAATACGAGCCTGAAGGTCGTCATCTGCGCCGTAGCAGGTGTTGCCGCGATTGCAGTTGCTGTCCTGGCGACAAACTTATACAGGGACAAGAAAGCTGCGGGCTTCAGGTCATCCATAGAGCTCTATATCAGAGATACGACTTCTCCCGTAGCGGTTGAAGACAGTCTGAAAGCCCACGCCAGATGGCCCCGCCGGATACACCGCATCCTGAAGAAGGAGTCCGCCGGCGCACCGTTCAAACCTGGCCACTATACCGTGGAACGGTCATCCACGGTCACTTTCGCAGCAAGGATGCTCACCCACGGGTGGCAGACGCCCGTCAAACTCACCCTGAGCGGCAGCCTGAGACGCAAGGGGGACATCGCAAAAAAATTATCGATGCAGATGATGGCCGACTCCTCGTCCATAGCGGCGGCGCTGGATGACGAGGAATTGCTTGCCGGGCTCGGAGTCACCCCCGCGACAGCCTTCGCGCTGTTCATTCCGGATACCTACCAGTTTTATTGGACAGAGACTCCGGAGGCGATTCTCGGCAGGATGAAAGAGGCTGCGGACGCCTATGCCAGCGGCATGCGGAAGTCCGGTGCGGGTTCCAGCGCGTCGCTGGAGCGCAAAAAACGTCTGCTTGAGAAGGCGATTCCTGATAAGGTTGTCCGGGACGACATCATTG
>JAKSJZ010000073.1 GCA_024401995.1 Bacteroidales bacterium
TCAATGTTCATTTCGCTCACTCCGACACGGCGCTGAGGCGCCTTATTAGTCAACCACTACAATATCTTCTTGCGGCCTGCTTTCTAAAATGATACCCTCAGTTGAAATTTCTTTGTTGGACGCATAAAAATTCATAGTGCCGGAAGAGTTCCGGAAAACTTTTATTTTTTACGAAAAAGCAGTATATTTGCACCGTTCATATGCTTTTGCGCGTTTCATATAGGGCAAAGTCCTTCCTTTCCTCTGGGGGGGGGGCGCAACTATTTTATATTCAGCAAGTTAGCACTTGCAAATAACTGCATTTCCGCCTGCGGTCCCTTCAAGGGGTTGCAGGCGGAAACCGTATGCGCCCGGTCCGGATATGAACAATGGAATGAAAGAACAAAATATCGAAACAACAATATAACGAGATGAACAACAAAACCTTAATCAGAAGAGCAATACTGCCGTCGGCAGTGATTTGTTTGGCTTTGACGTTCAATCCTTACACGGCCTTTGCGGTTTCGTCGCCCTTGGCGGTGAACGGAGCGGGTGACGTCGTCACCGGCATCGTTCTCGACGAGACGGGTGAGACCATCACCGGTGCCAAGGTGTCGACCTCGGATGGCGGCACGCTTGCCGTCACCGATTATGAAGGCAAGTTTGAGATTGACGTACGACCGGGCACGGAATTGCAAGTTGCCTACGTAGGGTACAATACCGTCAGGATTGTTGCCGGAGACGGTATGGAAGTGACTTTGACGCCGGATACGCCGGATTCCGATCGGATTGAGATGATTGCATACGGTGTGCGGAAGAAAGCCGCCGTCACAGGTGCCGTCTCAAGTATGAATGGTGATGAACTGCTCAAGACTTCCGTCGGCTCCGTGAACAATTTGCTGGCAGGCCGGCTCCCTGGCGTGACTGCGGTCCAGTGGTCAGGAGAACCCGGCGCCGATGCCGCTGAAATTTTCGTCCGTGGCAGGGGAACGTGGCAGAACTCTTCCCCGTTGATTCTGGTGGACGGCGTCGAGCGTGAAATGTGGGATATCGACCCCAACGAAATAGAGAGCGTCACCGTACTTAAGGATGCGTCTTCAACTGCCGTGTACGGTATGCGCGGTGCCAACGGAGTCTTGCTCATCACGACCAGGCACGGTCGGGAAGGCAAGGCCCGCATCAACGTTTCGACTTCGTTCACGGCGGTGACTCCGACAAGGAAGATTGAGCCTGCAAGCTCTTTCGAATACGCCGGTTTTTACAATCAGATGTGCGCCAACGATGGCAGGGAACAGGCATTCAGCGACTTTGCAATCGAGAAGTTCCGCACCAACGCGGACCCCGTCCGTTTCCCGAACGTCAACTGGGCGGACTATATAATGAAGGACGTGGCCCTTCAGCAGCAGCACAATGTGAACGTGTCGGGCGGCAGCAACAGGGTGAAGTACTTCATCTCTGCGGGAATGTATGCCCAGGACGGTCTGTTCAAGGAATGGGGCAAATCATACAGCTATGATTACGGGTACAAGCGCTTCAACTACCGTGCGAACGTCGATATCAATGCGTCGAAGACCACTCTTGTCAGTGCAAGCATTTCAGGCAAGGTCGACGGCAAGGATACCCCCCGTGCGGGTCAGGGCTCTGCCGATATGATGAAGGCTATCTACTGCGCGACCCCGTTCTACGGCCCCGGCTTTGTCGATGGCAGATATATCGTTAACTCGGCCAGCCCGTCGGACAACCTTTCGGGCAACTGGCAGGATCAACTGCCGTTCGTGGGCAAATCTCCTATGGCATATTACGACGACCAGCCCGGAGGCTATCACTGCAGCAACAACAAGATGTCCATCGACCTCGCCGTTACCCAAAGGCTCGACTTTATCACGAAAGGATTGGATATAAAGGTGAAGGGCGCCTACAACACCTTCTATCAGCTGTTGGGTGCGACCACCGCGCAGGTGTCGTTTTACACCCCTGTGCTCCAGCAGGACGGGAATACCGTCATCTACCGCAAGACCGGGGATGACGTCGCTCCATCCTATTCGACTTCCCAGTCGGCGGTGGGGCGTGACTGGTACGCGGAAGCCAGCGTGAACTACAACCGTACGTTCGGCGGCCACACCGTCACGGGCCTCCTGCTCTATAACCAGGCAAAGGAATACTATCCGTCGGCATATTCCGACATACCATACACCTATTTCGGCCTGGCCGGCCGTGTGTCATACGACTACAAGAACCGCTATATGGCAGAGTTCAGCATCGGCTACAACGGTTCGGGCAACTTCGCTCCGGAGCGTCGTTACGGCACCTTCCCGGCAGGTTCGCTCGGGTGGGCCATAAGCAATGAGCCATTCTTCAAGCCGTTGAAGAGTGTAGTGTCGCTCCTCAAGCTCCGTGCATCGTGGGGCGTCACCGGAAACGATAATTTCCGCGCTGTCCGTTCTATGTATTTTGCCGACACATACGGCGCAAGCCATAGCGCTCTTCTTGAATCCGGAGCGCTCAGTTACAACTTCGGCGTTCAAAGCGGAACACTTTCGCCGGGCGTGACCGGAGAGGCGGCTGACAGCCCGCTCGTGGGTTGGGAAAAGGCATACGGGCAGAACTACGGTCTCGACTTGAACTTCCTTGACGACCGTCTCAGCATATCATTCGACTGGTATCGCGAACACCGCACGGACATCCTTATCCCCGCCTATGATGCGGCTCCTGCCATTGAAGGCGGTTTGGCTCCCGTATTCAATTCAGCTGAAGCCAACAGACGCGGCTGGGAGATTTCCCTGAACTGGAGTGACAAGGTCGGAAAGGATTTCCGCTATTGGGCCGGATTGAACGTCTCGAACAACCGGAATGAGATTGCAGGGGAGGGAGACCGCATCGGTTCGCGCCCGCTCTATAAGTTCTGGAAATTCTACTATGAAGACTGCGAGGCGGACTACGAGAAGGCATTCAACTCTCCGTTCCCGACTCAGTTGACAGGCGACCTCGAACCGGGAGATTGCGTCTATGTCGATCTTGACAAGAATGGCAAAATCGATTCCGGCGACAAAGTCTGCGGTCTCGGTCATACCGATGACCCGGAATATTTCGGCGGTCTCAACCTCGGACTCCAGTACAAGGGACTCTCGTTCTCCACTCAGTTGACCGGCGCCTGGAACGTCTCCCGCCTTATCGGCGGCGTGTACCGTGAACCGTTTGCAAGCGTAGAGTCTGCCAGCGCGGCTGACGGCGGCCTGCTGAGTTATCATCTGAATCACACCTGGACGGCGGACAATCCGTCGCAGAGTGCGGAATTCCCGCGCGCGACCTGGAGCAATGCAACCCAGAACTATGCCGACTGCTCACTCTATGAGAAGGATGCGAAATATCTCCGCGTGAAGGCTGTCCGGCTGGGCTACGATTTCAGTTTCCCTTTTATGAAGAAGATTGGACTGAGTCAGCTGCAGCTTGCGCTCAGCGCATATAACCTCTTCACCTTCACTCCGTATGTCTGGGGCGACCCCGAGGCTCTTGCAGGCAGTTCTGTTTCCTATCCTCTCCAGCGTACGTTCACAGCAAGTCTTAAGGTTGGATTCTAATAAAGAAACGTAGAAATATGAAAATTCAAGATAAAATATTGGCGGGTTTCTCTGCGTTGGCTCTTGCCGCATCGCTTTTCGGATGTACTGATAAGCTGCAACTGGGGGATGCTTTCCTCGAGACTGCGCAGAGCGGCGCCCTTCCTCTCGACAGCGTGTTCAGCAACGCCACCTATACGGAGCTGTACCTTGCGGATATCTACGCGATGCAGTACTACGGCCTTCCCCATTCCTACAGCCCGATTCCCCACAGCGCCAACGTGTATACCGTGACGCTCGACGCGCTGACCGACCTGTACCAGCACCACTGGGACGGCGTCGATGCATATTCGCTATTCTA
>JAKSJZ010000074.1 GCA_024401995.1 Bacteroidales bacterium
GGTCCTGTCGGAATCATAATCCAGCTTCGTACCGTAAGAAAGGGCGAGGACGCGCTTCGACTCCGCTTCGCCAAGCATCGGTATCCTCTGCAACGGCAGAGTATTCCCTCCGGCGGCGATTGCGGCAGAGAGCGAAGCCATCGAATCCACGAGCAGGGTCATATCGGCCGCGGAATACAGCGAAGTGTCATACTCCGCGATGATTGTGAACTCCCCGCCTTCCGGACGCACCGAAAGCGTCAGCGGCATCTTGACGGTATCGAGGTTCAACCCGATCACGTCGGACGCCTCGAACGAGGCCCCTCCCTCGAAATTGCACATTATCTCCGAACGGCAACCGTATTTGGCCACCATCTCCGCATAAGGGTAGAGCCCGTTGGACATTGTGGCTACGTACTGCTGCTGGACAGCCTTCACGTACCCTGCGGCGGGCCCGTCGGACAGGCCGGGGCTTACCACCGGGAAGGTCTTGACGAACATCCCGACTATGTCCTGCATTGCCGCATTGGTCCTTCCGCCCGACACGGAGGTATAGAGCAGCGATCCGCTTCTCAACACCCTACGCAGCAGTTCGGAGAACGAGGCCATGAAGAAACTGTTCGCCGTGACCGCATTGTCGCGGCAGAAGGCTTCCACGGCAGCGGCCTTGAGAGAGGCCCTGCACCGGGCCGCACCCGGAGTCTTCGAATCCGGTACGGACGAATGGGGCCAGGAAGCCACCTCGAAAGCCGAGAGAAGCTCCGCGAAGTACCTCTCCGACCCGGCATACTCGTCCGAGGCCATCAGAGCCTTCTCATCCAGAGTGCGGTCAAAGGCCGTATATGTCTCCTTCTGCACCTTCTCCCCGCTCAATGCCAGTTCCAGGTCACGGAAGAACACCCTGGTGGAACCTCCGTCATATATGATGTGGTGCACATCCGCAAAAAGATAGAGCGAAGCGGGCGACTCGTAAATCTCGAACCTGTAGAGTTCGTCGCCGAAAAGGTCGAACGGCTTCATTCTCGTATGGAAGAAATCGGCGTCGGGTTCGAAGTCGAGCCTGCTGACGCTCACGACCGGCAGCGCATCGTCGCAACGTTTCACCACAACCTCGGAGTCCTGCGTCGCAAGATGCGACTTGAGTGCGGGATGCGCATTCAGCACCGCCTCTATCGCACTCTTGAGCCTTCCGGCGTCGCAGCCCGAGAATTTTCTTGCAAAGGGAGTGTTGTACTGCAGCGCGCTGCGGTTCATCTCCCAGTCCATATAAACTCCCTTCTGGCTTTCGCTCAAGGGGTAGAACTCCTGTACGGGATGGACCTCGGCCTCCTGGATGCCGCCTCTTCCGGCATCCGAATCCGCCTTGGATGCTATGGCACGTACGGTACCGCACTCCAGAATGATTCTGGTGGGCACCTCCATACCCTCACGCTGTTCGAGCAGGGCGCTCAACTTCATCGCCGACAGCGAAGTGAGCCCTACCGAAAGGAGGTTGTCCAGCACGCTGAACCCGTCATATCCGAGCACTTCCGCCGCCAGCGCGAATATCTTCTTCTCGGTCGGCGTATCGGGGGTGACTCTCTCCGAGACAGCCGCCTTCGGCTCGGGCAGGGCGCGGCGGTTGACCTTGCCGTTGGGCGTCAGGGGCATTGCATCGAGCCTGACGAAGCAATCGGGGACCATATAGGACGTAAGGCTCTTGGACAGGTGGGCGCGCATAATCTCATCATCCATATCCCTGTCGGCGGTGTAGTATAGACATAGGATGTCCTGTCCGCCCATCTTCCTTACCTCGGCGGCAGCGGCGGTAACGCCCTCCAGCGACGAGGCGCAGGCCTCTATCTCGCCCATCTCTATACGGAAGCCGCGGAGCTTGACCTGGAAGTCGATACGTCCGCAGAACTCCAGTTCGCCCCGGGCATTGTAGCGCGCCAGGTCTCCCGTGCGGTACATCCTGTCCGTACCGAACGCACCTTCGAACTTGATTTTGCAGAACTTCTCCCGCGTGACATCCGGACGCTGCCAGTAGCCTTCCGCAATCTGCGGCCCTATAAGGCACAACTCGCCCACGACTCCCTGCGGCAGCAGATGACCGTCGGCATCACAGATGACGGACCAGCTGTTGGGTACGGGACGGCCGATAGGTATGTCCACATCCCTTTCCTGGTCAACCACGTGGTAGCTCGAGCACACCGTGAACTCAGTGGGGCCGTAGCCGTTGATTATCCTGGCGTCGGTACGCCTTACGGACAGCATCTTCTCCCCTCCCATAGTCACATAGTTGACCGGGAGCTCATATTGGTTAAGAAGGGCCATTCCCATCGCCGTGCTCAGTGTGAGTCCGTAGATATGGTTGTCAACGCAGTAGCGCCGGACGGCGCCCAGGTCTCTGCGCAGCTCCTCCTGAAGTATATGCACCTCCGCTCCCGCCATCAGCGGATAGAGAAGATCCATCGTCGAGGCGTCGAACGAAAAGCTAGGATGGTGGAGATATCTGCGGCCCGGCTCCATTCCGCACAGCGGTATGTTCCACGCGGCGCAGGCCATCACGGAAGCGTGTGTTATCACCACTCCCTTCGGCTTGCCCGTCGAGCCCGAAGTGTAAATCATATAGGCCGGGTTCTCCGGCTCCGAAAGGTCCACGGGACCACTCTCCGGAAGGTCATCGAAGAATTCGGGCGTGATGACCGCCTTCGCGCCGCTGTCCTGCACCATATAATTCTTCCTGTCCTCCGGGTACTCGATATCCACCGGCACGTACGCCGCTCCAGCCTTCTGGATGCCCAGCACGGCCGCCGCGAACTCGCGGCAGCGCGGCAGCATTATGCAGACGAACTCTCCCCTGCCGACTCCGGCCGCGACAAGCTTCGCGGCCACCCTGTCGGACACCGCGTCCAGCTCCGCATAAGTGTAGGACTCCGTCCCGCACACCACGGCCTTTGCCGAAGGATCGGCGGCCGCGGCCTCGCGGAACCTCCCAGGTATGGTCCTGTCGGAATCATAATCCAGCTTCGTACCATAAGAAAGGTCTATCAGGCGCGCCTCTTCCTCCGCATCGAGGACGCTTACGTCCGAGAGCGTCGCAGCCTTCATCATGGAGCCGAACGCAGTCCCGTACGAGGAGGCAAGCCCCTCGATGAACGGTCTGCTGTACATATCGCTCCTGTACTGTACGTCGAGCACAAGTCCCTCGGGAGAGTCGAACAGCTGTACGCCCAGGCTCTCTCCGGTGGCGTTGAACTCTATATGAAGATCCTCGAGACGGGCGTCTCCTATACCGGGGACGTCGCGTATGCCGCCCTGATAGGCGAACAGCACGTCACTGCCAAGGCCCGTCGCCGCAGACAGTTCGGCAAAAGAATAGATATCGTTGGCCATCGCCCCGACCAGACGGTCCTTCACCGAGACAAGGAAATCCCTCACCCGCTGCTCCGGCGCAATCTCGCCGCATACGGGCAGGGTCTTCACCAGCATCGACACGGTACGCTCGGTCCTGAGGTCCTGACGGCCGTTGTAGATGGTCGCAAAGGCGAACTTGTGGCTGAACGTGTATCTGGAAATGACATAGCCGAACACGGCCGAAGCCAGCACGGCGGGGGTGATTCCGCCGGCGGAGCAGAACCCGCGCACGCTCTCCTCCCCGAACGGAAGCACTTTCCTGAAGCGTTCGAAGCTCTCGCGGGACGATGCGGCAAGATCGGGCGAGGGCAGCGAGGTCGTGTCGT
>JAKSJZ010000075.1 GCA_024401995.1 Bacteroidales bacterium
GGGGCCGGCCTACCGGCGGGAATCCTTCAGGATGCGCCGGAAGGCGGCGACAATATCGGGATGGCCGGCGGCTACGTTGAACCGCTCGGCAGGATCCGTAGCCACGTGATAAAGTTGCGGAACGAGGCTGTATCCCGTCTCAATCTTCGGACCCCACTCCACCATCGCCGGACCGGAAGGCGACTCCTTTTATTGCAGGGCCGGAGGGGAGGGGGCCGGAAGCCTCCGGAAAATAAGGGAAAAGTCGGCTTCCGGCCCCCTCCCCTCCGGCCTGCAACCTCAAGAGCACAAATTGTCCTGATTTCATTTATTTTGAGTATCTTTACGCGGATTTATGATTACAAGCACATCATATAGCAATCCGTCCTGCACCTCCTCAATTCAGGGGGGGGAGCAATGACCTTATAATCAGCGAATTAGCGTCTGAATACAATGATTTCCGCCTGCGGTCCGTTCAAGGGGCCACGGGCGGAAGCCGTTTGTATATACGGCACTGTCATAAACCGGCATCAAATCTGAGTAAATCAATTCAATCAAAATAACAATCATAACAATCAAAAAACAACAAAATGAAAACAAAGATTTTAACAATTGCCCTTGCGGCCCTGACAATCGGGCTTCTGGGCTCCTGCAAAAAGGACAACGGTCCTGAAACTCCTGAACTTCCGGAGGGCGCGCTTAAGGGCGAGTTCAGCGTCAGCGCCACCAAGAAGGTTCACTTCTCGAAGGGCAACCTCGTTGCAACAATCGATGCTCCCGGCGCTCCCACTGCCTGGAAATTCGCCGCGAACCAGTACGACACCCTTGGGTGTAATGGGGCAAACACGACTATAGGCAGCGTGGCAGGAGACGTCGACCTCTTCGGCTGGTCAACCGCGAGCACGAATTACGGAATCAGCACATCAACAGACAACGCTGATTATTCCGGGGACTTCGTGGATTGGGGTACAGCCATCGATGACAAGGGCACCTGGCGCACGCTCAGCAAGGACGAATGGACTTATCTGTTCAACACCCCTGGCCGAATGGTCAACAGTAAGCCTTGCTACAGCAACGCTGTGAACGGGATTACCATTGGAGGCACAACCTACAAGGGAGTATTCATATACCCTGACAATTACAACGGTGATGTGGTTTCCTCTTCTATGACATGGGATCAGATCAATGCCGCAGGCATCGTCTTCCTTCCCGCTGCGGGCTCCCGCTATGGTTCCGATGTCGACGATGTCGGCGGCTTCGGCTACTATTGGTCATCTGCTGCACTCGGCAGCAACATCGCGTACAGCGTGTTCTTCAGTAGCCTCGAGGTCACCCCTGACAACAACTTCAACCGCTACTACGGCTTCAGTGTACGCCTCATTACAGATGTCAAGTGACATTGCTTGCAATCAAAATACAGTTGCGGTCTCTGCTGGCAGCGGGGACCGCTTCTTTTTTTAAATCTCCCACGGTCCACGCCCCCAACTGCACTGAATCAAAAATCCGGCGGATGCCGAAGGTGGGCATCGGGGCATACAACATCCTTCGCCAGGAGCCGATACATTGGCATTTATCGCCTTGAGACAGTCTGCGAAAATTTCTGATTGTGCCGGATTATTGTTACATTTGCTGCCGATTGAACGGGTTTCCCCGATGAGATAAAACTTTTGGTTATGAAGAAAACAATTTCCCCCTTTGTGACGCTTGCCGCCCTTGTGGTACTGGCTGCGGGTTGCGACATAAACGACCGGCCCTTTGAATCGAAGAGATTTTGCGAGATAGGCTACACCGGGAAGGTGGTGTCTTCCGTCTCCCGTTCAATGTATAAGGGCGGCTCATCAACCAGAATCGAGGATAATGCCACTATCTGGTATTGTCCCGATTGCTCGAAAATCAATGCTCTGGACCATTCGGAAGGGAGTCCGGGGATAAGGATGACTGATTACTCCTATGTGCTTCACGGAGACGCCATCGTAAATGCCGAAGGCAAAGTTGCATACGGCAATCTCAAGTTCAACGGCAAGGGATATGTCGTCCACCTGGAGGATTTCGCACAACCCAACCCCGACAAGGGTATTACACATATTTCGTATGACGTGGAGTACAATGGCGAAGACAGTCACATCGACTACACGTTTACCTACTCTGACATAAAGAAATAGTTTATAAACATGCCCCGTGGCGCCCGGTTTATCTGCCACGGGCAGGAACAGCCGGTCATAAATCCCCAAGATGCCTGACTTTGAGCAAATTTCCGAAAATATGACACACAAGTTCAAATTTCTCGCATTCCTGTCATTGGCAGTTCTGCTCTCCACCGCATCGTGGAGCCGTGAAAAAACTTATGACGGGTCTCTCCCGAAAGTCCACATAATAGCGACAGGAGGGACCATTGCCGGGGCCAGTACGGACATCGGATACGATGCCGGGAAAGTTTCCATCGAAACCATCCTGCAGGCAGTGCCGGGATTGACGCAATACGCAGAACTGGATTATGAGCAGTTCTGCAACATCGGCTCACAGGATATGAACGAACAAATCTGGCTTCCCCTTGCCAAGCGGGTCAATCAGGTTCTCGCCTGCGGTCATTATGATGCCGTTCTGATAACCCACGGCACAGATACTATGGAAGAGACCGCCTTCTTCCTGAATCTCACCGTCCACAATCCCAAGCCGGTAATCCTCGTGGGGGCAATGCGCCCTTCCGACGCGGTTGACGCAGACGGACCGTCGAATTTGCTGAAAGCCGTTCAAACGGCAGTGAAGCCGGACGCCGTCGGGAAGGAGGTGATGTGCTGTCTGGGTGGCAGGATTTACGAAGCGGGAGCGGCATTCAAGAATGATACGCATTCCCTGGACCCCGTATCCGAGACTTCCGTGGACTGGTACCTGCCCCATAATGCCGCCACCGGCTTTTTCATCGAGGATCTGCAGGAATTGCCGGAAGTGGGAATCGTATATGGCTATGGAAGCGGCTCTACCACGGCTCTGGAGGCATTTGTAAATGCCGGATACAAAGGTGTTGTATTCGCCGGTGTGGGTGACGGGAACCTGAATCGGGCAGCCCTTGACCTGGCCGGGCGGGCCGCGAAGAACGGGACTGTGATTGTCCGTTCCTCCCGCATTCCTTACGGAGGAGTCTACACCGAAGGCGGGGAGGTTGATGATGAACGGCTTGGCTTTATCGCCTCGGGCAGCCTGAGCCCTCAGAAGTCCAGGATTCTGCTTATGCTCGCCCTCACGACCACCCGTGACATCGGCACAATACGTTCATATTTCCGTCACGGTGTCTCCGAAAGATAGCGCGCCGACCTGTGCCTCATAGGACTGTGTCCGGTTCCGGCATACGCCAGCATCGCGGCCGAAGGTCCCGATGACGAGGTGCAGGTCGGGTACGGTACCCTGAAGAGGAGCGATATAGCAACCTCGGTGGTATCAATCGACGTGGAGTCAATGCTGAAAAAGAACCCCACGACAGTTGCAAGAATGATTCAGGGCGCAGCCGCCGCCGCCAAGAAGATCTCCGAGATTCCCGCTGAGAACCGTACCGCCGTTTGCGTTACGAA
>JAKSJZ010000076.1 GCA_024401995.1 Bacteroidales bacterium
TGGGGGTTGTTGTGTAAACCCTGACGCATACGCCACGCTTCTGAGGGCAAGCATCAAGTGCGCGGGACTTACTCTTCTCGGTAATCACCTCGCGCCCTTTGCGAACCAACTGTTGAATTGTAGGCATAAATTAATAATTAAAGCCCCCAATAAGGGGGCTGCAAAGATACGATAATTTTATTTAATCACAAACTTTACTGCACTTTTGAGAACTCGATGTCCGTCGCGGCCCGGCTCTTCAACTCGCCCGAAAGCGCACCGAGCTCCTTCTCTGCACGTGCATTGTCTCCCCTGCGCGCCGCAATAATGGCCCTGAAATAGCCCGCACGGGGGTCTTCCGGGTCAATCACCGACTGCGCCCCGTCGAGGTCTCCGGCCAGGATGCAGGCAAGCGCCCTGTTGCGCGACCCGGTACCCTTCAGGGCATCGACTGCGGCGGCATAGTCGCCCTTTATAATATATAAGGTACCCAGATTCTCCTTCGCCTCGTCCGTAGCAGCGTGTTCGAAATAATCCTCGGCGTCCTTATAGTTGCGCTTGCGCATCTCGACCACTCCCTTCGCGTTGAGCACGTCGGGGTCGTCCTGGTCGGCCATCTGGTTGAGATACATCTCGGCCACTCCGTTCTGGCCGCGGTCCAGATAAATCGCAGCGAGATTGAAAAGGGCCTTCTCCGAGCCGAAACGCTCGTGGGCAATCCTGTAGAGCAGGCCCTTGCGGTCCCAGTCGGTCTCGTTGGCGGCTGCCCTGAGCAAGGCGGCCTCGTCCAGAACGTGAATCTGGTTGTCGGCAAGCTCCTTGAGCTCCTCGGCGGTATAGTTGTCATACTCGTACTCCGTCACGAAGCGCGCACGGCGGAGCTCGGGGAACACATCCTTCTTTATCTCCCCGTATATCTGCGACATATTCCTTATCTCACTCTCCCTTACGGCGGGATCGCTGTACATCGAGAGCACGCGCAGAATCAGGTTCTTGTCCTCTATGTCGGACTGGGCCACCGCCTCCTGGAAGCCCTCCCAGTCCTGGCCTATGCTCTTTATCTCGAGCGAAGAGGCCTTCTGGCCCTTGCCTACGGTATCCCAGGCCTTCTCAGCCGTTGACGCGCGGTTGTCGGAAAGCTTGTCATTGAGCTTCTTTCCTCCTTCCGGAGAGGCATAGGCTATGATCTGTGTGCCCCTTATACGGGTCCTTTCCTTCTTCTTTATATTCTCCACAGACTCCTGATAGTCCCTGATGGATTCTCCCCTCAGTTCGCTCTTCTTCACCTTGGCCGAATTGACGTCGTAGAGGATACGTCCCTCCGTACTCTTCTTCACGACTTCCTGATAGCCGTCCTCGCGCAGCGAGTACGAGCCGTTGAGCTCGGCCAGCATATAGGTGGTGTTGCACCCGTCGGCTATGCGTATCGTGGGAAGCTTTATCTCCGTCGCACCCATCAGCACGACGGACCGGAGCTCCAGATGGCACTTCTCCATACCGGGCACGAAGTCGAAGGAGCGCACCTCCTTGACTATGCCTCCCTTGGCCGGAACCGTCTTGTAGTTCTCCTTCACGCGCTCGCCCTGGTAGAAGCAGGCCTGTCCTTCGGCAGTACCGCCGTCATAGACGATGACCGGAGTAGTTATCATCACCGCATCGCGGCAGAAATAGCCCTTCGGGAAAGCGATTGTGAAGGTGACGGGAATCCGTCCGTCAACGGCGGCAAGCACCTCCGGGGTAACCTTGATTTGCAACTTCTGCACGGCGGTCATCGACTCGGGCCGGGACACGGCGCACGAAACGGCAAGGGCGGCGGTCACGCCGGCAAGCACAAGGGTCAGGAATCTTTTCATAACATTATACAAATTTCAAAAAAACTGTCATCTTTCTGCACCTACAGGCAGATATCGTACAAATATAATTGAAAATTTGTTATCTTCGCGCCGTTTTAATCCGGGAACCGGATTTTTTACCATTCATTTCAATATCATGAAGAAACTGAAACTTTCAATTGTCCTCGCATCGTGTTGCCTGGCGACAACCCTGTCGGCACAAGGCATCCCGGCCGGGGACTCCACTTCCACACTGACAACAATTGCGGAAGTGACCGTCAAGGGTGAGGACATCACCCGACTCAGCACCGTCTCCGCAACCGGAGCCCTGCAGGGCCAGGTACCCGGAGCGACCATCATCCAGAATTCCGCACAGCCGGGAATGGGATACAATGTCAACATCCGCGGTATCGGCACATTCGGCGACTCCAACCCCCTCTACGTCATTGACGGAATTGCGGGCGGAAGCCTCGAGGCCCTCAACCCCGCCGACATCGAGTCGGTCGAGATTCTGAAGGACGGGGCGTCCACGGCACTCTGGGGTATCCGAGGCGGAAACGGCGTAGTTCTGGTAACCACCAAACGCGGCGGGGGAGGCCGCACCAAAGTATCGTATGACGGCTTCTACGGATGGCAGAACGTCTCCAAGATGCCCTCCATGACGACAGCCCAGGACTATATGATTCTGATCAACGAAAGAGGATTCAACGAATCGGGGGCCCTGATCAACTGGGAGAATCTGCTTCCGGAAAATCTCTACAACGCCATCCGGAACGGGCAGAGCACGAACTGGCTCAACGAGGTCTATAAGAAGGGCGCCCCAACCACCAACCATACCGTCAACGTAAGCGGCGGCCAAAAGGGGCACACCTACTCCGTAGGTCTCTCCTACACAGGCCAGGACGGCATCATCAGGCCGGAGAGTTCCTCCTTCAGGCGTTTCAACCTCCGAGTCAACACCGACAACGTGGCCATACGCAGCAAGCGGGGCCTGGATATTCTCACAATCGGCGAGACCCTCAACCTGAACTACAACAAGAGGCACACACTTGCCGAAGGTGACAGGAACTGGAACTCGATACGCAACTACCTGAGCGCCTGCCCGCTGCTTCCCGTTTACGGTGAAGACGGCAGCTTCTTCGACGCCGCCGCGCGCGAGGCAAGCGGCTGGAACTTCGGTACTGACGAAACTGCAATGCATCCCATCCTCATCGACAACAATACCGCGATGGGGCT
>JAKSJZ010000077.1 GCA_024401995.1 Bacteroidales bacterium
GATATGAGAACGGGGTATAGTTGTCATGCACAAGAAATCCGTTCCTGTTGTCATATATCAAGACATTCCTTGCATCCGCGAGGTCGTTCAACTGCCGTACCCCAGGCTTGAATGCGCCCCAGTTAATCGTCCTTCCTGCATCACCGGTCATTCGCATCAGGTACTTCTTTATCTGTTCGAACATCTTGGTCAATTCGGACTTATCGCCTGCAGCCATAATATGCAGATGATTTGTCATCAACTCAAAAGTGATGACCCGTATATTCGGGAAGCACTTTGCCACGACAGCTATTATCCCCATCCCGATGCGAAACTCCGCATCATTCCTGAATATGATTTCAAAGTTCTCCGGAGTCCAGAGATGGTAAAACGGTCGTGACCCGTCAAAGCACAGAAGGCACTTTCCTTCTTTTTTGGAAAATTCGCTCATAGCAGTTCAATTTTTGTCTCTTTTGTGATGCGCATGAGCGAGAAAAGGGTGTCAGATACCCGACCGGAACGGCCTGCAGCTTGCCAATACATAAATCAGCGCCGCTGCACATCGATAGTATCCGCAAGTTAGGAAAATTTCTATGAAAACCTATGCTTTGCGTCCCTTTCGGGGGAATTCGAACCCGATATTCCCCCAATTGGCCTATTTCGAGCCATTTCGGGGGAAATCCCTATCAAAATCACCCCGCGAGTCGACCCTGTCAGTCGCGGACAATAATTGATTCCGAGTTTTGTACTATACGCGAGTTAGTTGTATCTTCGCGTAATAAACGACAATGAGAACCGGGACAGTTATGAAAACATTCAGCAGCATCATCGCATCAGCGCTTATTCTCACGGCCCTTCCTTTGCAGGGGCAGAATCCGATCAGGCTTTCCGAACTTGATGCATCAAAGGTTTCCCAACCATACGGCACACCGGCGGTGGGCAAGGCTGTGTCCGGTGAACCGCTGAAAGTAGGAGGCGTCAGCTACAACGACGGCGTAGGCGTGCAGGCCGCCAGCAGGATGAAATTCAACCTGATGGGCAATTCCAATTCATTCAGCTGCAAAGTCGGCGTGAATGACAACAGCGTGGACTACAGTGACCCCGACCTCATAAAAATACCCCTCGTTGACGGAACAATGATTTTCTACACCTCCGTCGAAAAGGGCAAGGAGTTCCGCGGCATCGGCTCGGCCGACGGCACCGTCGGCAAGGGCAGCGTGGTGTTCCGGATTCTCGGCGACGGCAAAGAGCTCTTCAACAGCGGCGTGATGCACGGAGGAGAACCGGCCAGAGCGGTCAATCTTGAGATTCGCGGCATACAGACTCTCGAACTGATTGCGGAGGACGCAGGTGACGGAATCAGCGGCGACCACGCGGACTGGATCGACGCCGTGTTCGACTACTTCGAGATAAAGCCGGCTCCCGCCGACGCCGATGCCGCAACCGGCAAAGTGGAGACAGATGAAAGCATTCTGGCGCCTCTGCGCGGGAAGATATCCTCCCTCCCCGTCCTCCCGGCAAGATGCGGAAGGCCGAAGTCGGACTGGCTCATCGACAACAGCGGATTCGTCACGACCGTTTCCGGCACCGGCGACGGCAAGACCATCGTCATAGGCAACGGCCTGGTCTCAAGGAGTTTCCGTGTAATCCCCAACCTGGCGACCATCGACATCTACAACGCTATGACGGAAGAGGCGCTGCTGCGCTCACCGAGCAGTGAGGGCTCCCTGAAAATCGACGGACACATCTACAGCATAGGCGGTCTTACAGGGCAGTTCGAATATGGTTACACGCTCAGCAGCTGGATAGACGGCTTCTCCCCCATCCCCGATTCATTCCAGGTGGTGGACTTCGAAATCCGCGACCTCCAGCCACGTATGGAGTGGAAGCACAAGCGCTGGTCTCTCGTGAAGGAGTGGAAACCCACGGGCAAGGAGATAGTCTTCAAGCTCGCGGGGCCCGGACTTCTCAAGGAGCTGGAACTCGACCTTCACGTTGCCGTTTACGACGGCTATCCCATCATCAGCAAATGGTTCGAACTCAACAACAAGGCGGACTATGCCTATATGCTCAACGAGTTTATGCTCGAAGACCTTGCAATGGTGGAACCCGAGTCCATCGTCGATGGCCCGGTGAAGTTCCGCCCGGAAAACATATATGTGGAAAGTGACTGGGACGAAGGCTTCACCACCCATTGGGAGAAGGACCCCCGCTACACTTCGCAGGTGAGTTATGCTCTCGAGACCCCCTGCCAGCTTCAGGTCAGACTCCCCCGCGGCCCCCAGGATATAATCGATGCAGGCGGCACCTTCAAGAGCTTCAGGAACTGGATAATGCCGTATGACACCGAAGACAGGGAACGCAAGTCTCTGTTCTTCAAACGATTCTGCAACCATATCGCTCCCTGGACAAGCGAGAATCCCATATTCATGCACTGCACCTCCACCGACCCCGAGGTCGTCAGGACTGCTATCGACCAGTGCGCCGAGACCGGATACGAGATGGTCATTCTCAGCTTCGGCTCCGGCCTCGATATGGAGGACGAATCGGAGGAGAACATCGCAAAGTTCAAGGCTCTGGCCGACTACGCGCACTCCAAGGGGATAGAACTCGGCGGCTACTCGCTGTACGCCAGCCGCTGGATCAGCGAGGAGGTGGACCTGATCAACCCGGCCACCGGCAAGAGAGGCGGAATGACCTTCGGCAGTTCGCCCTGCATCTGCACCGAATGGGGATATGACTACTTCCGCAAGATAAGGTCGTTCTACGAGAAGACCGGATTCGACGTCCTCGAGCACGACGGCTCATACAACGGCGACCCCTGCGCCTCAACGAGCCACGCCCACCACTCCGGTCTGGAGGACTCGCAGTGGAAGCAGCACAAGGTCATCGACGATATGTACCGCTGGATGTGCGCCAAGGGCATCTTTATGAACGTGCCTGACGACGGATTCCGATTCGTTGGTTCGAACAAGAGTGCCGTGGGCTACCGCGAAGTGAACTGGTCGCTTCCGCGCGACAG
>JAKSJZ010000078.1 GCA_024401995.1 Bacteroidales bacterium
CCTTGAGCTGGGCGAGGTACATAGCCTGGTCGCCGACCTTCATCTTGCGGTAGAGCCCGCGTTCTTCAGGCATATAGCCTATTCTCTCCACGTCCCGTTGGGTTATCGGGCGTCCGTTGAAGAGAACCTCACCCCCGGACGGGATGGTAATCCTGTTGATGATTCGGATAAGCGTCGTCTTGCCTGCGCCGTTGGGGCCCAAAAGTCCGAAAATACCTCCTTCGGGTATATCCAGACTGATGTTGTCAAGTGCGACCTTCTGTCCGAAGGATTTGCTGACGTTTTTGATTTGAATAATCATATGTTAAGTATTTTTGCTGTCAATTCCACAAGAAGTTCACCCGGAGTCACGTTCCCCCCGTCGCCTCCCTTTCCGAGATAGTCGTATTCGCAAAGAAGCGATATGATCGCCATCGCCTTCGCCACCGGATAATTCCTGACGGCCTGGTCATATTCGCGGTAGAAATACGGATTCACACCCGCGAGCGCGGACGCCTTTTCTTCCGGAGAAGGCATCCCTTTCTGGAGAAGGGCACCATAACGCAGTATGCGGTTGAAGTGGGTATATAGGGCGCTGACCGCCATCGGCATTGCAAACTTCGCCCCGTTCCCGAGATGGGCGGCTATCTTCAGCGCCTTCTCCCTGTTGGCGGCGGACAGCTCCTTCGTAAGTTCGAAGATGCTGAACTGCCTGGACACTCCCACATTCTTCTCTATGTCTTCCACGCCTACCGCCGAGGCACCCTCCGGCAGGTTCTTGAGCAGTTTGTCCGTTTCCACCACCACCGTCCCCAGGTCAGTCCCCACCGATTCCGCGAGCAGCGCCGCGGCGCGAGGATCGATCTTCAACCCTCTGGATTCGTAGTAGCGGCTTATCCACGGAGACATTTCGTAATCCCTCAAGGCCGGGGAGTCCAGGACGGCTCCATGCTTGGAAATGGACTTGTAGAGAGCCTTACGCTTGTCGGCCGAGGCCCTGTGCATAAGCAGGACAAGGACCGTGGATTCAAGTAGATTGTCGCAATATGCGCTCAGGGACTCCAGGTTCTTGAGCAGCTGGGCTTCCTTCACCACGACAAGCACTCTTTCCGACATCATCGGGTACTGGCTTGCCGCGCTGATAACCTGTTCGGCAGTGACGTCGGGGCCGTAGCAGACAACTTCGTTGAAATCCTTGGAGGCTTCGTCGATGCAATTGTCAATGATAGCCTGGCACACCAGGTCAGGGTAATAGGGTTCGTCCCCCATCAGGAGATACAAGGGCTTGAACACGCCTTTCCTGATGTCCGATATCAATTCCCTGCATTGGGAATCCACACTGGCTTTCCGGCTCTCCATATCCTTGAAAATAATTCTACAGGGAGAATGTTTCAGTCTTGTCGTAATCGCTCCAGCTTCTGAGGTGGAGTCTTATATTCTTCTGGTCATAGACGGCACTGTACTGCGTACTTTCCACCATACCGTTGTCCCATATCAGTTCCTTCCAATGAACGTTCGCCAGACACTCCTGGGCCTCTTCGAGAGTGACCGTACCGTTGCGGGCCGTGAGATACTCGCGAGCCTTGCCATATCGCATCCAACTCTTGCTGTGGATATTGCCCACCTTCTCGTCGGGCTCCTCCGTGTAGTACTTCGGCGCAAGGAGATGATTGGTGACGAGGAAGAATTCAGCGTCCCCGGACTTGCGTGTGACCATAGTCTTCCATCCGTCCTCCATATCGAACTCGATTACGGCGCTGTCTCCGTTGGCATCCGCCACAAGATAATGGTAGCCTGTACCCGACTTGGTATCGTGGCACATATCCAGGCCTGAAAGAAGTTCCAACGCCTCATCGACGGTCGCGCACCTGTCGAGCATCAGCCTCATTATGGTCGCGGTACCCACCTTGTGCCTGCCGGTATTCTGCGTCGCAGCCATATCCGGCATAGCCATAATGGAAATGCAAAATCCTTTCTCATTGATTCCGTCCATCGGAACATATATCGCCGCGAGGCAGAGAACCTTGCTCAGAAACTTTTCGGGCAGTTTCTCAAGGCTGTAACCGAACATCGACATATCGCATCCGGAGATCGAAGCGTAGCCGTTCTTCGGGCGCGAAACCGTAATCAGCGACGGATTCTTGCAGTAATCGTAGTTCCTTCCGAAGTAATATCCCTCGCCGTCCTTGCGCCTGGCCTGAAAGGACGTGCAGTTGGGAGTAGCCTGGGAACTCTTGACCTTCAGGTGTATCAGGCCCTTGCCTATCCTGCCGACAATATAGTTCAGCATGGCGTTGTTGTTGTCGATATCCCTGGACACCAGATCGTCGAGGTCATACCGGGCCTTGTACTCCATCGTATAGAGATACTTGTTCCCGCCGACGCGTCGTAAAGTGCGGATGGATGCGATTTCGCGACGCCACACCAGCACTGCAGCCGCAACCAGCGCAGCAATCGCGGCAAACAGAATCAGAATCAAAGTTTTCATAGTTACAAATATAACAAATAGTGGCTCACTTGCAAACTTCCGTGTCTGTATAACATAAAAAATCTAGCGTAACAGTTGGATACACCAACAAAGTGTTATATATTTGTGTCGGAATATGAGTTTCAATATGAAGATA
>JAKSJZ010000079.1 GCA_024401995.1 Bacteroidales bacterium
CGGGCTGGCGCAAGCCGTAAAGGCAGGTCAGGGTGTTGGTCCTGCCGGGGGTGGTGCTGCAGCGGACGGAGAAGAGAACCTCGCGTGAGGTGCAGGCGTCATCGTCGCCGTTCTCGTGGAAGCAGTTTTCCCTCTTCATATCAGCGATAAAGGCATAGCGCCAGTCCTCGGCCCATTGTGTGCAATCCCAAAGTTCCCTGTTGGAGTAGGGCCAGAGGGAACGGAAATCTTCAAGAATTTTGAATCCGCCATTCTGAACAATGTCTTTAATGTTATCGACAATGTCCTCCTTATTGATGGTCCCGCCGTAACACCCCTCGAATTCCGCAAGTTGAATTTGAGTAGGTTGGCCGCCTGTTTGCGCCAATTCTATTATATGTTTGTAGAATCCCCAGTAGAACATCGCTACCCTTGCCATAAGAGCCTCTGCGGTATATTTTGTAACGTGGCCGCAGTCCGGGTCGTCGCCGGAATAAGACGTGGTCGGCAGCAGATTCTTCGCTGCTACCAGTTCGCTTATGATATAGGGATAGATGACCTCTTCGGCGCTTGCCGGGGGCAGCATCTCTTCGGTTATTTCGGAGGCGGTAAGGAGAGGGACGTCTTCGAACATCTGGGCGAGCATAAAGTAGAAGTATGCGTGCAGGAAACGGGCCTCGCCCAGGCACTGGCTGCGGAGACCTTCATTGTTATCCCAGGTCACGTTGTCGATGTAGTCGATAACCAGGTTCGCGCGGTTGATTCCCTCATAGCAGTATCTCCAGAACGGGGCGAAGAAGTCCCTGTCGTTATAGAGCATACGGTCCATCGCCTGTACGTCCAGGTCATTGCCGCCGCCACCGCCGAGCTCCTCGTCGGAGACGATGTTGGAGTAAACGAACCAGGTTGCCGCGCCGCAGTCGTTGTAGGCGGAATAAAGGGACGAATAGACGCCGTTTACCATCTGCCGGACATCCTCGACTGTTTTGGGGAAATTTGCGCCGGTGTGCTCGGGCCCTTCGGTTTCAAGGAACTTGTCGCCGCAGGATACGGCGGTTGCCGCAGCAAGGAATATGCCCGATATGTATTTCAATGTCTTTTTCATAATTCACTAGAATGAAAGGTTAATACCTACAAGGAACGTTTTTGCGGTCGGATAGGAGCCCAGGTCGATGCCCTGCATCCAGCTTTCGCCCGCGCTGTAGCTCAGTTCGGGGTCCGCCCCCCTGTACTTGGTCAGGGTCGCGAGGTTCCGGGCTGCGACATAGAGGCGGCAGCGGCTTATCACGTCATTCTTGATAAGATGCTTGAAGTCATACCCGAGGGTGATGTTGGAGAGCCTGAAGTAACTTCCGTCCTGGACGAGGAGGTCGGAGAAATGGGCCCAGTTCCTGTTGAAGCCGTAGCCGATGCGGGGGAGGGTGTTGGAGGTTCCTTCGCCGCACCAGCGGTCGAGCATATCGGAGGTGAAGTTGGCCGTCTGGTTCTCGGTGAATGCGCTGTAGGAGGCGACAATCTGCTGACCGAAAGCGCCGTAGCCGCTGATGCTCAGGTCGAGGCCCTTGTATGCGAACCAGAGGTTGATGCCGGTGGTAACGTCCGGGTGGGACTTGCCCAGCACCGTACGGTCCTCTTCGTTGAGGATGCCGTCACCGTTGATATCGGCATAGATGAGTTCTCCGGGCATTGCATCCTCATACATCGCCTTGCCCGTAGCGGCGTATTCCACTATCTCTTCGTGATTCTGGAATACTCCGAGGGTCTTGTAGCCGTAGAAGACGCCTACTGGCTGGCCGACCATCGAACGGTAGATTTCGCCGGTATTGTCGCTCAGCACGTCCTTCGTTCCGTGAAGAATCCGGTCGGCAGTCCCGATGCGCACGACTTCGTTCCTGTTCCAGGCTCCGTTGAGTTTGATGCCGTACTGGAAGTCGCCCGTGTACTTGCCCCAGTCGATGGCATATTCAATACCCGCGTTGCGGATTTCACCGCTGTTCAGGTAAGTGGTAAGCGTCCCGAGCGTCGTAGGGTCTGAAACGGGGATTATGCAGTCGCTTGACGTCCTGTGGTAGCCGTCGATGCTCAGGCCGAGACGAGAGTCGAAGAACCTGGCGTCAATGCCGACGTTGAACTGTGTGGAGGTCTCGCCGGTAAGGTCGCCGTTTTCGATGCTGTTGATGAAAGCGCTCGTGCTGTCGGAGGCCTTGTTGCCGAAGGTATAGCCGGCGGCATTGAAAGCGAAGGCGTTGTAGTTGAGTATGTTGGCGGGATTGAGGTTGCCGCTGCTGCCCCAGGATGCGCGGATCTTCAGGAGACTGAACCAGTCCTTGACGGGCTCCATCCAGCGCTCGTTGGATATCACCCAGGCGGCGGATACCGAAGGGAAGGACATCCAACGGTGGCCTTTCTTGAAGTAGGATGAGCCGTCAGTGCGATATGTGGCGGAGATT
>JAKSJZ010000008.1 GCA_024401995.1 Bacteroidales bacterium
TCTAAGGAAAAATCCAACGAGCTACTAAAAACTTGGTATTTAACTGATGCCAAAATCTTTAAGGCAAAATCTACTTCATTAAGATAAGCCAACGTGTAAATTTCCGTTCCTGATAGCTTGCCATCAGATTGAAGCCTTTCGTACAAGATCTTTAGCTTTGTATCTCCAATAAGCCCATGACCATTAATGAATTCCTGTACCTCTTGAGGACTCTTCGCTATTCTATTATCATCGTGGCTCTCAATACAATTTTTAATGTCGACTGACTGAATCCTGCTAAATGAGGTATTAAGGCTTCCACCTGCTACATTGCCACTCGACGAGGCCTTTGCTGTTGCATCAATATTCAGCGTGTCTTTATCTGCAACCTCATCAACGATAACAATATGTTTTGCGCCCATTTTAACGAGGGCCTCTTTTACTACAAGGCTCTTGTCCTCGCAGAATAAATCAAGAATTTCATTATCTGACGCTTTAATATAGCAATTCGAATATGGATTAAGGATGAATACATCCTCGCCATTGAATAAAGGCTTCCCTTTTATTTGAATCTCAGAGTTGCTTTTCCATTCCTCGTATCCGATTACTTGAAGGTTTCCATCTCGAACGGCTTTTGTTAAATCAGGATAGTAACAATTTTCTACGCCAAAGGCGATATCGTCATCAGTGATAATTAATAAGTCTGGTTTGCGCTGCATAATAGTAAAGATATAATAGTGACTACGATTATTCCAATGGTGGTAAATGAAATATACTTAATCGCTGATTTCCTTTTTGCATCTTTAATACAGAAATCCTTGACAGTATCATTGGTTGACTTAGTGATACCATATCCAATTGTTTTGGAAATATCATCCAACTCTTTTCTAAAATTTGGACTATCTGATGCAAATAAGAAGGAAAGAGCTCTTCCTTTTTCATCACGCGCTTCAAATAAACCACGCAACACATAGAAAGATTCAGATTTTCCTATCCAAGGGTAAGTATTATTGCCTAATCTATTGAATATCGCCACAATCTTATCATAGATTTCTCCACGTTTCGCGGCATCATCTATCAAAACTCCATTTAAATAAACCTTGTCCGGTTCAGTCAGTGATGCAGGTTGGTACAATAAATAATTCATAATACGTATCTATTTAACTATTTGTTCAAAGAATTGACGAATATCTTGCTTATCTGTCAACTCTGCAACCATTACAGTTTCTTCTATTTCGACATCTTTCACGTCTTTCAATCCCACCACAGATATCAATTTGGCCCTGGCATAGTTGATATCCTTTCCGGGGTTGTTCTTAAGAAACTCTTTATAATTAGTGGCCACAAGTCGTAATCCTACTTTGTTCTTAAGTTTTTTTTCCTCAATAATTTTTCCGATAGCTTTTATTCTTGCCCTCGTTTCTCTTTTGAATTCCTCTAAGGAAGTAAGATTTATCAGGTAATAGATAAAAGTCCCTTCAGTTATTACTTCTCCATAGTATTTTACGACATCATCGCCCCCTCCGAAATCCTTTGATTTCGCAATTACTTTCTCCTTCCCATCATAATTAATCGTAAACTGGTTCACATTCTCTATGCCCACAGTAGGCCTATAGTTTTCGTCCGCAAAAATACCTTGGAGTTGTTCCCACAAGGTGCTCTTGCCAGCACCTTTAGAACCGAAAATTGCAATGTGATAAGCATTAGATGGAAGCAATGCGCCGATAATAGCGGCCACAACGAAGCCCCCCACTCCTCCTAATAAAGCGTAAAGAATAGGGACAAGCACAGCGGGAAATGCAAATAGAGGTATCATTTTCGTATAAATTAAAGGTAAATATTTGACAAATAGGTCTATATAGTTAATTGCTCATCTTTCCAGTAGTAGCATCCTTAAAGGAACTTGCCTTAAATACGTTTTTCATATCTGCAATCTGCTTTGCACATGATTTTGATATGCTGATTGTTAACTTTGCTGTCTCAACAAGGCTTTGAGTTGATAAGGTGCATTGTTTATCCGCCAAAAAACATCTTTCAACGGTTTCATTGACAACGGATTCGATATCTGCACCATTAAATCCATCTGTGCAGGCTGATAACGAACTCATACTTATCGACTTATATTCAGCCTGAGAAAGACATTTATAGTCCAATTTCTTTTCAAGATGTACTTTAAAAATGGCTTCACGTTCTGCTTGATTCGGTAGGTTGACGCAATATATTTCGTCAAACCTACCCTTTCTTTTGAGTTCTGGAGGAAGATTATCTGCGTTATTTGCAGTAGCTATCACATAAACATTTGACTTTTTCTCTTGCATCCATGACAAAAAATACCCGAACATTCTTGTCATTATATCATTATTACCCCCGACACCAGAAAAAGCTTTCTCTATCTCATCTATCCAAAGAACACAGGGCGCCGCCGCTTCAGCGATTTTTATGGCATTTCTAAGGTTTTCCTCACTTTGGCCAACATATTTACCCATCATACTACCCATATCCAATTTTAGAAGGGGAGCTTCAAATATGTTGGCAGTGGCCTTAGCACACAAAGACTTTCCACATCCAGGCATTCCAACAATAAAAACACCCTTTGGCAAGGTCACTCCGAATCTTTTTGCATTTGACCAATCTTTAAATACTCTTGCTTTTTGTTGGAGATATGTCTTTAATGCATCCAGGCCACCAATACTATCAAGTTTCTCAGAAGAATCAATAAGTTCAACGACTCCAGACTTTTTGACCATCTGCTTTTTCTGTTCTAGGATCATCCCCGTATCCTCGGCTCCAAGTGTTCCGTTGGAACTCATTGCCATATCAAGAACTCTGTCTATCTCATATTCCGACATTCCCTTTAGAGATAGCATAAGCTTGTCTTTGTTATTCTCATCGAATTTTGCCTTATTGATCTCTATGTGTTGATGAATCAAGGAGTCAATCTCGGAATCTGAAGGGTATTCTATTTCCAAATATGAAACATAACGTTTAACCTCTTCTGGAATTCGATCCAAGGAAGATACAATAATTAACGTCGTAGAATACCCTCTATCGTATAGTTTGCGTTGAGCAATCAGTTGTAATAATGCCTTTACGCGAGGATTGTCGAAATAATCATGAATTTCTTTTAGGACAAGGTATCTGTCTCCTTTAAAATTTTCATCCTTGTATTTTTCTAACAGAAATGTCTCAAGGTCTTCAAACTCATATCCTTTAGCCTCTTTATTAAGAAAGTTCGTAGTGCCAGTAGCTGGATTCCATTCTATGATTCTTGCATCGCCCAATGCTTTGCTAATAAAGTCATCAACCCTGGCGAAGTCGAAATTATGAATAAAGATGATAGGGGCATTAACATCCAACAACTTACGGAAATCGTCAATCAATTTTTTCATAGTTACTTATTCCCTAATAATTCATCTTTTATGCTATCAATAGCTATCAAGAAAGCCTCTTCATTATTCGTATTAACCTTTTCGAGGTAACTCATTGACAGCATTCCAATTCCACCATGAGCCGCTTTTGTATATTCTATATCCCCACCGAATAAAGCCGCCTCAGCAAACGAAAGTTCATGATTGTTGAACCTAAAAATTCCACTAATAACATAAAATGTAGGAGAAATCTGATATGCCCAACTCTTTAGTTGTTCAGTGCCTAAATATTTTTGTATGGCCCACATTATGTAGGAAACATATGGTTGAAGATATAAAGGCCATTCTTTTTTGTGTATTCGTATATCTCGTGACAAGAAAAGCCCAAGTGACTTGACATCCTCAGAATGGGAAATAATGTCTTGTATAAGAGATACTAATAACGCACAATTTTTAACTTGCTGAGTGAACTCTCCTAGATTAAGTGCTTCTTGATTATTGGCAATTTGTTTTAGTTCCATAAAAGAAGCGACATCCTCCGAAGAATAGTTTGAAGTATAAGAGGGCAACGTCTCCTTCATTTTTCGCAACGCATCTTTGTCTCCTAAATCAGCTGCTTCCTGGAATTCTCCAGATAAATAAAGCAAAGTCCCTAATCTCTTTTTAAACAAATCAGAATATCTTTCTTCCGAATTTTTAATTAGTGAACGCAAAACTTTTTTGTCGTATATCTGATTAAGGAAAGATGAAACATTGAAATAATTATCAAGCTTCATCCAATATAAGATTAATCCTTTTATGTCTTTAACACCGGAATCAGTAGCTTCTGGATAAAATGAAAGGATGATTTTAAGGTTGTATCTTTCCTCATTATTAGAATCACCGGCCAATGCGGCGTTTAACCTACTCAATACGACAACTTCGTTTTGCTGCTCCAGCCATCGCAAAATGCTACCTTTCTGGCAAAGACTAAAAACATCACCAAAATGGAAATAATTTTTTAGAGAACTCAGGGATGAATGCTCAATCCCACCAGACTCGATTCTAATTCTAACCGGCTTGGCTTTTGGAGTGAGTATCATTCTATGCGAATTTTAAAGCAATTGATTTTGCAAATGAGGGAACCTTATTCTTCGCCCAGCTAATAACTTTATGCGCAACATTTTTTGCATGTTTTGCAACTGCTGAAATGCCCTTTTGGGCGATTTCTTTCAATTTAGGCTGGAGGATTGCAACCGTTGTTTTGATAATAGGAATAAGTGGTGCGGTCTGTGGAAATGCTGATACCAGAACTTTGCTCAATGTATTTACTGCCATCGACAATCCCTTGTTAATAACGACTTCCGAAATCGTTATCAGTCTAGTTGCTGCTCGGTCAATAAGCTTGTCTACAGCATCTTCGATGTCAATTTCTCCATTTGCAACCTGATATGCAACTTTGATTCTTGTTACAGTCTCATCACTCATAGAAGCGATATCAAATACAGTGTTTTTCGCAAGTTTCATAGCACCGGTTGCATCGGCTATCTTAGTCGCCGCAGCAACAATCTTGGAAAGCTTGGTGTCTGATTTTGAAGAAACCAACGATTCGAGTAATTGATTCGCTTTTTCAGAGTTGACGGATATTGATGCGACCTCATCTTTCCCTGCAGCATCTCCAACTTCTTGTAATTCGGATGATAAAATGACTTCCTTTACTCTAGCAGCAGTGTCAATAACTGTAGCCGTCTTTGAAATAAGTTCATTAAATTCCATATGTCTTATTCTATATTGCCATCTATGTTCTCGGATGCATCTTTAATTGCAGCCAAAATAATCTCTTTTTCTTTATCTTCTTTACCATCTATGAGATTGTTGATCTCTTCGTAAAGAAATGATTCTCGAGTCATTCCAATTTTCCTCGCGTCGACTAACTTCTGATTCTTCGACTCAAATTTTTCAATTAAAGAGTTTGCCGATGAAATATCCTCGACTTCTTTTTCAGACAGACCATATTCTAAGGCCTTCTTTGTAAGCAGTTCATCTAAATTGGAGTTTGGATTCTCCGCAACAACCTCAAGGAGGGACTGCAAAATTTCTTGGTAAGTTGACATATTTTTATCCAATTGCTTGATAATCAAAATCACCTGCATTACAGCAGGCCTTTTTATAATCGAAGCCATATATTCTCATATAGGCTTCTGCGACTTCTTTGGCGCCATTCGTGAATGGGGTGGTGGAGTGCATTTGCATTGTGACGGTAACTGCCATGTCCGGGGTGAGGACAGTCCCATTGACACGCTTGATGCGCTTGGGGGTGACTTTAAATACTTTCATGGTCAAAAATTACGGTTCCTGTAGCAGTGACCCCACCTGCGAATCATAAATAACAACAAAGGTGTGGAGCCGTTTTCGTAATTTCTATCGGACGTTCTGGTCAACGCTGCTACAGAAAAAACAATCGTACTCCACACCCGCTTGATATGGAGTACTAAATGAGCAGACGCCCACCGACAGCATAATCATTGAGACAGGCGTAGTGTTTACGACCATCACCCCGTAGCATTAGAAATTGACCAGATTTCCGATAGGGCGGGCGAAAAACACCTTCGCAATATGTAACGCTATCTTACGATAACGGCAACAAATATATGCAAATTATTTTATCCGGCAAGGCGTCTGATTTACCAAATTTCAAGACCTCAGCGTTCCGCGTTCAGGACCAGACGTATGGAGGAACCATACCGGACGTAGCAGGTCGTACCGATTTCTGGAATGGGGTTGTCGCTATAATGCTGCGCATAGAACCTGATGTAGTGGGCTCCGGTGTTCGCACCAGACATCCAGTAATTGCCCATAAGGCCTACGTAGTATGCCCGGACATTATCCTGATCGTGCTCCCGCAATCCCGCACAAGGAAGGAATACGGCTCCGGCCGCTTCCATTGCCGCCCAGTCCTCCCCGGCGGCATAAACATTATCCTCCCTGCTCTTCATCGGGGTAAAAGCCTTGTTGCCTCCGTTCTTTTTCGGGTCCACAAAGGTGTCAGGAATCAGTACAAACCCGCGTATCTCCGCAATACTCGCACGCCCTACACGGCTGGAGTCATCCCGCGCCACCAGATAACGTATCTCCTCTACGGACAGTGTCCGGTAAAGTCCTTGAACACCGCCCACCGTGAAATTCGGGTTAGCCGTAGAATCCGTCGCATTGGTGAACAAAGTCTTCCTCGGGTAAATAGTGGGGAAAGTTTGCGGCCCGGTATAGAGCGAGTCATAGGGATTGCAGGAGGGATCGGCATTGGGAATCCAGTGGAAACTCCCCACCGTACCGGCCGGAGTCGGTATTTTCACGCCATTGATAGCCGCGCCGTCTTCAATCATCCCGTTATAGTGGCGATAATCGTACTGCCTTTCCTCGAACTGATATGACGAGCCGTTCCAATACATATTAGCCTTGGTGAAATAAACCTTTCTGGTCGGGCTGACGCTGAATTCGCCCGGAAGAACTTCCGCAGGGAGGTTCAACACGGCCACGGTGCATACAGCGGTCTTGTGGCCGTCCTCCGTCGTAACGGAAACGACCGCGGTGCCCTCTCCGAGGCAGGACACCTTTCCTCCACTGACCGTGGCCACAGACCCATTGCTGCTTGTCCAGGTCACCTTCCTGTTAGTCGCATTCTCGGGCAGGACCGTCGCCGTAAGAACCCGGTCAGCCCCGGTCCACAGGTTCAGCGACTCCGCACTCAGACTTACACTCTGCACCGCTATCGTTTCAACCTGGGGTTCATCCTCCTTTTCCTCCTCCCTGGGAGTATCAGGAGTCCCCTTGGTACAGGATACCATTGCCATCGCCGCAGCGAGCATCAGAAAAACGAAACTTCTTTTCATTTCATACACTATTTTAAAACCGCACCCCTTACGGAAATGCGGTCAAAAATAGAAAAAAGAAGCCCCGGTAAAAGGCTACCGATTTTTTAGCAATGCAAGAACCTGCGTATCAGCAGATTAGAAAATGGGCCTCCTCTTGTTGCCGTTGAGAATCTCCAACAGGGCGTTCGCCTTGTCGGCAGACTCGCCGTCTTCGCCGGAATCCCAGTACTTGTGCTTCATACCGGCGAACGGCGTCCCGGAAGGCCTGAGGAATATCCCTTCGAAGCAGACCCACGGAATCCCTCCCTTGTTCTGCTCCAGCCCCGCGTTGCGGCAGAACTTGCCTATCAGGGCCACTATGTCCCTGTTTGTCAGTCCTGCAATGCCGGAGCGCCCTTTCAACTTGCCCGACATATTGTTGAACCTCCAGGCATATTCGTACCTGTCATCCCTCGTTATGATGCGGAATTCGTCAAGGGCATCGATGAAATTGCGGTAGAAGACGGCAGACTCCTCCCCGTACCTGAGCCTGATTTCGGAGACGGTAGCGTCATACCAGTCCTTCGTGAAACAGCTGCGCGTCGGGCATCCGGTCCAGGAAACAAACCTTTGCCTGTGATACGTCGATATCTTCAAAAGATAACGCCGGTATATCCGGGCTATTATGCGTGTCGCCCGTGCCGCGACCCCGACTATGTCCTCCCCCGGATCGAGCGTTATCCAGAATGGCCAGAAAGTATTGTCATAGGTATTGTTGGTAAGGCGGAACCTTTTCGCAAAGGACTTTCCGGGGAAAGTGTTGTCAAGCACCCCGCAGACCTCGCCGCGCAGCGCCGCCCATTCCCGGTTCAGGATATCCACCTCTTCCCTCAAGTCGCCTTCGCACACAAACGCCCTGCAGCCGTAATATATGCCGTAGCCCGTCTCCTTCTTGTCGAACTCTATGGGGAATTCATAAGCCCGGTGGCCGTCCCTGCTGAACAGGTGCGTCTCCCCGCCGTCGCCTATCCTGACCTTGTACTGTATATGACGGTCATCGGGATGCCCGAAGAACCGGTCGTCCCTCTCGAAATCAGCAACCCCGTCCAACTTCCGGAGGCTGTCCAAAAAACCCTGGAAATACTCGTGCCAGTACCTGTCCGACAATTCGGTCTGTATCTGTCCCGATGATGTCATCCTGTAAACCCGATTGATGGAATGCCCTGCGCAACGGGGCTCTTACCTGCCGCCGGAGAGCGCATCGTTGTACATCCTGACCAGAGCGGCGGTCGACTTGCGCACGTCATAGTCCAAAGCCGACTTCGCATACTCAAGACTCATCCTGCTGCGCTCCTCCGGGTGTTCGATCCACCAGTCGATGCGATCTGCCAGAGCCTTGGGGTCCTTCGCCGGGAACAGCGACTCGGGGCAAAGCGCGAACTGGGACGTTGCCGACAGTTCGGACTGCGCTATGACGGGAACCGCACCGTCCCTGATGGCCTCCAGACAGGAAAGGCCCTCGACCTCGACGATGGCGCAATGGACATAGAGATACGCCTTCGACGCAAGCCGCTTGAGTTCATCCGGAGTATGGAATCCGAAACGCGTCTCATACTTCAGGACGCCCTCCTTCACAAGCTTCGAACTTATACGGCGCATCTTCCCCTCAAGGCCGCCGCGACCGGCAAAATCAAGCTGTATCTCCCTGGAATGGCGGCTGTACCTCATCGCTTCAAGAAGAGTGACAGGATCCTTCTCGTTGGAGTACCGCCCGGTCATCTCTATCAGGTACGGTCCTGCCTGCGGATTGGTAGCCTCCGCCTCGTGCTTTATCTTGACTCCGTTGGAGATGACTCTCAACTCGGGGCGGAAAGACGCACGCTCAAGCTCCCTGCGGGTGGTGGCCGACGGGCACTGCACAATACGGCAGCGGTTGTAGGCGCCACGGAACCACAACATCAGCAGCTTGTTGAACAACCGCCATTTCCCGTTTATGATATTGTAGAATACATTCTGAGGAAGAAGATGGAACGTCCCCACCAGAGGCTTGCCGATCTTCTCCGCATACCTCGCCACCTTATGCTCCAGGAAAAAGGCCTCCTCGATATGGACTATGTCCGCCCAATCGACCGCCTTGCGGATGACATTCCAGTCATCTTTGGCGAAACAATACGAATTATGGTCGATAAGCGGCTGGAATATGGGGAAATGAAACCTGCGCAACCTGAACTCGGGCTGATGGCCGTCCGGATCGGCATTCTCGGCACTGAGTATCTTCACGTCGAGACCGGCTTCGCGTAACCTCTTCGTCGTCACTCTGACGGAAGTGCTTACCCCGTTGCCGGGCAAAAAGGCGCTATTATAGACAAACAGAACTTTCATCAACGTTTCCGTCACTGCGGACTGCAAAGGTATAAAATTATTTGCATACGCGACAATACTTCGCGGCAAATTCCAAGCGAACGATTATATTTGCAAAAATTCAAAACTTATGATTGATCCATGCGCTGAAAGTTCAAGATGCCTGCTTTGTGCATCCGCACCCTGCACCGCAGCCTGCCCGAAAGGGATGGATCCCGGCCGCGGGATACGTGCTGTGAGGTTCGATGACATTCGCTGTGCCGGTCTTTATCTGAATGCCGCCGCCTGTACGGATTGCGACGCCCCCTGCGAGAAGGCGTGCATTCACCACGATTTCCCCGTCAGGGTGCGCCTGATTGCACAGGCCGTACCCTCCGGCAAAGCCGCCGAACCGCACGCCGACCTTTCCGTCGATTTCTGCGGATTCCGGTGCGAGAGCCCGTTCCTGCTGGCTTCGTCCGCCGTCTGCAACAACTACGAGATGACAGCCAGGGCCTTTGATATGGGCTGGGCCGGCGTCGTTTACAAGACGGCCTCCCTTATGCATATCGAAGAGGTGTCGCCCCGGTTCGACCGTATCGAAAAGGGCAGCACGTCATTCCTCGGCTTCAGGAATATGGAGCAGGTAAGCGCCAATCCCGCCGAAGTGGACTTCGAAAGCATCAGTCGGCTGAAGAGGAACTACCCTACAAAACTTGTAATAGCCTCGATTATGGGGCGCGACACGGACGAGTGGGCGGGGCTGGCCCGGATGGCGGAAGAGGCCGGAGCGGATATGGTGGAATGCAACTTCTCCTGTCCGCAGATGAAAGGCAAGGGACTGGGGAGCGACGTAGGCCAGAACAACGACCTTGTAAGACTGTACACCTCGGCCGTAAAAAAGGCCGTAAGGATTCCGGTAATCGTGAAGATGACCCCGAACATCACCCATATCGAGGAGCCGGCGGAAGCCGCGAAGGAAGCGGGCGCGGACGCGATTGCCGCCATCAATACAATCAAGAGCATAACTCCGAACCACAGGTCCGAAGTGTCCGGCAAGCACACCGTCTCGGGCTACAGCGGCAGGGCCGTGAAGCCAATCGCGCAGAAAATGATTCTGGATATTGCGACGGCTGACGGCACGAAAGGGATGCCGCTCAGCGGCATAGGCGGTATCGAGACCTGGCGGGACGCCCTCGAATTCATCCGCCTCGGATGCTCCACGGTCCAGGTCTGCACGGCGGTGATGGAATACGGTTACAGAATCATCGACGACCTCACCCTGGGATTGCGGGATTATATGCAGAATCGCGGCATCGGCCGGCTCGAAGAGCTGGTCGGCTCGGGGCTGAAGGATTTCGTGACCCCCGAAGAACTGGACAGGGCCACATACATACTGCCGAAGTTCAACAGGGAGACCTGCGTCGGCTGCGGCCGCTGCGCGATATCCTGCGCCGATGGCGGCCACCAGGCCATCGCCTTCGACCCCGCCGTCAGGAAGCCGTCGCTTATCGGGAAGAATTGCGTGGGGTGCCACCTCTGTATGCTTGTCTGCCCTACCGGTTCGATTACGCCGACCAACCGCATCCCCAAAAAGGGGTGAGCAGGCTCCTGCCGTGAGTGCAGGCGGACCCGAAAGAACCTCCCCCCCCTCTTTCCCCGGTTCTTTCAGGTCCGCCTGCACTCACGGCCCGAGATGAAACTAATAATTGGTATGCTCCAGCGAGAGATACTCCTCGAACAGGTCAAGACACGCTTCCCGGTCCATCTCCACAAGGTAGTCCTTCAACTTGTCCCTCCCCTCGAAGATGCCGTCGAACTTGTCGTCGCGGAAGCCTATCCTGCCGTTGTCCTCTATCGTGCAACCGTAATATACACGGCTGATATTCGCCCACAGGCAGGCACACAGACACATATGGCAGGGCTCCCCCGTTGTATAAATCTCGCACCCGCTCAAGTCGAACGTGCCCAGATTCTCTCCGGCGTCCCTTATCGCCGCTATCTCGCCGTGGCAGGTGGGGTCGTTGCTCTTGACGACCCTGTTGTGGCCTCTCCCCACAATGACGCCGTCCTTCACTATCACCGCCCCGAAAGGTCCGCCGTGGCGCACGTGGATACCTGTCCTGGCCTGCTCTATGGCAAGCTGCATATACTTGTTCTTCGCTTCCTTCATAACTCTCACTTTATTACAATCTCCTCCGAAAGACGGACGTCCGTGGAAGATGCCGCCACCTGTACGCGATAACGCCCGTGGTCGCATACCCAGTCGTGCACTCCGGTATCATAGTGGGATATCGAAGAATACGGCACCTTGACGGTCAGCGTCACCGACTTGCCGGGGTCGAGCGCCACCTTCTCATAACCCTTGAGTTCGATGGAAGGCTTCAGCACCTCCGACCCGATGGGAGCAAGATATATCTGAGCCACTTCGGCGGCCCTGCACCGCCCGGTGTTCGTCACCTTGAACTTCACTTCAAGGCCTTCCTCCGCCGTTGCGACGTCGATATCGGAATACGCAAAGGAGGAATATGTAAGGCCATATCCGAACGGGAACAGCGGCTTCACGCCGAAACGTTCCATACCGCGGTAACCCAGGAATATGCCCTCCTTGTACTCGGCGAACTTCCTGTCGCTCTTTCTCCTGCTCGGATTGTCGGAAGCATGGTAGTTGGCATAGGCCGGATTGGCTTCCAGACTGCCCCAGAACGTGAAGGGGAGCCTGCCGGAAGGAGATACCGCTCCGGAAAGGATGGACGCCATCGCGGTACCGCCCTCCTGACCGGGATACCACGCCATGACCAGACCGGCCGCCTTGTCCAGCCAGGGCCTGACATCCACCTCGCCGCCGGAATAAATCACGACGACCAGATTGGCATTCGCCTCAGCCAACCTGGCTATGGTCTCGTTCTGCCCTTCGGGAAGTTCATACGTGCGGTCGAAACCCTCGGACTCGCTGTCGTGGTCGAAACCGCCGGCATATATGACGGTACCCGCCTTACGCAGGAGATCATAATCGGGATTCTGCCAGTCCATCAACTCCACCTTATAACCCCTGAGCCTTGAAAGCCCGGCATACAGAGTGACGTTCCTGCCCTCGACAGGGGTCATTGAGCCGCTTCCTCCGCCGAAAGGCACCCTGTCGGCATTGGGCCCCAGCACAATGATCTTCTTCGATGACCTCCTCAGCGGCAGGACTCCGTCGTTCTTGAGCATCACGGGGCCCTCCAGGGCTGCGGCGAGCGCACTGGCACGGGACTCGTCGCAATCCTCCGGAATGGACGTATCCTGCACCTCATTGTCCAGAAATCCGTATGCGATGAGGGACTGCAGGATATGGACGCACTTGCGGTCAATCTGCGCCTCGTCCACGACACCGTTCTCCACAAAACCGCGCACCGCCTCGTAGTTCAGCACGTCGCCGTGAGGCATCTCGAGGTCAAGGCCGCTCACCAGGCATCCGTAGGTGGTGTATGTCGAAGTCCAGTCGGACATCACTATGCCCTCGAACCCCCACTTCCTCAGGTTGGACTCTATGAGCCAGGCGTTCTCGGAAGCGTGGACGCTGTTCAGGAAGTTGTAGCTTGTCATCACGCAGGCCACGTCCGCCTTCTCGACGGCCTTCCGGAACGTGGGGAAATATATCTCGTTGATGGTCCTTTCATCCGCATAGGAGCCCGTGCGGTGGCGGTCATACTCCTGATTGTTGAGGGCGAAGTGCTTGATGGTGGACATTACCCCCTTGCTCTGCATCCCCCCGATATAGGCCGCCGCGGTCTCGGACGCCAGGAAGGGGTCCTCACCGTAATACTCGAAATTGCGGCCGCACAAAGCCGTCCTGTAGATGTTCACGCCCGGGCATAGCATAATCCCCACCCCGCGGGCGCGGGCGTCCGTACCTATGCCGCCGCCCACTCCGCCTGCGACGGTCCTGTTCCAGGAGGCGGCAAGGGAGATGCCGCAGGGATAATAGGTGCTGCGGGTGTTGTTCCTCACGCCCTGGGGGCCGTCAGCCATCCTCACGGCGGGTATTCCGAGCCTGTCATTGGGCATAATGTGGAACCCGTCGGCATATTCGCTCTTCCCCTGTTCCCCGTGAATGAGCCTGCATTTCTCCTCGAGAGTCATACGGGAGACGATATCCTCCGCCCTGCGGCGGGCGTCCCCGTCAATCTTCGATCCGGCGGCAAGCGGCATACAAAACGCCGCGGCGCACAAAAGAGTCAGTAATTTTTTCATGATATGCATCAATTATTGTGGTTTGCAGATATTGTTCCGGCTCCCGCCCGAAGTACGCAGACGGCTTCCGGCCCCTCGTTGAAGAGCAGGTCCAGCGCGGAAAGGCCGGGCACGAAGCCGTACTTCTCCCCGAACACCTGCCAATACGCGGGTACTTCCAGCACGGGACTCCGCTTCGGGTGAATCGCATCCCGAAAGTCACGCACCCCCTCCGTCCCCGCCTCGACGTACCCGGAAGTGAAGGCGATGTCGACGCAAAGGCCGAACTTCTCCACCATATATCCGGTTATCCGCGAATTCAGGTTCCAGAGCCTTGAAGGGCGCGAATCCAGGATTGCAAAGAGCCCGTCCCTGTAATACTCGAAGAAAGGCGATGACGAATAGGCCGACTCCAGCGCATATTCGAACCTTCTCACCCACGGAGTGGAATAATCCACCTTCACCTCCGTTATGGGCGTGCGGAACAAGTCTCCGGAATGGACTACGGGCACAACCGCGGACTCCGGCCCTCCGGGGGACAGGAACACGCAGCGGTTGCGGTATGACTGCTTGCAGTAATGTTCGGACGCCTCTATGCAGACGCGGGGGCTGCCCGCCAGCACGGCGAAATAATCTACGGGAGGACAGAAAGCCGTTGAAAGCAGGACCATCTGTCGCGAATCTATTCTATGGCCCCCCTCGAATTCGAATCCGAACTCCTCACAATCCCCCTCTTCGACGCGCGTATGAACGAGAGAATCTCGTCACGCTCCGGGCTGGGAGGAAAACCGAGTTCAACCTTGCAGCAGGCATCGGAAACGTTCAGCCCGCTGTTGTAGATGGTATCGTAGATATCCTTTATCGTCTCTATCTGCGCGGATGAGAAACCCCTGCGCATAAGGCCCACCCTGTTGACACCCACATACTCTATGGGGTCGCGGCCTATCATCGAATAGGGAGGAATGTCCTTGTTGATTTTCGAGCCGCCGCTCACTATGGCATGCTTCCCTATCTTGGAGAACTGGTGCGCCACCGTACTGCCTCCGAGAATCGCCCAGTCGTCGACGTCCGTCTCGCCGGCTATGCCCACGAAACTTACAAGGATGCAATGGTCGCCCACCGTGCAATCGTGGGCAACGTGAGTGTATGACATCAAAAGCACGTCGCTGCCGATGCGCGTGACACCCTTGCCGCTGGCGGCGGTGCCCCGGTTGATGGTCGCGCACTCGCGGATGTTCACCCTGTCGCCTATCTCCACGTAACTGACCTCACCGGCGAACTTGATGTCCTGCGGGATACCGCCCACCACCGCGCCGGGAAAGACGGTGCAGTCCCTGCCCATCTTCACGTATGAGAATATCGTCGCGTGAGGAAGGATTCTGCACCCCTCGCCTATCTCCACGTTATCGTCTATATATGCATACGGTCCCACCTCGACCGAATCGGCCAGTTTCGCGTTGGGGCTCACTGTAGCCAAAGGATGGATTTTTGCCATTTCAGAAAAATTTTGTCAACTGTTGAATATCGAGTCGCACAACATCCTGGCAGCGGCGGTGTTGACGGAATGGCCCGGCTTGAACGCCGTAATCTTCGCCTTCACGAAACCGCCCGCGAGACGGATGTCACCTATCAAGTCCATAAGCTTGTGCCTGCCGCATTCGTCCGGGAAATGCAGGACGACATTGCTCAGATACCCCTCCGGGGTAACGCTCAACATCGGCTGGTGGAACCTGCGGGAGAGCATCCCGAGCATTCTTTCGCTCACCGGCCTCTCGACTATCACTATCGCGTTCTCCACGTCGCCTCCCCTCACCAACCCCAGGGCTGCGAGGTGCTGTATCTCGTGGAGGAAGCAGAAAGTCCTGCACGGAGCAAGTTCCGCGGCATAATCCATATCCGGGCTCCACGTCACCTTCTGGACTCCCAGCACCTTCGAATTGAAGTCTATCGTACTCTCGTACAGCGGGGTATCGGAAGGCTCGATGCGTATGTACGCCCCCGACCTGCTGTCCTTGTACTCAATCGGAGCCTTCAACTCCAGCCACTTGCGCTCGGCATTCTGCTCTTCAAGGCCGTCCGCGAGAAAAGCCTCGACATACGGCTTCGCGCTTCCGTCGAGTATCGGAACTTCCCCGGCATCTATACTTATCAGCGCATTGTCTACTCCCAACCCGGTCAAGGCCGACATAAGATGCTCTATTGTCGATACCTTCACCCTCTTCGGCGCGGAAATCGTGGTACTCCTGGACGTCGAACTCACGTTTGAAGCGACGGCATCCACAAAGGCATCAGGTCCCAGGTCAATCCTGAGGAACCTTATGCCGGTATTCTCCGGAGCCGGGCCGACGACCATATGGGAGCGGACTCCCGTATGCAGGCCCTTTCCTTCGAACGAGTATCTTCTTTTTAGCGTCCGTTGCTTCATAAGACGCGCAAAGATACTCAAAATTTTTTATTCTTCACCAGAAGACTTGAACTTGACGTAGGCGCGCATAAAGACGTTGCGCGGAATGGCCGGGGTGCCTATCAGCACCTCCCCCTCCCCGCGCACATTGCCTATAAGTCCCGACTGTGCACAGAGCGTGGTCTTGTCCGCAACCTTCAGATGGCCCGCGAGTCCCACCTGCCCGGCGAAGATGCAGTTCCTCCCTATCTGCGTCGAGCCGGCGATACCGGTCTGGGCCGCCATCACGGTATTGTCGCCGACGATGACGTTGTGCGCAATCTGGCACAGGTTGTCGATTCTCACTCCGTTGCCGATAATCGTGGACTCCATCGGAGCCTTGTCGACTGTGGTGTTCGAGCCTATCTCCACGTCATTGCCGATGATGACGTTGCCGCAATGCTCTATCTTCTTCCAGGTGCCGTCCTCCTGGGGTGCATTGCCGAAGCCGTCGTCGCCTATGACGCAGCCCGAATGCAGGATTGTCCTGTCCCCTATCACCGTATCCGCGAAGATTGTCACCCCGGGATAGATGATGCACCTGCTGCCTATCGTCACGTTATGGCCTATGGTCACGTTGTCATATATCTTCGTGAAGTCGCCGACCCTGGAACGGGCGCCTATCTTCACGAAATCCCCCACCCAGACCCTGCGGCCGATTCTCGCCGAGCAGGCTATGCGGCAGCGGCCGCGGTGACGCCTGTACTTCTTTCTCTGCGAGGCCACGTAGCCAAGTATCTCCGCCAGCGCGGAATAGGCGTCATCGACCTTCACCAGAGTGGGCTTGACGGGCTTCTGGGGTACAAAATCCCTGTTGACCAGAAGGATGTCGGAACGGGATTCATAGACATACTTCTCATACTTCGGATTGGCGTAAAAACTCAGAGCCCCCGGCCTGCCGTGCTCTATCTTTGCAAAAGTCTTGACCACAACGTCGGGATTGCCCTCAACGTCACCGTGGAGGATCTCGGCAAGTTCGCGAGCGCTTATCTGCATAATATCAATATGGTTTAGAATCTCCAGCCTATGGTCGCCACCACGTCCCAGAGAGTGCGGCGGAACCTCACGTCGGGAGAACTTACGGCTCTGTCATAATCAATATAGAGTCCGAAATTTCTCGTGGGGTCAAACGTGGCCCTCACCGCCAGGTCGGCGAAGAAGGAGCCCGGCGAGGAATACCCCAGACCGACGCTGGCCGTATGCTTGACAAGCCCCGGCACATACCTGGCGCTGCCGCCGGACAAGGGCGTGCCGTCCCAGTCGGAAGCATAAATCTTTTCCCCGTTGCCGTACTCATAGTATTTCTCGGGGTTTGTAAGCAGGTTGTACCCCACCCTTGCCGACACATACGTGTTGAGCCTCAGCTCTGCGCCGACCCTGAGCATATGCGACACGCCGCAGAAGTTCCTTATCGTGTTGTTCGTCGCGTCGAAATACCCGGCGGTACCGGTACTGTACCTCATCGTATGATAGTCCATAAGCTCATAATCCACGCTCACCAGCCCGGCTTTGCCTAAAACCATCGAGGCTCCCACGTTGAACTCGAAGGGCGACGTGAACACATAGTTGAACTCGTCGGGATAGGATGGCGAATCGCTGAAATACTTGCCGTTGTTGTATGACGATGCCGCCATCAGCGTATATGTCTCGTTCACGTTGAAGCGCGTGGGGGTCTTGATTGCCGCACCGAAGCGGAAGACGTCACCCGCCCTCCATATGATGCCGAACTTGCCATATATACCGGTCATCCTGGTCGAGAGAACGGAAGAGTAGTCGGCCCTCTTGAAAGAAGTCGTCTCCTCACCCTCGAATGTAACCGGAATCGGCGAGCCGACCGACATCTCGCTGATGGAACGCTCATCCCTGTAGCGCACCATAGGCACTCCCAGGGTCATACCAAGATACACGTTGTCCCCTATCTGGAACGCCATATTGAAGATGATGTCGTCCTTCTTGCCGGAACTGTTCCTGCTGTACGCCTGGTCAAGCTTCGTCCCGCTCACCGTCTCCCCGTCCTCGTTCTGGGTGGAGGGGATGAACTTGCCGAGCCTCTCCGAGTAGCCGATGAGATTGCCGCCGTAAGCGGCCACCTCGCCCCAGTCATAGGCTCCGTTGTACCTGGTCTCGTACGGCAGGTTCGGATCGAGCCCGTCCGCAGTTGCCGCATACGCGAAGGCCCCGCACATCGAGGTCATATAGGGTGCGCTCTGCGAGCCGGAAGCCCCGATACGCGAAAGATACTGGCGTTCGGTCCCGTAAAGGATGGAGAACGTCATACCCTTGAGCCCTGTCGAGCCCATATTCAGGCGCATTGTAGCGCCGACGCTAGGCAGCACGAAGCCGGCGGCGTTCGAACGTACACCGTTGCCGTATGCATCACCGTAGGCAGGTGCATAGGCGGCGTTGACCGACGAGATTGACGCACCGGCGGTAACCGAAGCCTGCGAATAGGGCGCCACTGCCGCACCGGCGGGGTTGATGGGGATTGACCCCTGGTCTCCGCCGACGGAAGTCAGCGCATTGCCCAGCGCCATCGAACGCGCCGTGCCGAAATATGAGCTCTCGCCATAGGCGATGCCATTGTCCATAAAACCTGCGGCACCGGTCACGAAACCCTGTCCGAACAGGGTCCCCATACTGGCGAGGGCCGCCGAAAACATCAAAACAACTCTTTTCATAATCATATTTTGCTTAAGGTTAAGTCCTTTTACCTGCGATGTGAGCCGCCTCCAACAGCAGCGCCGCCACCTCTGTATCCGCCACCGGAATATCCGCCGGACGAGCCGCCGGAGTACCCTCCCGAACGGCTGCCTCCGGAGTAGCTGCCGGAACTGCTGCCGGTGGAATAACTGCCGGAACTGCTGCGCGAATAGCCTCCGGTACGGCCGGCGGGATAACTGCCGGAACTTCCGCGATAGTCGGAAGAGCCGCTGCGGTAGCCGGAAGTCGGCGATGAAGCCCGCCGGCTGCCTCCATAAGTGGAAGGCGGCACGGAGCCGGAGCCTCTCGACGCACCGGGATAACCGTCACCGCGCGGATAGACGTATCCGTGCGCCGCGCTGCCCGCAGGCCTGGGATTATACACTACCGGCACGTAAGGAACCGGTCTGTGCGGATAATAAGGTCCCCACGGACGATACCAGGGGTCATAATAATGCCAGGGGCGGAACCAGGGATCTCCCCAGTAGGGGCCGCACCACCAGGGGTCATAGAACCAGGGGCCGTAGCGCCAGGCGCCGATGAACGCCGGCCAGAGCCCCAGGGCTATTGAGACCGAAGCCGCGCTGCGGTCATCAAGCAGCACGACAAGCGTGTCACGCTGCTTGCGTGACTTTTCGGCGGCAAGGTTGTTGGCCGCCCTCCTTGCGAAATCCTCCTTCGACAAGACGGCGGGCTGGCTGGTCGGAGTGGCATAGACTCCGTCGCTGAACATCTGCATACCGGAATACTGGCCGAAAGTGCCGCAGGAGACTGCTGCGAACAGGGCCATTGCCAAAAAAACTACACTCCTCTTCATAATCTGTCCTCCTGTCATAAAAAGTTTTTATCTTTGCATCCGTTGGATTTCCAACGTCACCATTTGGACGCGCCGTCCCACCACAGGTCAACACGGCGCTACAAATTTTGGAAAAAATTAGAAGAAAATCAACCGATATGGCAAAAGAGGTAACAAACCGTAAGGAGAATTATTCACAATGGTACAACGACCTTGTGGTCAAGGCGGACCTGGCCGAGCAGTCGGCCGTCAGGGGATGTATGGTCATCAAACCGTACGGCTATGCCATATGGGAGAAGATGCAGTCGATTCTCGACGGGATGTTCAAGGCTACGGGGGTGCAGAACGCATATTTCCCCCTTTTCATCCCGAAGAGCTTCTTCAGCCGCGAGGCCGAGCACGTGGCGGGATTCGCGAAGGAATGTGCGGTGGTGACCCATCACAGGCTTATGAACGACCCTGACGGCAGGGGCGTCATCGTCGACCCGGACGCAAAGCTGGAGGAGGAGCTGATTGTAAGGCCCACCTCCGAGACCATAATATGGAGCGTATATAAGAACTGGGTGAAATCCTGGCGCGACCTGCCCATCCTGTGCAACCAGTGGTGCAACGTGGTGCGCTGGGAGATGCGTACCAGGCCGTTCCTGCGCACGTCGGAGTTCCTCTGGCAGGAAGGCCATACGGCCCACGCCACCGCGGAGGAAGCGGAAGCCAAGGCCAACGAAATGGTCAAGATCTATGCCGACTTCGCGCGCAACGTGATGGCGATGCCTGTCATCGTGGGGCACAAGAGCCCCAACGAAAGGTTCGCCGGCGCCCTCGACACGCTGACGATAGAGGCCATGATGCAGGACGGTAAGGCTCTCCAGGCCGGAACGTCCCACTTCCTGGGCCAGAACTTCGCGAAATCCTTCGACGTTCAGTTCGCCAATGCCGAGGGCAAGCTCGAATACGTCTGGGCGACATCCTGGGGCGTAAGCACGAGGCTTATGGGCGCACTCATAATGGCTCACGGCGACGACAACGGACTGGTCCTTCCCCCCGCCCTCGCGCCGATACAGGTTGTGATGGTCCCGATTTACAAGACCGAAGAGGAAAGGCTCAAGCTCATATCCGTTTTCGAGACCGTCAAAAAAGAGCTCGAGGCGGCCGGCCACAGCGTGAAGATTGACGGGAGGGACACCCTGCGCCCCGGCTTCAAGTTTGCGGAATGGGAGCTCAAGGGAGTGCCCGTAAGGCTCGCGATGGGCCCGCGCGACCTTGAGGAAGGTACCGTGGAGGTCGCCAGGCGCGACACCCTTACCAAGGAGAATATGCCGGTGGAGGGTATCGCCTCCAAAGTCGATGCCCTGCTCGACACCATCCAGCAGAATATCTATGACAAGGCCCTTGCCGGCCGCGACACCCTGATCCGCAAATGCGATTCCTGGGAGGAGTTCAAGACCGAGATTCAGAAGGGCGGCTTCCTGCTCTGCCACTGGGACGGCACCACGGAGACGGAGCAGGCGATAAAGGACGAGACGAAAGCCACGATACGCTGCATCCCCATCGACAGCGTGGTGTGCGAGGAGGAAGGAAAGTGCATCTATTCCGGAAAGCCGTCGCACCGCAGGGTGGTGTTCGCCATATCGTATTAGAAACCGTAATATATGAAGAAACTTATTCTCATTCTGCCTGCATTGACGGCACTTTGCCTGCAGGCGGCATCACAAACTCCCGAAAGCGCGGCGGAACAGGCTGCAGCCGCGCTCGTAGAGTCTTCCGCAGACCAAAAGGCGGCAGAGACCAAGCCGGACTACTGGACAAGATCGCTCGGAATCAACGTGGGCCTCAGCCAGACCGGTCTTGTCAACTGGGCGGCCGGCGGCAACAACACGATATCCCTCACCGCCGGTCTGGACGGCAAGATAGATTTCGAGAAGGACCTTACGACCTGGAACAACCGTCTCCAGCTCGACTACGGCTTCCTCTGGTCGTCCGACAAGGCCAACCTCCTGCAGAAGAGCAACGACCGCATCTACCTGGAAAGCAAGTTCGCCTACAAGACAGCCGCAAAGAGCAAGTGGAACTACACGGCCTCGCTGGACTTCCGTTCACAGTTCTCCGACACAAGGGACAACTACCAGCAGGGGGAGGACGGCAAGTGGGTCGGCACCCTCAAGTCGAGCATCTTCGCACCGGCCTACACCAATCTGGCTCTCGGTATGGAATGGAAGCCGACCTCCTGGTTCAACGTCAACATAGCCCCGCTCACCGGAGGTTTCACAATCTGCCGCATAGACGAGCTGAAAGCCTCGTACGGTATGAAGCTCAAGGACCCGGAGAACCCCGACGCGGGATACAGGGGCCTGCTGTTCCAGTTCGGTGCCCAGATAAAGGCCAACGCGAAGTTCGAAATCAACGACAAGTTCGGTTACGAGACCCAGCTCGTGCTTTTCACCGACTACCTCAACAAGCCTTTCGTGTACAACCGCATCAACTGGGACAACAAGATATCCTGGCAGATATCCAAGCTTTTCAGGCTCGGTCTGGACACCTGGCTCATCTATGACCCTCTGGTGACAATCGATGGCAAGACAAGCCGCGTGCAGTTCAAGGAATTCTTCTCCGTAAGCTTCACGTACCTGATAAGGAACAAACAGTGAAAATCCTTCTCGCAGTAAGCGGGGGGATTGACTCGATGTACCTCGCCGAAAGGGCGCCGGAACTGTTTCCGGGCGCGGCGTTCGGCGTGGCCCACTGCAATTTCGGACTGCGCGGGAAAGAGTCGGACGATGACGAGAGATTCGTCAGGGGATGGTGCCGCAGCCATTCGGTACCCTTCCACTCGAAGCGCTTCGACACCGGCGCTTATGCGGACGCGAACGGAATCAGCATAGAGATGGCGGCGCGTGAACTGCGCTACCGCTGGTTCAAGACGCTCTGCGTAACCGAGGGGTTCGATGCCACCGCCGTCGCGCACAACGCCAACGACAACGCCGAGACAATGATACTCAACCTGCTTCGCGGCACCGGCACCAGAGGCCTCCGCGGAATGGGAGGCAATACGCGGGAGACGGACTTCGAGGGGATGAAGATACTCCGCCCGCTGCTCGGCACGAGCCGTGAACAGATACGGGAATGGATGGAAGCGGAGGGCAAGTCCTGGCGCGAGGACAGCACCAATTCCTCCACCGTCTTCAAACGCAACTCGATTCGCAGCGAGGTTTTTCCCATATTCAAGAAACTCAACCCGTCGTTTGTCCGCACTCTCGCGGAGGATGCAGAAAGGATAGCCATGGCCGATGACATAGCGGAGGACTACTTCAGGGAGAGCCTCGGAACGATACTCTATACAGACTCGTCGGAAAGGGTCCACGTCTCGCTGGGGAAGCTCAGGGAACTCAAGCACTGGAAATATGTCCTTCAAAGGGTCTGCAACGGGATGTTGAGCCGCAGCGCCCTCAGCGACCTCGAATCGCTGATCGAAAGCGGAGGCAGCATAGCCGGCAAGCGCTTCGGAAAAGTGCTCGCCGACTCCGGGAGCCTGATTCTGGACGGAGACGACCCGGCGGCGGAATTCGACGTGGAACTGCTCACCAGGGACCAATATCTCCGCAGGGGTCTCCCGGCCGATTTCAGGCTGGACGGGGATATGACAGTCCTCGATGCCGGCGCACTGCCGCAGCCCCCGGTCATAAGAGTCTGGCGTCCCGGCGACTGGCTCAACCCCATCGGTCTCAGGGCCGGCGGCTCCGGGAAGGGGAAGAAAAAGGTCTCGGACCTTCTCTCCGACCTGAAGTACGACCTCGACCTCAAGGCCTCGGCGAAGGTTGTGGAGATGGACGGAAGCCACGTCGCCGCACTGCTGTGCGAACGGGTGGATGAAAAGGCGAAGGTGACGGAATCGACCGCCACCCTCGCGCTCATAAGCCGCAGGAAATAATCCTACCTTATCTCAACCCGGAACGGGAGCCGTGCGAAAGTCATCTCGCTCCTCCCGTCACGATAGGACTTGAACCAGTCGACATACGCGCTGATGTCCCTGTCGGAAGGATTCGAAAGACCGTTGAACATCATCATCAGCTGCTCCATTGTATCGGGCACTCCCGGATAGGAGACAATCCCGCAGTCCTCCGGATCATCCTTTCCTATCAGCGAGGCGGCGTACGCGATTGCATCCGACAGGTCGCCGACCTCGTCAACAAGCCCCTTCTCCACTCCGGCCACGCCGCTCCAGACACGGCCCTGACCAATCTCATCCACATATTCGGGATCAAGCGAACGCGACCCGGCGACGATGTCCACGAACCTTGAGTAGATGCCTTCCACCGAACGCTGCATATAAGCCCTCTCGGACTCGGACAGGGGGTGGGTCAGGGAGAATATATTGCTGTGATCGTGGGTATTGACCGCATACACTCCGATATGGGCCTTCTCCTTAAGTGTCCCGCTCACGTCGGGAATCATACTGAACACCCCTATCGAGCCTGTAAGGCAGGTCGCGTCGGAGAAAATCCTGTCGCAGCAGTTGGAAATCCAATAACCGCCCGACGCCGCATAACTACCGTACGAGGCGACCACGGGCTTGACTGCCTTGAGCTGCCTTATCTCGTCGAGAATCTTCTCGGATGCAAGCACGCTTCCTCCAGGGGAATTGACCCTGAATACCACCGCCTTTACCGACGAATCGGCCCGGACCTGCGCAACCGTCTTCGCAAAGGGGTCGCCGCAAACCTTGCCGGGCTCAACGGAACGCCCGTCGACTATATCGCCGTCGGCATATATGACGGCTATCTTTTCGTGTGCGGATTTGCGCTGGGCGCACTTGACTTTCACGTACTCGTCCAGAAGAATCCAATCGACGTCCCCGTAGGAAGATTCCATCGCAAGCTCCGCCACCTTCTGCTCCAGTCCCGTGCGGGACATCAGCGAATCGGCAAGACCGGCCTTCACGAAGTCGGCGCACTCCCCCAGTTCAAGGTTGTCAATCATCCTGTCGAGCCTGTCGATTCCGATACCGCAGCCCTCGGCTATGGCACCCCCGACCGTGCTCCACAGGGAGCCGAGCAGTTCGCGGTACTGGGTCAGGTTCTCCTCGCTGGGCGTGCTGCGGACGAAGGGCTCGCCGGCGGACTTGTACTTGCCGTGGCGTATCAGCTGCACGTTGACTCCCAAAGCCTTGAGGGCGTCGCCGAAGTATGTGAGCCTCGCCGTAAGTCCGAAGAACATAGGATTGGAGCCGTCGCAGGAGGTGAGATAAATCCTGTCTGACACGGAGCCGATATACATACCGGGGATATTGGGAGACTCCATATAGGTGATGACCGCCTTCGAGCCCTTTTCCCTGAAGTCCGCAAGGGCAGCCCTCAACTCCTCGAGATAGGAGATGGAAGACGCGTTTGCGTCGGCCCTGACATATATGAACTTGACCGCAGGGTCATCCGCAGCCAGCCTTACCGCCCTGCAGGCATCATAGATACCTATCGTGCGGGACTGCTCCCCCTTCAGCGACGATATGGGGTCCAGACTCTGCGACTGTTCCGCCAGACAATCCGACGAAAGATCGATTTTAAGCACTCCGCTCTTCGGGAGCACGGGGGCGGACTTGCCCGCGAGGGCAATCGAGCCGATTACGGCCATAGTGAAGATACCGGAGATGACGGAAACGGCAATAAGGCCGACCACCACCGCCAATACTGTTTTCAGAAAATCCTTCATATTCCAATTTTTGTAACTGTCGTCAAAAATAGTAAATTTGTAAGATTATTTTCAATACCGATGCCACAAAAACCTTCCATACCCAAAGGGACCAGAGACTTCTCCCAGGCGGAGATGGCGGAACGCAACCATATTTTCGACACAATCCGCAAGGTGTTCCGCAGTTTCGGATACGCACAGATAGAGACTCCCGCGATGGAGAACCTCTCCACCCTTCTGGGCAAGTACGGCGACGAGGGGGACAAGCTCCTTTACCGCATCCTCAACTCCGGAGACGCCTTCGCCGGGGTTGACATCCCCGTCTGCGGGGACGGTTCGACAGACTCCAGGGCGCTGACGTCGAAAGTCTGCGAGAAAGGCTTGAGATATGACCTCACGGTACCGTTCGCCAGATATGTCGTCCAGCACCAGGGCGAACTGGCCTTCCCCTTCAAGCGCTTCCAGATGCAGCCGGTATGGCGTGCGGACAGGCCCCAGAAAGGCCGCTACCGCGAGTTCTGGCAGTGTGACGCGGACGCGATAGGCTCCCGTTCCCAGATGTGCGAACTGGAGCTCGTCCAGATAATCGACAGGGTGTTCAGCCTGCTCGGGATAAGCGTGACAATCAAAATCAACAACCGCAAGCTCCTCTCCGGACTCGCGCAGATATGCGGGGCCCCGGACAAGGTGGTGGACATAACGGTGGCCATCGACAAACTCGAAAAGGTGGGTCTTGACGCGGTCAAGGCCGAACTCAGGGACAAGGGGCTGGGCGACAGGGCTCTCAAGGTACTGGAGCCCGTGCTGACTCTGGACGGCGACAATGCCGCGAAGATAACGGCGATGCGCTCGATGATGGCCTCCTCCGAAGCGGGCCTCAAGGGTCTCGACGAGTTGGAGGAACTGTTCGGACTCATCGCCGGTGCGAGCGTCGGCTCCCGCACCGAACTGGACCTTTCGCTTGCCAGAGGGCTCAACTACTATACGGGAGCGATTTTCGAGGTGAAGGCGGACGACGTGCAGATTGGCTCCATCTGCGGAGGCGGCCGCTACGACAACCTGACCGGTATCTTCGGTCTTCCGGATATGTCCGGAGTGGGGGTCAGCTTCGGCGCGGACAGGATATATGACGTACTGAAGGCCCTCGACGCCTTCCCGAAGACTCTGGGGACGACCACGGACCTGCTTTTCGCCAATATGGGCGCCGCGGAGGCGGCATACGTGATGCCGGTTGCGGCGGCCCTGAGGGAGCGCGGGGTAAGCGTGGAGATTTATCCAGAGCCCGCCAAACTCAAGAAGCAGTTCGACTATGCCGCAAGGAAAAACATCCCCTACATCTCCATATGCGGAGAGAACGAAATCGAAGCGGGCACAGTCCAGATAAAGAATCTCGGCTCCGGCGAACAGACGTCGATGAGGAACGGCGATACGGACGCTATCGTGAAGGCCGTCGGCCGTTGAGGAAGTCCTCCACCGTGCGGCGGCAGGCCGCGACGTCGTGAACCCTGAGAATATCCACCCCGTGCCGGAGGGCAAGGCGGTGGATATTTTCAGTGTCACCGGCGGTGAAGCGCTTGTCCGCCGCGCCGACGAGGACCGGGTGGCCGAGGGCGGAAAGGCGCTCAAGGTTCTCAAGCACCTCCATACACTGGGCCGGCGTCTTCGCGAACCCCAGGCCCGGGTCGATGATCCAGTCCGTCAGCCCGCAGGCGTCAGCCCTTGCGGCGAATCCGGTGAAATACCGCACCAGTTCACACACCACCCCTCCGTCGGGATAGTCGCAGAGCCCGTCCATAGTGCGGGGATTGCCGCGGCTGTGCATCGCGACATATCCGAGTCCCAGCTGCGCCACCGTGGGAAGCATCTCCGGGTCATCCTCTCCCGCACGGATATCGTTGACCGTGAAATGCCCCAGCACTTCGTATGCCCTGCGCGCAATCACCGCACGGGTGGTGTCGACCGAGAACTCCAACCCGGAACCGGCCACAGCCTTCAGTACGGGCTCCAATCTGCTCCACTCCTGCTCCGGGCTGACCTCATCCGCACCCGGCCGCGAACTCACGGCCCCTATGTCCACGATGTCGGCGCCGCTCCGGAGAACGGAGAAATCGAACCTGCTGGACTCCGTGAACGAGTCCGGCGACAGATTCAGGACGCCCATTATTCTTACCTTTTTCAAAGCCGTGCCATTATCCCCGAAGTCTCGTCCCAGAGCCAGTCCGAAAGGGGATGGTTTCCGGCCCAGCGAGGTATGCGCCGCGTGCGTCCGCCAACGAAGTAACAGCCGGTACGGTCGGTGGTCATAGCCCTCAGCGCCGGGGCCACACCCCTTTCGGGAGAGAAGCAGACGGGGCGGAAAATCCTGTCGGCGACAGGGTCGAACCATCTGTCCAGACGAATCATACCGGTATCGACTATCCAGGGGTCGGACACGTTGACACGGATATCGGGATAGCCCATAGCCGGAAGCCGCCGGGCCAGGGCCGCACTGTACACAAGCAGCGCGCACTTGGAGTCGGCATAACTGCCCAGCTGGCTGAACCGGTGACCCCCGAAGGCGTCGCGGCGCAACCGGCCGTACTTTGCCGAAAGCGACACCATACTGACTATCCTTGCATTGCGGCTGAGCCTGGGCAGCATCAGCGAAGTCAGAATCGCCGGCGCGAGGAAATTGGTCTGGAAGGTATTCTCATAGCCGTCAACCGTCTTCTTCGGATAGCGGTTCATTATTCCGGCGTTGTTGAACAGGGCGTCAACCGGCCCTGCGGGCAGGTCCCTCACGAAGGCCGCCACGTCCGCGAATGAAGCAAGGTCAATATACCTCACGTCCACGTCCGCGCCGGGAATTTCCCCGAGGATGCGGCTTCGCAGGCTGTCACCGGCGGCCGTATTCCGGCAGGCGGCGATGACCTTCCATCCGTCAAGGGCAAGCGCCCTGACAGCGGCGGAGCCCATACCTCCCGTCGCGCCCGTTATGACCGCCGTATGCCTTGGGCTCATCTCCCTTCCGATTTTGCGATTTCCCTCCGCAGGCAATCCGGCAGGTCGTCCACGCAGCTGTGTCACTTCATCTCGAGCGTGTACATACGCCCTATGCAGTAGTTGGAGTGACCGCATCCGCTGCAGGTCTGTTCTCCGTTCCGGAGCTTGTTTATGAAATCGGTATCGCGCACAAGGGCACGCGCCATCTGGAGAGCCACGAAGCCGCTTCCGATGACCTCCTCCATCTTGGGGAGGGATACCATACCGCCCACATATACCAGCGGCATATCGAGCGCCTCCCTGAAAAGTTTGGCCTCGTCAAGGAAATACGCCTCCTTGTACGGTACCGGTGGGATAAGAATCCCGCCCGCGAGGGCGAGCATTGCCTTGAGCCACCAGAAGCGCTTCATATCCATATAATAACGCAGCGTCCTTACGGGCATCGACCCCCTCATCACCTCCATCGGGGCCCTGCTCACGAAACCCGCCGACAGCACAAGCGCGTGGGCGCCCGTCTTCTGAAGTTCCTTCGCCACCTCCAGACATTCCTCAGTCTGCATCCCGCGGCGGAAGCCGTCGTGCATATTCATCTTCACAAGCACTCCCATATCGTCCCCGGCGGCTTTCATAACCTCCTTCATAACCATACGCATGAAGCGCATACGATTGTCCAGACTCCCGCCGAACTCGTCCCTCCTGCGATTGGTGTAGGGCGAGAGGAACTGACTGATGAGATAGCCGTGCCCGGCGTGAATCTCCACGCAGTCGAAGCCGGCCTCGCGGGCAAGGCACACCGCCTCGCCGAAAGCCGCCACTATCCTGTCGATGTCATCCCTGCGGAGCTTCCTCACGAAAGTCGGGGAATATATGTTGAACCCGCCGGATGCACCGACCGGAGTGCAGCCGCAAGTGGCCCGATGGGTCATATTGCCGCAATGGCCGAGTTGGATCGAGGCTTTTGCACCTTCGGCGTGGATGGCGTCCGTGAGCCTCCTCAACTCCGGCACTATTTCCGGCCTCATCCAGAGCTGTCCGTCGAAGGAAAGCCCGGAACGGCAGACGGCGGCATAGGCTATGGTTGTCATCCCCACTCCGCCGCGGGCCACCGCGGTATGATAGTCGAAAAGGTCCTTCGACGGCGAATTGCCATAGGCCATATTCTCGAAAGCGGCCGAACGGATGACCCTGTTGCGGAGAGTCACCGGGCCGATTCTGCAAGGTGTAAAAACAACGGAATCAACCATACTGTCAGTAAATGAAAGGAATCATTCTCTTGAGCCTCGACCAGTCGGCCTTGTCGCCGAACTCGGCCCTGTAGTGTTCGTGGATGCGCGCGGCCCTCGGAGCGAGGTTGGCGAAAGTCCACAGGGCAAACACGGCGCCGGCCCAGGACCAGGTGAGCACGGCGAAGCCGATCCACTCCAGCAGTTCACCGAAATAGTTGGCCGAAGTCACGTAACGGAACATACCTCCCTGCGGAAGATAGTGGGCGGTATCGCCCGGCCTGCGCAGGGACCTGATTATGCCGTCGGAGGATATGTTGACATACATACCCGCGGCGAAAAGCAGCAGTCCGACGATGAACCTGGGGTCGAGCAGCCACTCCGCCGGATACCTGCCGGGCTCCGACACGTAGAAAATCCAACCTCCCTGCATCAGGGCGTTGAGCGTAATGAACACCATCCCCATAAGGATAATCGACAACGGCATACGGCTGTTGCCCCGTATCATCAGCGGGAAGATGAACGAACGGTGGAAATAATGGACTTCGAACACAAGCAGCATCACCACCCTGGCCGGGTCCGTCTTCAAGTCTGAGAACCACCAAAGCAGGAGCATGGCCACGAAGACCGGGGATTCCATCAGGACCCAGCCGAGCCGGTTGTTCAGGGAAGGGCCCCATTTGGACGTGTAGAACTTGCCGTAACCGGCATTTACAAAAAAAAGGCTGGCGAACACGACGACCGCCAGGGCGGACATCACAATGAGGAACCAATCGAAAAATTCCATCCTCTTTTACAATTACTCGTCACAATTTGCAAAAATAGAAATAAAAAATCGTATTTTTACGGCATGAATTTCACTCCGGACCCCTTTCTTCTCTTCAAGAGAATCAGGAACGTCTCGCTGTCGCTCACCTTATTCGTGCTGATAGTGGTGCTCGTGCTGTTTCTGGGCACCAGCGCCATCTGCCTCGTAGTGACAAGCAAACTGTCCCTGGAGGAAGCCCACCGTACCACGGAGCGCACGATGTTCGAGACCCGCAGGATGCTGGACAGCAAGTTCGACAGGATAGAATATGCGACCAGGAGCGCCGCGATGCTTACCGACGACCTTATCACGTCCGACCCTAAAAGCGGATACAAGATTCTCCGCCACCTTATGCAGAGCTGCCCCGACGTCAAGGTGTGCGGAATTCTTTTCAGGGAGTACTACTATCCCTCCATGGGAAAGGAATATACCCCAGAGATGAAGGTCGATCCCGAGACGGGCGACTATGTCCCTTTCGACGCGAGCCCCGGGTTCAAGTACATCGACGTGGACGAGAACTGGATATTCTCCTCCCAGGGCGAGAACTACTGGAGCAATGCGTATGCTGACAGGTTCCACGAAGGCAAGAAACTCATCTGCTTCTCCACACCGATGTATGACAGGAAGGGCGAACTGGTCGGCGTGCTCTGCTCCGCAATCGGGCTGGACTGGCTCTACGACCTCGTGGAGAGCATCAAGCCGGACGAGAACAGCCACTATGCCATCATCAATGACGTGGACCAGTTCATATGCGCCTCCTACCCGGGGCTGGTTGACGCTCCCAGCGCGAAAGAGCTGGTGATGGCGGCTGAAGACACCACCTATAGGGTATTGTGGACCAAGATGATGAACGGTGAGACGGGTTATATAACATTCGAGGATACGGACAACGACTTCGTACAGTATATGCCTTTCCAGCGATGCGGCTGGCGCCTGGCCTTCTCCTACCCCTTCGAGTCCATCGTGGCAAGGGGCAAAATCCTTGCAAGGAGGCTGGCGATGATCTTTATGCTGTCGTTCCTTCTGATTGCACTGATTCTTTTCGCAGGGATTCTCGCCATTGTGAAGCCCTTCTCCAAAAAGCTCGAGAAGGCGACACGCGAACAGGCCGGCACGGAGAGCGAACTGCGGATCGCAGCCAACATCCAGCAGGAGATGATTCCGTCCGTATTCCCCGCTTTCCCCGACCATAAGGAACTGGACATTTTCGCCGTCCTGAAGCCGGCGAAGCTGGTCGGAGGAGACATCTATGACTTCTTCATCAGCAACGGCAAGCTATTCTTCTGCCTCGGCGACGTGTCGGGCAAGAGCATACCCGCCTCGATATTCATGGCTATGGTGAAGAGCCTGTTCCGCAATGTCTCCCACCATCGCGACGACCCCGGGCAGATAGCCCTCGAGATGAACCGCGAGATAGCCCCCAACAACCCCAACTGTATGTTCTGCACGTTCTTCGTGGGCGTGCTCGACCTCTCCACCGGAGACCTTCTGTTCTGCAATGCCGGGCACAATGCCCCCGCCGCGATAACGGCCTCAGGCGAGGTGAAGTTCATAAAGGTGGACGTGGACACTCCGATAGGAGCATTCGAAGACAGCGAATACACGACACAGCACGCCGAGATGAACAACAGGGATATCCTTCTCCTCTACACCGACGGTGTCACGGAGGCGGAGAATGATTCGAAGAAGCTCTTCGGAGAGAAGAACCTCCTGAATTCACTGTCGTCCAGAGCGGATTCGGCCCACAACGTGAAAGGCATTGTGGAGAAGGTGATAGAGGACGTTCACGCACACGCCGGAGAGGCCGAGCAGAGCGACGACATCACGATGCTGGCCATACAATATTTCAAAATCAACCAAAACAACCGGATATGACAACAGAAGTAAGGGAAATCGACGGAGTCTTGACAGCGTTTCTGAACGGAAGGCTGGACACGTTCTCCTCGCAGCAGTGCCGTGAAGACTTGGAGCCGCTTTTCGCCAATGCCGGAAAAAAGCTCGTCCTGGACTGCGCCAACCTCGAATTCATAAGCAGCAGCGGGCTGAGGGTATTCGTGGAGCTGGTGAAGAAAGTCGGTGAAGAGCACGGTGAGTTGAGCCTTCAGAACCTCAACGATGACGTACACAACATCTTTGTAATAGCGGGCTTCGCAAAGCGCTTCAACATCTGATGCACAAGGCTCCCCCGGACAGTACAAGTCCTTCCCCGCTGGTATCTCTCATACCTGTCGCAGTTCTCATCCTGCTGATGACGCTTGTCATCAAGCTTTTCGGCTCCGGCGCACTCTACGGAGGCAGTCAGGTGGCCCTTATCATAGCCGCAGGCGTCACCATTGCGGTCTCGATGGGCGTGTACCACAATCCCTGGAAGGAGTTGGAGGAGTCAATAGAGGACAACTTAAAGGCCATCTGCGTCGCGATGCTCATACTGTTGATGATAGGCACGGTGAGCAGCAGCTGGATGTTGAGCGGCATAGTGCCCGCGTTTATCTGCTACGGGCTCCAGTGCATATCGCCGAAAGTGTTTCTTCTGGCCGTATGCCTTATCTGCGCGATAGTCGCGGTGGTGACGGGCAGTTCGTGGACAACGATAGCCACGATAGGGGTGGCAATGATAGCGATAGGCGAGGCGCTTGGCTTCTCCCCCGCCTGGACCGCCGGCGCAATTATCTCCGGGGCCTATTTCGGCGACAAGATCTCCCCTCTCTCCGATACGACGGTGCTCGCCTCCTCAACGGCAGGAGTCCCGCTTTTCGAGCACATCAAGTATATGATGATAACGACCGTCCCGTCGTTTGCGATAGCCCTCATCATCTTCCTCATAGCCAGCCTGTGCCATACCGCGCCGTCCGCGGCGGTGACCTCGGAGGTGTCTGATGCGTTGAGACGCACCTTCAACATCACCCCTGTAGTCCTCATCGTCCCGGCTGTCACCTGCTTCCTGATAGTGAAGAAGGTGCCGGCGCTGCTGACCCTGCTGCTGGCCTCAGCGATGGCAGGGGTGATGGCGCTGATAGTACAGCCGGACATTATGGCCGAGGTGGCCGGAGCCGACCGCCTGACCTTCGAGTCGGCCAGCCGCGCTACCTTCCTCTCGTATTTCAACGGCGCCGCCATAGACAGCGGCAACGAGTCGCTCAACAGGCTCATCGAGACCAAGGGTATGAACGGTATGCTCCCTACTGTATTCCTCATCATCTGCGCCGCCAATTTCGGAGGCACTCTGGTAGGCAGCGGAATGATTCAGAGCATAACCGGGTATATGATGAGACGCATCTCCTCCAGGGTGGGATTGGTCGCGTCGTCTGTCTTCACCGGCATCTTCTGCAATATGGCAACCAGCGACCAGTACCTTTCAATCATCCTGAACTGCAGCCTGTACCGCGAACTCTTCGAAGACAAGGGGTACGAGCCCCGGCTGTTGAGCCGCACGGCGGAAGACTCCACCACCGTGACCTCGGTCCTCATTCCCTGGAACTCCTGCGGAATGACCCAGTCCACAGTCCTGCACGTGCCGACGATGACGTACCTCCCCTACTGCTTCTTCAACCTTATCTCGCCGCTGATGTCCATATTGGTGGCGGCTACGGGGTACAAGATTTACAGATCCGTAATTTCGCCCCAGTCAGACAGCCAAAGCGCTCCGGAAGAAAGCACCGGGAAGGCCTGACGGAATCCGTCAGTCCGCAGCGGGAAGGACGGGGCGAACCGCAAGTCCTTCGTAGCGGTAGGCATAGTACATCTCCTCGCTGATTCTTTTCGCGGTGAAATTGAATCCGTAGGCATATACCAGATTCTCGTGACTCAGGTCCGCGGTCCAGTAACGTCCGTCCGTGCCCACGCTCCGCAGGTCCACCCCGCTGCGGCTTCCGCCGGCCGCCAGGAAGATGTTGCTGGTATAGTCGTCCCTTTTCTTCACGATATATCCCTTCACCCCGTCCACCGAGGCCCAATACCAATCGCAATTCAACGTCAATTCCCCCCACTCGTCCATTGTCGGCGTACGCCAGCCGCCTCCCATATTCTGCGTCGCGGCATCATCCCCGGAATCGAGCACGACATATTGGAAATCAACGTTGTATTTTGAGAACTCCGCCGTCATCACGTTGTCCCCGCGCAACCAGTACGGGCAGGTTTCCCAGCTGTAGCCGTACTTGCCGGGCTTCCAGACATAATTGATTACGTTCACCGTGGAATCACCTATGACGACGGTGGTGGTGTCGCGACGGTAATGGGGCGTCACCCCCGCCCAGGCATAGAAATCACCGTAATCAGTCATTCTTTCGGCGCCCAGATTGTGGGAGCACCACCTGGTTCCCGAAGGGAGTCCGAGATCAACCGCTTCCTCCATCATCGGGTACAGGGTGACAGCCGATTCCTCCGTAGCGTCATCGGGTATAATGAAGTTCAGGATATTGCCATAAGCCTTACTCCCCCCGAAATCACATACGGCCCTGTACCAATATGTAACATCGGATGACAGGCTGGAGACATTGGCCGAGAAAACGCCGTCGGAGACTATCGAAGCGAGCGCCACATTCGAAAGTGCATCCGCAGCCAGTCCCCACTGGAAATACAGGACGGGGTCTCCACCGACCGCACCCTTGATTCTTGCAAGGCCGTTCAACTGGGCGGACGCGGTGTAGAAATCGGAAGCAGGAGCCGTAGCCACGCTCACCTCAACGTCCGAAGTCCTGAACGAGAGAATACGGCCGTAAACGGTACTGCCGTTCGGATACGACAGATATGCCCTGTACCAATACTCCTGATTCGCGGAAAGGGAATAAAGGTCAGCTGAAAAAGTTCCGTCCTTGACGTTATAGTTCTTGCCCTTGGCCGTCAACACGTCCGACTCCATCCCCGAATCGATGGAATACTGGATGCCGAATACAAAGGAACCCGGTTCCCCCGCGGGGATTTTGAGCAAGCCTCCCACCGAGGCGGAAGTGGAGGTGACCCGGCTCGCCGCACCGGTATCGACGGGAGACTCCTGCGGGCCGCCCTGATCGGATTTGTTGCACGAAAGGCACAGACACGCGATGAGCGCAAATATTGTTATTCTTTTCATACGAATCGATTTTATTTCTTGATTTCAAAGGACTTCACCAACATCTGGCCGCCGCTCTCCGGCTCGAAGGAGAACGTGAACCGGCCGGTATAGCCCAGATCGGCATAAGTCCCCGACATACGCTCGAAATCCTCCATAAAGCGGTTGAAAAGAAGGTTGGCCTCATAATTGTCCTCTTCGTTGTATCCGCCTACGTTGGCAGTTCTGCCGCAGTTCTCCGGACAGAGGTCACTCACCCAACGCTCCTCGAACTCCTGGATGTCCGGAGACGAGGTATCGGTGAGGTCACCGTATCCGATACAGTTGACGGTCCATTTCTGTATGCACCTGTACGGCCTTCCGAGGTCGATGTAGTTTTCGTGCTGGCCGATGTAGACGTCGCTGCCGTAGGACTCCCAGTAAGGGCTTACGTCAAGCCGGCTGACTCTCCTGATTTTCCATTTGCCGTAAAGTCGCATCAGGGGTATACCGACAGGGCTGTCCGTGCGCATATAGAATGAATTGTGCTGGGTACAGGTGGAAATCTGCGAAGGCTCCAGGTCCCAGATGTACCGGTCTCCGGCGCTGTCCGCAATGATACCAACATAAGGTTCTCTGCAGAAATATCTGAAATTGGAATAATTGTATCTTGCTTCGCTTATCACTTCGATGCCGCTGATATTGCTCCGCTCACCGGCCGTGCAGAAGAAACTGCCTCTCTGCTTCACGCTTTCCGCAAACAGCTCCTTGAAACTCCCCGATTCACCGGCCAGGCAGGGTCTGACAGACCCTAAGTTCCCGGATATATACACGGGCTGTACCGGCGGCTCCTCCGTAACCACATTGGAGTCGAAGTATGGATTCGCGCTATGCGGATGATACTGGATGGCGGCGTACGAATCCGAAGCATTGTTGATAAGCTCTCCGGATTCTCCGCGCATCATAAGTTCCATCCTGTCCTCCAGTCCGTCAATATAGGAAATCTCATATACAGGCTTGATGTAATGCCACTTCGCGTTGTCTGAAGCATCGGGGACAGGCTCCACATTGGCACCGTTGACCGTGACATCCTCCTTGAAGAAATAATAGTCCCTGTTGTACGCTGTCTGGGAATAGACAACGCTCCACTTCAGGCAGATATTCACCACGTCCGCATACGGAGCTGTCAGCTTGCCGTCCAATATTTTGGGGGACGAACACGAGATTGTGACGCTCTGACAATACTCCGGCGACGAGATGTCGGGATACTCATCATCGGCATCCGGCAGGATGCCTCCCCTGTTTCCGTCAAGTTCCCTGTCAATCCAGTCGACCAGGGCCTCGGCGGACAGGCCGTTCTGGGCACCTCCCGCCTTGTCGTGCATTTTCGGGCAGAGGAACCTGTCCTTCCTGCAGAAAGCAAGACATTCATACGTGACGTCAGCGCCCTTGTACCCGATTGTCAAACAGCTGAAAAGTTTCTCGTACAAGGCGTCAACCCACTTCCCGACATTGATGCCGGCTGTGTTGTACCGATCGATCAGCTGCAGGGACGCCGCTTCGGCCACGCTTCTCCTGAACGAATTGTAAATATCCACATCGGGCTCCACCAATACGACCACTCCACCGTTGGCGTAGCAATCGAACACGGCCAGATACTCGTCCCGCGTCAGACCTGCGAGGTTGAAAACCGCAACGACACGCGTCGTATTGTCATCGAACGCGCCAGCGCGCTTCACCAGCCTGTTGAACACGCTGCCCGCATAAGTACCGTCCTCGTGATTGTCTCCTATCACATAAGCTTCCGCGTCAACTGTCTTGACAATTACATCCTTCTCGCCCGTACGGTCATAAGGCGTAGGCTGCGGGGCAGGCGCTCCCGCCTTGTCGCAACCGCACGGCACAATCGCGGCAAGAAGGCAAATGAAAACCGAAATCCGTTTCATATCAATGGGGCATTATTCTGTTTATGTCCTGCAATTCCGTTGGTGGAGCTATCTGCGACACCTGTGGCTGAAGAGGATGCCGAACCGCAGATATAACGGCGGCCGGCCTCCCTTCACGCAATCGCAGAGGGCCTCGTCAAAGCCATAATGGAACTGCACGAACGGCGAAGGCCACTTGTCGGAGAACTCGTACGCGAAGCGCACGTTGACGTTGGCTATGTACCTGCTCCATATCGGAGAGACGTTGGCACTCACATACACGTGCTCGCCCGCATATTTGTAGCCAACCGTCAAATAGCCGAGATAGTAAAGGTAAAGGTCCTGCGTGAAATCATTCTCGTGGGTCTTGACGTCGCCCTTCTCACCCACTCCGCAACTCACTCCCGCACGCAGCGTCATATCGAGGGAGGAGTGGCTCCCGAAAGCGTGAATCCACCTGACAAGGGCATAATTCATCCCGCGCGAGTAGTCCTCGACCCCTTCGGAGGCAAGCGGGTTGCCGAAATAAGGCCTGCCGTTCGAACGGTGCTCCAGCCCGGCAATCAGCGTGTTGCTCTCATTGAGAGCCCCTTCGAAATACAAGGACGGTATATAAACGTTGTCCCTGAAAGGGGCGGACTTTCCATAAGCGTCCCAGGTTGTCGTCTGGGTATATGCGAAGTATGTCCTCCACTTCGGGTTGATGGTAATCGGATACACCTTGAGGCTGAGCTGGAACTTCACGTCCATACCTCCTCCCCGGAGCGACGGGCCGGTAATGGCATAAGAGTCGTGGCAGAACGAAAGTATCTTCGGCTTTTCACCGGCGCGCAAATCAGGCATACCTGCCGCGAGCGCCGCGACAACCGCCGATGACAATAAAACCCTGCTTAATGACATAGCCCGCAAAGTAATAAAATATTCCGCAATGTTACAAGCCGGAAAAACCGCCGATTGCAGTTTTACGATTTTTCGTTACCTTTGACTGTTTTTTGTCTTTCTTATGAACAGGACTTTTCTTATGCTGGCGGCGGCCGCTGCAATTGTGATTGCAGGGTGTACGGACAGGGGTACTCCGCAACCCGGGTTTTATGACAACATTATCGTTTACGGCAAGATATACACTGCCAGGGTGGACTCGTCCAAAGCCAAGGATATGCTCACGGATACGGCCCAATATGTCATCGCCGATGCAATGGTCATCAAAGACGGCAAGTTCGTTTGTGTGGGCGGCAAAGCCGATGCTGACAAGTACAGGAGCAGCAAAAGTCTGGTGATTGACCGCACCGGCAAAGGAATCATCATCCCCGGCATTACCGACGGCCACGCCCACTATCTGATGAAATTCATCAACAAGGAGATGAGCGCAAACAATCTCCAGTTTGACGGGGATCAGAGTTATCAGCAGGTATTGGACCAGGTACGGCAATTCGTGGAGAAAGCCCGTAACGAGAACAGGCAGTTGGCATATGTTTATGGGGAGGGATACAGCCTTGCCAACCTGTCGAAAGGCGGTCACGACCTCCGTCATCGCAAGAATCTGGACTCGATATCCACCGAGATACCTATTTTCCTGACCGGGTTCGACCACCACAGCACGCTTGTCAACACCCGCGCGATGATCAATGCCGGCATCGTGAATGAAAAGGACAGCGTACTCAGGGACAAAATCGCCGGCGGGTTCATGTATCGTGACGAAGAAGGCAAACTGAACGGAGTATTCGCCGAGCGCGCCACCTCCCTGCTTCAGGGCCCGGGACTCGGCAACAAGATGCGTCCCACGTCCGCACAAATCTCCCGGGGGATAGAAAACATGCAGCGATATCTGCTTTCGGCAGGCATCACCAACATCATCGAGGGCTGGACGAACAATTATGACGTGGATGACGAATCGCTGTTCCAGGCACTGGCGACTATGGACTGGGACAAGACGCTGCACCTCAATGTTTCGCTCACATACGAGATTGAACCGTGGTACAACAATAATGATCCTTTCCGCTATGTGGACAACGCCGCCTCGGTTCAGAAGAGATATCAGAGCCCGCACGTTCATCCCGACTATCTCAAACTCTTCCTGGACGGCCTGGTGGAGATGGGTACCGGGTTCCTTCTGGACGGGTACTCGACAAGCTCCACCGACAGCATCTATACCGGCCACGGCACGCCCCTGTGGAGCGAGAATGATATGCTGGCGCTCGTCGAGGCCGCAAACAACAAGGGCCTGTCCGTTCATACACACGCCCTCGGGGACGGAGCCGTCCACCGTTGCGTAGTGGCGTACAGCGCCAAAGGCAAGGATGAAATGCGCAACACCATCGTCCATCTCCGCAATGTCGGCCCGGATGATTATGCGGTGATAAAAGAACACGACATAGCGGTTTCCTCCAATATGAACTGGCATTGTATGACAGAAGAACTTGCCAAGCATTATGAAACAATGATTCCCAAAAAATACGCTCACGACGCCTATCCCATAAAGTCTTTCTTCAAACACGGGATATTGGCGAGCCAATGTACGGACACCCCGGCGGATGACGGCATCGGTTACCCGTTCCATTGCATGCAGGTTGCCGTTACCGGTGCGGCTGAGCCGAGCGCATATTCCTGGCAGCCGGAGGAGTTGATCAACCGCTACCAGTTCCTGCAGGCTATGACCTACAACGGTGCCTGGCAGTTGCATCTGGAGAAGGAACGCGGCAGCATCGAGCCCGGCAAATATGCGGACTTCGTCATTCTCGATACCGATATACTGACTTGTGACGCCCGAATCCTCAAGGACGTCAAGGTACTTAAAACCTTCTTCGAGGGGCAGGAAGTGTACAGCGGACAATAACCATCAGGGACCTGTCCGTAATCATCGCAACCGCGACACCACAGAAAGGCTATGCCCTGCGCTTGTAATGCAGGGGCGTGACGCCCGTTTTCGCCTTGAAGAACTTGCACAGGAAACTGCTGTTCGGGAATTCCAGCCGATCAGCAATCTGCGACACGGATAAGTCCGAATGACGCAGCAATACCTTTATCTCCATAATGACTGAATTGTCTATGAGACTTTTTACAGACTGGCCGCTGGACTCTTTGACGGCCATACTCAGGTAGTGATTGCTGACGCACAGTTCTTCGGCAAACCAGCCGATTGTCCGTCTCGTCCCTTTCATCCGAGAGAGAAGTGTAATGAATTTGGTGCAAAGTTCGTCAGCGCGACTGCCTGATTCGACCTTTTCGACTCTGTCCGGAGAACAGACCTGGAAGGCGAATTGCATTACGCACACCGTCATTTCTCTGCTGATTTCTGACGTTTCGCCGTAAAGTTGCAACGTATGCAGATAGACTTCTGCCATTTGCGTGAATATCAACTGCTCATTCTCGTCGAGCCGTACTCTGATATTTGTCCCGACCCTGCTGAAGAATGTCTTGTCCGTATCCGGTAGGATTCCATCCACAAGGAACGGTGATATGGCAATTCCGACAAGTTCACAGTCCCCGCTGATTTCCTTCAGACGATATATCGACCCCGGGAAAATCAGTTCGAAGTCTCCCGCACCGACAGTTTGCGGCGAGAGGTTGATTTCGGAGGAAATGTGCCCGCTGCGGCAGAAAGATATGCCAAGATTGTCAAAACGCAGAGGCTCCCCGTCGGAAGCGGACTTTATTGTAATACTGCCTGACTTGAGCGAAACGTTGCATTCCTCGCCATAATATGTGTCCGGCAGCGATGCTACATTCTTTTTGATGGTTTGGGCTGAGAACTCCTGAGGTTGTTGCATTCTTGTCGGAATTGAATATAAATCGGGGGATAAATATAACGATTTTCTTCGTATTGTAACGAATGGAACATTTTTATGACTTTTATGGACCTATTTGGGGACCGTGCTGGCATAGCATTGGCTTAACCTTGTGCCAGATTAGAGTAATACAAATTATGAAGAAGTTTTATTGTTTATTTCTTGCTGCGCTGTCAGTATGCGCGTGCAGCACCAATGGAATGAGGCCCTTCGGGCCGGGCGGAGATCAACCCTTGCCTCCCGGGACGGAAGGCAGCACCTATGAGTTCAATACGGTCGCGTACGATGGCCTGCTGGCTACAGACAGTGACGCCGACGTGACCGACAAGTCAGATGCCGACATCTATTGGGAAGCGGAAGCGGAACCTGACAGCACGTTCAAGAATACCATAAGCGTCACCTACAACGGGTCAAGCGCCCAAGTGGACCTCAACAACAAGGCACAGGAGGTCTTCGCCTGCAAAACCGAAGGCGCCGACGTAGTCATCTATCCGAGCGGCAATGAGGCAAAGAAATGCGAGATCATTCTAACAGGCTCATCCGACAACGGCTCGCTGAAAATCTATTGCACTACCGACCCTGACGACAAGGATGCCGGCAAGAAAGTGAAGCTTACCCTTAACGGAGTTTCGCTCAAGTCCCAGCGCGGCCCGGCAATCAATTACCAGGCCGGCAAGAGGCTCTTCCTGCACCTTGCGGACGGCACGGAAAACTATCTTGAAGATTGCGCGGAGTACAAGGATGATGCATACTATTTTACGGGTAAGACGGCCGCCGATGAAGACCGCAAGGGATGCTTTTTCTCAGAAAAGGCCGTTGTCGTGAGCGGAAAAGGCAAACTCACCGTGAAAGGCAATTACAAGCACGCCATCAGCGTGGACGACGATTTCCATATGCGCCCGGGGCCTACCGTTGTTGTGACCGGAGCGGCAAAGAACTGCCTGCACTGCAACGATGAGATTCACTTCACCGGCGGGTATTTCTATGCAAACAACAGCACCGCCGGGGGCAAGGGAGTGAAGACGGACAGCACGCTTGTCGTGGACGGAGGGCGTCTGGTAGTGAATACCAGTGGCATATACGGAAAGGATGAAAAAGGTGAGCAGGAGTCTCCGAAAGGAATGAAGATCGACGGAGACATCACCATCAACGGAGGAGATATCACGGTCCGCTGCGTCGGCAAATGCGAGGGCTCGGAAGGCATCGAAAGCAAGAAATCCCTTACGGTAAACGGCGGAAAGATTG
>JAKSJZ010000080.1 GCA_024401995.1 Bacteroidales bacterium
CACGCCGCCACAGGGTCTTCGAATTGCTCGACGGGTGAAACTCCGCTGGAGTTGCGCACCCAATCCTCTTCCCACTCGGTGAAATCGAACTCGGCACCGTTTTCCTTGGCATCAAACCATTTCTGCCAGCGCGGCAGATAGTAATCGCGCACCAGACCGGACCAGATACGGGCGGAGTAATCGTCCACAGGCGGCCCCCAGATGGTAATGAGACGCTTGGCGTTATGTTCGTAATAGTCGGCGAGTTCCTTTGTGCCACCCCATCTGCGGGCATAATCTATCCAGTTCTCGAGCTTGAGGTTGGGATGCGAGGCAAGCACCCTGTCCAACGCGAAACCCATCTTCAGGAAGGACGTCTTGTCTTCGGACCAGTCGTGCCCCCACAGGGACTTCAGGTTAATGGTCCGCACCGTCTCCTCCATTCTGGCGCCCAGATAATGCGCGGTCAGTTCTTCCAGATCGGCAACGTATAACGGGGAGGCGGCAAGTTCTTCCGCGGCTGAGGCAAAGGATTTGACGGCATTATACAGATGCCCGTCGATTTGGATTGAGCCCTGCCTCATCGTGCCGGGACGGAACTGCCACACGTAACGCGGGTGGTCGGTAAAACTGCCGTAAACTCCCTGACGCATCTCCTTCCAGTAATCCTTTATTCCTTCCGGAAACGCCCCGTAGCGGCAGGCGCTGTAATTCTCCAACCACCCGTCAAGGTCAATCTTCCCGTCAGTCCAGCCGGCGTCAGACAGCAGCTCGTATATCACCTCGTTGTTCTCGATGCCCTCGGGGGCGAAGCCGAAGGCGACAAGATTGCCTCTGTTGGCGGAGTTGGTCGCGTCCAGCCTGCCGTTCGCATAAAAATCCAGAATACCCGTCAGGCCGGTCTTCCCTCCCATATTCGGTATCACGCTGTACACCCATTGCTTGCCGAAGAAACCCTTGTAGTATTCCCAATTGTATTCTGTATGCCAGAAGCATTTGTTATAGTCTGCCGCAAGGTCGAGAAGCAGCATCTTGTCGTCCGGCACCCTGCTCACCAGAGCGGCCAGAGTCTCATAGTCCCAGATGTCGTGCTGATAGCCGAACATCCAGCCCTGCATCACCCACACGGCATCCGGATTTCCCGCCCTGATGGCGTCATACACTTTCTCCCCGTAATCCGCCAGCAGCTGATATCTGGCGGGCTCTCCCTTCGGAGGGAAGGGTATGTCCATCTCGTTGAAGCTGTCGGCCAGATAATAGTCGCATTTGCCGAACTCCGCCTCCCATTCCTCTATGAACATCCGTCCTATTTCGCCGAACAGTTCGTTCTGAGGGTCTATCATCCAGTTGTGGAAAGCGCCTCCGGACCACGACATCTCCATAAGCTTCAGGTCCGGATACAGCCTCTGAATAGCCTGGGGCACGAATCCCGCGAACGCCGGGCATATCGGGCTCATTCCGAGCTCGCGCATCTTGCCCAGTATCTGATGCATCAGTTTCACCTGTCCTTCGTGCCATTCTTCCGGCAGCGGGCCGTCGTGATGGCTGATGTTGCCCATCCTCATCCAGGGGAAATGGGCCGGTCCCACGAAATAATCGGCTATTTCCTCATCGGTCAGTCCGAGTTTCTTCCATACGCGTGCCGTGATGGCTTCGTTGGCAACCAGTGCCAGAGGCATATCTATGCCGTGAAGAGCCATCCAGTCTATCTCGCGGCTCCAGCGCTTCCAATCCCAATATGGCATCGTGTAGCCGTAGGTCACCACGTTGAAGTAGTAATGATGCTTGAAAGGCGAAACTTTTGTCACGCTACCGCTTCCTTCAAGCCGTTCCGGCAGGACGAATCTGTCGCCGGACCAGGAGCAGATGCCCGCCTCCCGGGACTTGACATATTCGTAGAACCCGCGGCACAGGGCCACGTTGCTGCTGCCTTCGATGCAGAGCGTGCCGTTCTTCACCTGATAGCGGAACTGGTCGCAGCCGTCCTTTTTGTCAAGTGAAAGGGACAGATTGACGGGATAGTCGCCGCCGGTGAAGTTGTCGATGACTTCTTTTGCCG
>JAKSJZ010000009.1 GCA_024401995.1 Bacteroidales bacterium
CCGCAAGCTGGTGGTACATCCCGAAATGAGTCTGGAGGGTGAGGGTGGCGAAGGTCTGGGTCGCGGCTTCCACCTTGGCGTTCTCCTTGGCCTCGACCGCCTGATGAAGGCCGTCCGACCACCGGCGTCCTTCCATAATACGGCCCGTGGACTCGTCCACAATCTTCACCTTGCCGTCGACCAGAACGTAATCCACGTCCTTCTCGAACATCGCATAGGCCTTGAGAAGCTGGATGACGGTATGGACCCTCTCGCTCTTCAGCGAGAACTCCTCCATAAGGGCATCCTTGCGCTGCTGCTTCTCGACGGGAGTGAGCTCTTCGGCCTCAATCTCGGCCGTCTGCGCCCCGACGTCGGGCAAAACGAAGAAGTCGTCGTTGCCAACGGCCTGCGCCAGCACGTCGTGGCCCTTGTCGGTCATATCGACGCTGTGCTGCTGTTCGTTTATGACGAAGAAAAGAGGATCAGTGACAACCGGCATCTCCTTCTCATTATCCTGCATATAGAAATTCTCCACCCTCTGGAGAAGCTGCTTCATACCCGGTTCGCTGAGGAACTTTATCAGTGGCCCGTACTTCGGAAGCCCCTTGTGCGCACGAAGCAGCAGTTTGCCTCCCTCCCTCTCGTCTCCGGAGGCAATAAGGGTACGCGCCTCGTTGAGAACCTGGTTCACAAGGGCCCTCTGGGCCGAATAAAGCTTCTCGACATAGGGCTTGAACTCCAGGAACTGGCCGTCGTCCTCGGACTTCGCCACGGGGCCGGAGATAATCAGCGGCGTGCGCGCGTCGTCTATAAGCACCGAATCGACCTCGTCCACAATGGCATAGTGGTGCTTGCGCTGCACCAGGTCCGACTCGGAGACTGCCATATTGTCCCTGAGGTAATCGAAGCCGAATTCGTTGTTGGTACCGAACGTTATGTCACAATCGTAAGCCTTCTTCCTCGCTTCGGAATTGGGCTCGTGCTTGTCGATGCAATCAACGGAAAGGCCGTGGAACATATAAAGCGGCCCCATCCACTCGGAGTCACGTTTCGAGAGATAGTCGTTGACCGTGACCATATGCACACCCTTGCCCGCCAGCGCGTTGAGGAATACAGGGAGCGTCGCCACAAGCGTCTTGCCCTCACCCGTCGCCATCTCGGCTATCTTGCCCTCGTGCAGCGCAATACCGCCGACGAGCTGGCAATCATAGTGGACCATATCCCAGGTCACTTCGTTCCCTCCGGCCATCCAATGGTTGCGGTAAACGGCCTTCTCACCATCTATCGTCACGAAATCGTGGGAGGCCGAAAGATCGCGGTCGAACTGATTCGCAGTGACTACGACGGTATCGGCTTCCGCAAATCTGCGTGCCGTACTCTTCATTATGGCGAAAGCCTGGGGAAGAATCTCCTGAAGACACTTCTCTATGGCCTCATCCTCATCCTTGACAAGCTTGTCGGACTCCGTCGCCAATTTCTCTTTCTCCGATACGGGGATATCCCCCTCCATCTCCGCCTTTATCTGTGCAATACGCTGCTCGAAAGGCTCCTCAACCTTCTTAACGCGCTCCCTCAATGCGGCGCTCAACTCCCTCAGCCCGTCATTCGACAGGGCATCGACCTCCTTGTACGCCTCGACAACCTTAAGGAGAGTGGGCTTTATGGCCTTATAATCACGGTCAGCCTTGGACCCGAATAACTTGCTAATAAACTGTGCGAGTGTCATATCTGGCAAAATCGCCCAAAGATACAAAAAATATCCGGTATTTCACATAAGGGGAAAAACAAATCCCGCAACCACCGTGCAGGCGATTGCGGGATTTGAATCGTCAGGGCTATCGAACCTATTTCTTGATACCCTTTAAAATTTTCTGCAGCTCCTTTTCAATTTTTTGGAACAGATTCATGACCGGCTCCTTAGCGGCTCTTCCTCTGGCAGTCAGCGCCGCCTCCAGGGGATATGCCTCCAGAAAATCCTCCGTTTCGACAAACCACTCCTTCATCGGTGAGTTGCCGAAAAGGGATGCGAAAGTCACGGGAGCATCAACTCCGACAAACTTGATTCCGGGGCCGAAATAAAAATCGTCGTCCATCCTTATATTGCCGACGTGGAAGAAAGTAAGCTCGGACTGCTCGATATCGGAGCCGAAGTAGAACTTGCAGGTCACGTCCTTCTTCAGGGCATCAAGCGCATTGATGACCTTGGTGGAGTCACTGTAAACTCCTCCCTGCTTCACCTCCTGAAGAACCTCCATATTGGACATGAAATCGTTGAAGTCCACAATCTCACCCTTCGCCTGAACAAGGCCGATGCAGTTCAGATAAGCGGACACTTTCTCGCACTCCATCACTCCAAGCAGGGTTTCGATGATACCGAGGAAACTGACCTCAGGCTCATCTCCTTCCTCTTTCCGTACGATAACCGCGTCTGCAAGCGTCCCCGCCTTGGTTGCATTCTTTTCCTTCAACTTTACACCTTCCACATCACAGGTGAAAGCAAGCAGGCCGGTTTTGTCCTTCGAGAAAGTCACACCCAGGCCGAGATTGCCCTTGCCGTAAGCGAGCTTGTTCACCGTAAGACCAACGCCCCCAACGTTAAGATTCATACCCATATTGAGGGAAATCTCATCAAGCGCCTTCTCAATCCCTTTATCGGTGAAATAATTGTCGATGAGCGTACCCTTGTAGTCGGCGTCCAACGAGATGTCGAGTTTTGCGATCTCCTTCCCGACCGAGTCGAGAACCGTTACAGCCACGCTCTTGGGGAGTTTCACCGTAAGATCTGACGGCTCCTTCGTGTACGAAATCTTGAAATCGCCGCCGCTGTACCCACCAGCGCCGGAACTTCCGTTCTTGGGGATAAAATTGATTGCTACAGGCAGGGAATCCACGACTCCTATCCTGTACTCCTTCTCTGCGGAAGAGAACTTCGCCTCTATCGTGCAGGCTCCCTTCAATTCGACCTTGATTCCCCCCTTGCGCGGCTTCATATAAAGGCCGGTAGAGTCTGCATAATAATCGCCGCTGAATACGGAAAGCGCATACAAAGAGGAATAAGTGGAGCCGGAAAGGCTGCTCATCGAGTTGAACCGGGAGATAATCTCCTCAAGCACCTTAAGATTATTCTGCATTGCTGCGCTTTCGTCCCACTTCCAATTGCTGACAACCTTTGAAACATTCTTATACGTGCTAACCGCATAACTCAGGTCGCCCAACCCGTTGAATTCAATCAATGTCGCATTGAGCGCATTGAACAGCCTCGTCTGCTGGTCAGCGGGCGCATATACCTTGGTTGCGGCATCCCTGGCCTCTATATCTGAAATATTCTCCGGCACGAACCTGTCATTGCAGGAAAGCGCGATGAGGGCAAGGGCCACAAAATAGCCTAACTTGAACAACTTATTCATATCTTCTTTCTGATTTTACTGTTAAACATCAACCCCGCCTGCGGCTATATGGTTTCTTCTTTCTCGAACAGCCCGGGGAAGGCCATCCGGAGACGAATCATAATAATCTCCATCCACGCCTGAACCTTCGTGCCCGTGAAGAACGCCTGAACAGGTTGAGCATCCAGATACTCCATGTCTCTGGACCTCCCGCCTGTCGTGCGGAGCATCTTGTCCACATCCTCCGAAGGAACGGCGTCCGAGACAATCCAGAGCGCATCCTGCGCTTTCCACCCCCACGACGATTCGCTATTTCTGCGAGGAGCACTCAGCACAAGGTGCGACTGGCGTACGTCGGAGCCGAAATATAACCCAAGCTTGAGGTAATCGTTGACCCTCCCGCGGTACTGGAAGGCCGTGGTGGAGTCGAGCCCGGATTCCACTTCTCCGGCACTGACGGCCAACTCCGCAGCCATATCCTTAGAAATGGCATCCATAAAGTACTTGACTATGTCATCAATCTGGGATGATGCGCCCAGATTCGCCTTGAACTGGAAGTATCCGAGGATGTCAACGTCGAGGTCAACACCATTGAAATCACCTCCCAGAATCGGCAGCACAAGAGCCTTGAGCATAGACTTGCGGTCAGGACCTTCCACGGGATAGACCACTTCCTCCGCTATAGTCGTATCAGTCGTGACTACACTTTCACCAAAGTCGCGTATCAGACCTCCCGACATTGACCGCAGAATAATCCCGGCTACGCCTTCCTCAACCATTTCGGCTACTACCGAATCGGCCGCAGCCTCTACTACATTTAAGGAATCAGCCGCAACTTCCGCCACTATGGAATCAGCCGCAACAGGCAAATCATCCCCACCTCCGAGCAGCTTGGCATAATACTCGAACTTCTCCCTGTTGAGCTTGTACCCGCTGAGGGTGAAGTGCTCGGTAAGAAGATTCTTCCCGTCCTTGGAGATGGCGGAGATTATCTTCGCATTACCGCCGGACCAGGCAACCTTGGCAATCGTCAGGGAATATCCTCCGGCCTGGAAAACAAATCCGAAATCAATACCCAACTCGTTGAGCAACTTCTCTATCTGGATTTGGGGCTCGACATAGTTGGCCACGAAAGGCTCTGAGAAAGACCCGTCAAGGGTAATCGCGGCGGTAAAGGCAGGGGCCGTCGCTCCGGCTATGGAAAGCGTTGCCTCGGCTCCCACGGGAATCCTCGCGGTAAGATCGGTAAGCGCGAACTGCGGGATAACGGTTACGGGGCCCTTCTTTGCGCCATACGTCTGCGCATAAACCTCCTCGGTCAAAGGCAGGGTGGCAAACGTGACGTCCGGAGACTCCTTGGTCCCTATACCAAGCTTGACAGGGACTTCGCATTTGCCTATGTAGTACTCCTTGACCTTGTTCGAGAACACGACATTGAAAATCGCGCTGTCCGCGACATTGACGTTAAGCACTCCGTTTGCGGGAGCGAAGGTAATGCCCGTGCTGTTCAGGGTCCAGTTGCCCTGAAGCTGCGTGATGTCATACAGGGTCTTCAGATTGTCTCCGGTACCCGTCGTAAAGGCATTGAAGATGTCGATGAAGGTCTTGAGCAGGGTCGCAAGCTGTGCCGAATCAACGGCCGAAGACTTCGCATAAGGGAGTCTGTCGAATGCCCTTCCGGTAACTCCAATGGCATTTACCGCATCTTCGAATTTTGTGACGTCCATCTCCCCGACCAGCCTGTCCAGCGCCCCCATAATGCGGTCCTGCTGTTCATACAAGGGCAGAGCATAATACACGGATTCGGATCCGGGGATTTTATCCACATCCGAGGGGACCATCCTGTTCTCACACGAAACCACAACAGCCACGCAAGCTGCCATAGCAAATAAAGAAAAAACCTTTCTCATAAAATATGTAACGGTTAACTAAAATTATCCAAAACTGCACAAAGATAGAAAAAATTATTCATTATTCCAATCCTCGCCTGCAACAAGCGTATATTCGGAGAGGCCGTATGCGCCCCAGTACCCGACGATACCTTCGCCGAAACTGGAGGGCATATTGTCGGGGGTCACCAGAAGCGGAGTCTGCCCGAACCCCGAAATTTCGTCGAAAGTCTGCCAGTAGCCGAAGTTGAACTTGTCCACGGTACAGAGTTTTATGTCAACCGTATCCCCCCTCTCAAAAGTGAGCGTCAGGTCAGTGTTCGGAATACGGTGGGCCTTGGATATCATAATGTTGTTGACGCCGTCCTTCAGGGTGCCGTCAAGCGTAGCCAGAAGCGATGCCGTGTGAGCGCTATCCTTGCCGCGCACTTTAACGAACACCTTGTAGTACAGGGAGTCTGTCACAGAATTGGTCAGATACCCCATAATCTTGTATTTGCCCGCAGCATTGCCCGATTCGACGCTCCTGAGGCTGTCGAAGCGCGCTGTCCGCGGCATTACGGAAGAAGCGACGGCCACATCATCAAAATACTTTACATAGATTGCGTACTCCTTGCCCGGCTCTCCCTTCACGGTTCCGGTATAATCGATGTACTTGCTGAACGGGAAGTACGACGTATCGATATCACAATTCAGAGGATAGATATTTTCACCGTCCGAAAGAAAAACCTGCGCCGTCGTATAATTGTACCTTATCGCATCGACAATGCTTATCTTGTCCGCAGCGGGCATAGTACCTGAAACGAAAACCATCGGCGGCTTTCCATCCTCTATCCAACCTTCCACGACAAGCTTGTGCTCCGCCTCCGGAAGATAACGCCTGTCATCGCACGACACAAGCGCGACCACCAACGGCATAACCGTTACAAGAATCCTCAAAAAACGCTTCATCCTAGAACTTGTGATAATATGATATGGAAGGAAGCACCGTAAGCTTGAGCCTTATAGGAGAAAACTGGAACACCCCGCCGTTCTTCTTGTATTTCACCCTGTACATCATAGGGTTCTGCTGACAGGTAACATTATACAACGAGAAATTGATGCCGTTCTCCCTGCCGGGGCCGCGATTGAAACTGTAGTTGACGCTCAGGTCGAGCCTCAGATAAGGCGGCATATGCGAACTGTTGAATGGTGCGTAGTCGGCGAACACCTTGCCGGCGCATAGCTAAGCCGACTGGGCCGGCGTGAACGGCGGACCCGTCGCCACAACGAAAGTGGCTCCGAAGTCCCACTTGCGCCACCGGTACATAGCCACCACGTTCAACTCGTGGATACGTTCGTGTGAGGACGGATAAACTCCCTCGACACGATCCGACCAACGCAAAGCGCGCCCGTAAGCATAACTCACCCATCCGGTAAGGTTGCCGCTCCGCTTGTGGAACATCATCGTGAAGCCGTAATTGCGGCCGTCCCCGCTGATCAGGCGGTCCTCCAACCTGTAAATGTTGTTGTACATATCCATCAGGGAGCCGTAATACTCGACCTGATTGAAAAGCCTCTTGTAATATATATCGGCGCTGAATCCGTACTCCTCCTGAAGGAAATCCAACTTGTAGGACAGGGTTGCGCCGATTGACGTCTGCGGCGCAGAATACTTGCCGCAGAGCACCCAGAACTCTATCGGGCAGCCCAGATTGGACATACCGGTCTGAAACAGATACTGATTCTGCATCTCGGCGCGAAGGGTGACAGCCCCCGCACTATAGAAATTGCAGGTCAAATCGAGCACCGGGGCAAGCCCGAAATGGCTCTTGCGCTCCGGATCGAGGAAGTACTGCCCTTTCAGGAAAGCGCCCGCCTTCCACCGGTCTGCAAAAGTCCAGTCGCGGCCGGCCCATACCGCTCCTTCGAATCCATCCTGTCTATCCTGCACGTAACGCTGCTCTGCGATTGTCGTGGCCGGATTCTGAGGCTGCGCCACGTGCCACATAAGTTCGGCTCCGGCCTTCCACCCGCTCTTGAAGTCAAAATCCGCCTTATATCCGTAAGTACGCATAAAAGCGTCCATTTTCAGACGAAGCGTCGTCAGGTCGGCGTTGAAGTCGAAGCCGTAATTGGTGGCATAAAGGCTCTGATCAAGGCTGAAAGAATCGAAATCGTGCACCCAATGCACACCCCCGAGCACATTGCCCCACTTCATCCAGGCCTCGGTGTCGAATACGTCGAGGGTGGTCGACAACCTGTCCAGCCCGAAATACAGGTCCACGTCCACCCTGTCGCGATCCCCTATCCAGGTTGTCCAGCCAAGATTAGCATCGGCAAGGGAATACCTGAAAGGCGAGTTGTCCATCTTCAGCCACTTGCCGTAAAGAAGGTTGAGATAAGATCCGCGTCCGGACAGTCTGAGCACGCTCTTTTTTCCTACGGGTATCTTCAGCGTCCCGTTTGAGGCTATTATCCCCACGTTGAAGTCCATTCCGAACTTCGAGATTGAATCGCGCTCGGGCTTCAGTATCAGGGAACCGCCGATACGCCCTCTCTGCCTGTTATAGGTCGAGAGGTCCACGGTGGTGAAATGCGTAGGGTTGAACACGGAGAAGAGTCCCAGCATATGCGCACTGCCATACACGGGGATATCACCTATCGCTATGTTGTTATGGGAGTTGTCACATCCGTTTATGCGGATACCGCTCTCCATTTCCGACGTGGTCTGGATGCCCGGAAGGTAAGACAAAGTACGTATCGGGTCGGCTGAGCCGAGGACCTGTGGCATGGACCGCGCCAGTTTCGTATCAACAACATATCCCGCAACCGCCGAACCGGCGATGCGGGATGTATTGGATTTGAACGTAACCGATGCGCTGTCAAGCGTCATCGAAATGGAATCGACAGGCTCCTCTGACAGGAGTGCACACAGAACTGACGCTACAAACGACAAAAGAGCCATATCGACCGCTATCCACCGTCAGAATCCAAGCTACTTTTTACGGATTTTATCCAGAATGCTCTTCAGCCTTTCCCTGACGGCTTGAACGTGATTCCTGAGTCTCCCGCTCTGCGCCATCTGATAGGCCTTAAGATTCAAGTAGTACTCATTGGGATAGTCCTCGGCGAACTCGGCTTCCCTGTCCGTCTGGCCTTCGGCAAGGTTATACCCGTAGAAATTCATACCTATCGGGGACTTTCCGGTAAGCATAGCGGCAAGGGATACCGGGGTATCAACCCCCTCGAATTTCAATCCGGGGCCGAAATACCACGTATCGTCGAAACTGCCGGCCTTGAAAAGAACGAGCTCCGACTGCATTATCTTCGAGCCGAAATAAACCTTGCAGGACACGTTCCTGTTGAAATCGTCGATGAACTTCTCGATGGCGGCAGTATCCGCAGGGGAAGCACCACGGACAATAATGGCCGGAATCGAATCGATGCGGACGGGATACCTGACAACAAGGCTGTCAGGGATGGGCCTGGGCTCCCTCGGGGAAGCCGGCCCCAGGATTGTATTCATAAACGTCACGTTATTCCTAACCGAATCAAGTCTGGCAAGGAGATCGTCCAGGTTGGTGCCCGAAGCCTTGATCTGAAGCATACCGGCAAGGTTGACATAAGCGTCCAGTTCATCCGCGCTCACGGATTTCACAAGAACAGCCAGCAAAGACATAATACCATCGGGGTCAAAGGAGGGATCTTTCTTCCCAAAGCCCGTTTCATCCACGATGGAAACCTTATCCACAACGGAAATTTCATCCACAATGGAAACCCTGTCCACGGGAAGATTCTTCCTGGCTTTTATCCCCCTGGCGCTGACTGTCACGACGGCGACATTGGTCTTGTCCTTGGAAATGGACAAGTCAAGCTCAGCGTCACTGCCATTGTAGGACATCCTGTTGATATTCAGGCCATATCCTCCGACAGTCAAAGTGAGCCCCAGATCAAGCGTCACTTCGTCGAGCACCTTCTTGAGGTCAAAGGTACCGAGATAGGACGAGATGAACTCTCCCCTGTAATTGCCATCGAGAGAAAGCGTCAGGTTGGCGAGGTCCTCGCTCCTGCCCTTGCGTGTCACCGATACTGCTATGCTCTTGGGAAGCTTTACGGTCAGGTTGGACGGCTCATAGGTCACGGGTCCGTCGTTTTCATTTCCACTGACAGATACCATCTGATAGGCATCGCCATTGATTTCAACGCTCTTTACCTCCGTGAGAGTGTACTTGACGGGCAGGGAATCGACCTTGCCAATCCTGTATTCCTTCTCGGCGGAGGAGAACACGGCGTCGATAAAGAATTCGTCGCCTATATTGACCTTGATACCGTTTTTGTTATCCTTGCGGAAGATTCCCTTCTCGTTGAGAACATAGTCTCCCTTGAACTTCGACAATTCATACAAGGAAGAATAACCGGTGCCGGAAAGCGTACTCATCGAATTGAACCTCGCTATAATATCCGCGATGAACTCCTTGCTGTCAGCATCCTCCCATTCCCGCCCCATGGTAAAATCCTTGATTTGGGAAATCTCGTCAATCGCCTCGGCTATACTGTCGAAGTTGCCCAGATTGGAGAGGGTGGCATCAACCGCGTCATAAATACGGTTCTGCTGCATATCGGGAGCATAGGTCTTGGTTGCAGGCTCCCTGGCCTCAATATCGGCGACCTCGGGGACAAACCTATCGTTGCAGGACACGGCAACGGCAGCCATTGCTAAAGCCGGAATCACGTAAATTAACTTTTTCATATGGAATTTCAATTATTTATCCGTTAAACGACGAAGACTAATCCTCATTCTTGGCCAGGAAGGGCAGAATCCTGTAAAGATGCATACCGATCAACTTCTTCCACGTCTGAGCATTGTTGCTGTTGACAAAGAAGGTCTGCACGGGCAGCGTTTCCATAAAAAATTCATTGTCCCTTTGTTGTGGAGCAATAGCGAATGGCCTGCCCGCATACTCGTTGATGCTCTTCTGGATCTCTTCTGCGGAAAGAACCCCTACGGACTCTATGAAAATATTGCCCTTGCTTTTGAAACCTTCACTATTCTGAAGGTTCTCGGAAAGATAAACACGTCCGGCAGGATGGAAGAACTCCCATTTGCCCGTATTCGGATTCTGCACGATAGGGGCATAAACCAGCTTCGACTGCAGCACGTCGCTGCCGAAATAAAGCCCGACGTCAAACGTGTCCGCAAACATCTTGCGGATACCAGCCAGCGCCGCGGAGTCGGTCGGCATCCCACCCGCAGCTTCAAGATCTTCAATACACTTGATGAAATCCTTCGGAGACTTGACATTGGCCTTGACCTGCACCCCGCCCATAAGGTCAACATCAACGGAAGCGCCCGTGAAGTCGAACATTTTCAGCATTGCAGGATCGAATTTCTTCTTCCACTCATCTCCAACCACTACAACCTTATCCACAGATTCGCCGCTCTTGGTAAAAGCCTCCTCGTCGATTGTAAGGCCGTTTATTGTCAGGTGCTCGGTAATAAGGTTGGCATCCCCCTTGGAAATGGCGGAAACGAGCTTCACGGTCCCCTTGTCAAGGGAGGCCCTTGCTATGGTGATGCCATATCCTCCGACCTTGAGGGCAAGACCTGCATCAATCGCGACTTCTCCCATTATCTTCTTGATATTCACCTCCGGGCGGATGTAGTTCCCAATAAAGGGACCGTTGAATGTGCCGTCAAGAGAAATGGCGGCAGACACGTCAACCTTCTTCCCTCCCAGAGTCGCGGTAAGCTCGACACTTGAAGGCAGCACGGCGCGGATGTCGGAAAGAGCCGTATCGCTGGATGTAGCGCGCGTGGAAGTCTTCGTCAACCCACCGGCGCGGGCAACAGGCAGCGACACATAGGCGGACTTGGGCTCGGGCACCTCCATACCTACAGGCACTTCAGCCTCGCCGATATGGAACTCATTGACCTTGTTGGAGAATCTGACGGTCAACTCAGCCTTTTCACCAATCTTGAAACTGACGCCGCTCCTGCCGGAAGTGAAGGTCAAGCCGTCGGCATCAAACTTCCAGTCGCCCTGAAGCTTTGTGAGTGCGAAAACCGAGGCCGCCTTGTCCCCATTGAGCGTCGTGAACGAATTGTACAGGTCGGCGAAAACCTTGAGGGACTTCGCCATCTTCTCCGACTCCAGGTTCTTGGAAATCTTCATATACTCCTCCCTGATGGACATGATGTCCTTGATGGACGCCATCACCAGGCTGGTGTCTATCTCGTCCACCATCTTGTCGAGAACTCCGAAAACGCGGTTCTGCTGTTCATACAGAGGAACCGCCTTTGTCAATGGCTCATACGGAGCGATGCTGTCGACGTCTTCAGGCACAAATCTGTTGTTGCAGGCCGTCGCAAGAATCAGAAGCAGAGCAGCCGCCAAATAAGAAAAAAACCTTTTCATAATATATTTAACACATTTTCTGTTCTCCAAACCCACTACTTACCAGCCCGACAAATGTAACAAAAAACGTGCATCTGTACAACAATTTTTTTACAAAAAAAATGAAAAGACAAAAAAAAGACCGGCTGAAACCAGCCGGCCCCGTACTGTCGGGATGATCTGACTCGAACAGACGACCCCCACGTCCCTAACGTGGTGCGCTAGCCAACTGCGCCACATCCCGAAAGCGGATGCAAAGATACTCAAATATTTCATATTCGCACACTTTTCGAAACAAAATTCTGCAAAGAATTTCTATTTTTGCAGGGTATGGACAGCAACATTATTCTTAAAGACCGCTGCGTGAAGTGGGTTCGCGACTGGTTTGAAAACAACTGTCCCGACGCGCGCGCCATCATAGGCATGAGCGGGGGCAAGGACAGCACGGTGGCCGCGGCGGTGTGCGCCGAAGCGCTCGGCAGGTCCCGCGTCGTCGGCGTCGCCCTTCCCTCCGTCGGACAGGGATTGAACGATGCCGACAATATATGCGGGCATCTCGGCATCCGCTTTATAAAGATTCCGATAGGCGAAATGGAAACGCTTCTCAACAGGGCGGGAGACCATTTTCCCGAAGGTCTCTCCAAGCAGGCCGTGCAGAATATTCCTCCACGAATAAGGATGACGGTGCTTTATGCCGTCGCCCAAAGCCTGGGCGGCATCGTGGCGAACACCTGCAACCTTTCGGAAGATTATATAGGCTATGCGACACTGTTCGGCGACAACGCCGGCTCCTTCTCCCCCTTCGGGAAGCTGGTGGCGGGAGAGGTGCGCGCCATAGGCCACGCCCTCGGGCTTCCGGCGGAGTGGGTGGAGAAAACCCCGGATGACGGTCTGCCGGGTTCGATGCCCGACGAAGAGAAGTTCGGATTCAGTTACGACGTCCTCGACCGTTACATATTGGAAGGGGAATGCGACGATCCTGCAGTCAAGGCGAAGATAGACGACCTCCATCGGCGCAACAGCTTCAAGACCGACATCATACGCATCCCGGCATTCGAGCCGGAGCGTTAGGCCGTCCGCTACGGGAGCCACAGCAAAAAGGCCGCTCAGGAGCATTTCCCGGGCGGCCTTTTCCGCGACAAACGTCGGATTACTTCGTGATGACTTTCGCCATCTCGAGAACCTTGTTGGAATAACCCCACTCGTTGTCGTACCAGGCGCACACCTTCACGAAAGTAGGATCGAGCTGGATGCCGGCCTTGACGTCGAAGATGGACGTACGCGCATCATTGCGGAAGTCGGTAGATACGACACACTCGTCAGTATATCCGAGGATACCCTTGAGTTCGCCTTCGGAGGCGGTCTTCATCGCTGCGCAAATCTCCTCGTAGGTAGCGGCCTTCTCAAGCTCGCAGGTGAGGTCGACAAAGCTCACGTCAGAGGTGGGCACGCGCAGGGACATACCGGTAAGCTTGCCGTTGAGTTCGGGAAGAACCTTGCCGACGGCCTTCGCGGCACCGGTGGATGAGGGAATGATGTTCTCAAGAATCCCGCGGCCGCCTCTCCAGTCCTTCTTGGAAGGTCCGTCAACGGTCTTCTGGGTAGCGGTGGCGGCGTGAACCGTCGTCATAAGGCCGCGCTTGATGCCGAACTTGTCATTGAGCACCTTCGATATGGGGGCGAGGCAGTTCGTCGTGCAGGACGCGTTGGAGATAATCTTCTGGCCCGCGTAAGTCTTGTGGTTCACGCCATAGACGAACATCGGGGTCGCATCCTTCGAAGGAGCGGACATTATGACCTTCTTGGCGCCGGCCTTGAGGTGGGCGGAAGCAAGCTCCTCGGTGAGGAAGAAGCCGGTGGACTCGACGACGACGTCAACCCCGAGCTTTCCCCAGGTAATCATCGAGGGATCCTTCTCGGCGAAAACCTGAATCTTGTTGCCGTCAACGATGAGATAGTTGCCGTCAACCTTGATGTCGTGCTTAAACTCTCCGTGTACGGAATCGTACTTGAGCATATAAGCGAGATAATCGGCGTCAAGCAAATCGTTGATGCCGACAACTGTGATGTCCTTCGAGAAATTCTCGACGGCGGCACGGAAGACCATACGTCCGATACGGCCGAATCCGTTAATACCAAGCTTTACCATTTCAGATAGAATTATTAGAAATAAAAATATTGTTCTAAAAATCGCGCCGCAAAATTACCTATTTTTTACTATAAAATCAATTATCTTTGCAAAAATTTGAGTGACGATGAGGATATTGCTTACCAATGACGATGACTATACCTCAAGAGGCCTTTTGGAACTGGTCGAAATGATGAAACCGTATGGCCAGATTACGGTCGTTGCGCCCAAGTACCACCAGTCCGGGATGTCGATGAGCGCATCGCTCGGCTTCAGGCCGGTGGCCGCGAAGAGCCTCGGCATGGTGGACGGGGTGGAATGGCACTATCTGGACGGCACTCCGGCCAGCTGCACAAAGTTCGCAATCGACGTGGTGATGGCAGGCCGCAGGCCCGACGTATGTCTCAGCGGTATCAACCACGGTTCCAACTCATCCACCGCGATATGGTACAGCGGCACCGTCGGAGCGGCCAGACAGGGGGCCCTGTACGGCGTTCCCTCCTTTGCCGTATCGCTTGACAACGTGCGGCGCGACGCCGACTTCAGCGCGGTCAGAAAGCTGTTCCCGCCCATTTTCGAGAAGATAATGGCAAATCGCGGGCCCGGAGAGGTGGTTTACAACGTCAACTTCCCGGATATCGCCGCAGATGACATAAAAGGTGTCAAAGTATGCCGTCAGGGGCTGGAGCACTGGATTCACGAGTTCGTCCCCTATGACAGCGGCATATATGAAAAAATCGGCGTCACTCCGGTCCAACTCGGCATAACGCATATCCCCGAGCGCGAGGAGGGCGAGACTCTGTATATGATGGCCGGCCAGACCGTCGCCGACCCCGGGAACGACGAATCGACCGACAACTGGGCCAATGACAACGGGTACATATCCGTAACGGCGCACGGCATATTCGACAATGACCTCGCCGAAGAAGACCGTTTGAAAGGCATATTATGAAGTACTACCTCATTGCCGGCGAAGCGTCCGGCGACCTTCACGCATCCAACCTGATGAAGGCTCTGGCGGCTGCGGACCCCGAAGCCGAGTTCAGGTTCCGCGGAGGAGCGCTTATGGAAGAGGCCGGGCGTGCGGCAAGGAGCTCGGTAATGGTCTGCGACTACCGTCAGGGGGCCGCCATGGGGCTTACCGACCTTTTCCTCAAGTCGTTCAGGCTGCTCACCGATATGATGCGCTGCCGCAGGGACATCCTCAAGTGGAATCCCGATGTCGTGATACCGGTCGACTACCCCGGATTCAACCTGCGGATTGCCTCCTTCTGTCACTCCCGCGGAATAAGGGTATTCTACTACATCGCCCCGAAGACCTGGGCCAGCCGCAGCTTCCGCAACAAGACCCTGCGCAAATGCATCGACAGGCTTTATATAGTCTTCCCGTTCGAAGTCCCCTACTTCGAATCAAAGCGCGTTCCCTGCACATATCTGGGCAATCCTCTCAAGGACGAGGCCGAAGGGCGCAAGTATGAGCCGGTAAACGTCGGGGAGCCGTACGTCGCCCTGCTGCCCGGCTCGCGCAAGGAGGAAATCAGCCGGATGATGCCGGTATGGCGGGACGCGGCCAGACGGCTCGGGCGCAAGGTGGTGATTGCCGGTGCGCCGGGAAGATCCGTCGGGGACTGCCTCGGGCATATCGGCCCGCGTGACAACGTGAAGATACTCTTCGGGCGCACCTATGACATCCTCCGCTACGCGGACGCAGCAATAATCAATTCGGGGACGGCTTCGCTCGAGGCAGTGTTCACAGGCACTCCACAGGTGGTCTGCTGGAGCAATTCGTGGCTGACGCTGTTCGTGGCAAGGCATATTCTCAAAGTCCAGAACCGCATAAACTTCATATCCCTCGGAAATCTGATTGCCGGCAGGCGCATCTTCAGGGAACTTATCCAGGAGGACTTCACCGCGCGGAATCTGGTAAAGGAGGTCGGCAACCTGCTGGACAACAAGGAATACAGGGATTCGATGCTCGAAGGCTACCGGGATATAATCTCGCGTCTCGGCGAGCCGGGAGCTCCGGAACGCATCGCCGGATCGATGATTGGCGCTCTCTCGGGAAAATAGACCCTTTACCGGGGCTCCCGCCCGCCGAAAATGGCCGTACCGATTCTGACGGCCGTGGCTCCGTGGCGCAGGGCAATCCGCCAATCACCCGACATACCGATGGACAACTGGTCGAAAGCCGTCAACTCGGGAAACAGGTCCTTCAGATATGCCATCAGGGAATCAATCCTGCAGAAGTCGGCCTCTATCACCGATTCGTCATCCGTGTTCGTCGCCATCCCCATCAGTCCGCGGAAGCGCACTCCGGGGAATCTGTCGGCATCGAAAAGCACTTCCAGAACCTCTTCCTCGGCAAAGCCCTGTTTGGTCTTCTCCGCACCGATATGCACCTCCAGCAGCACGTCGGTCGTCCTGCCATACTCAAGCGACCGGCGGCTCAATTCCGACAGCAGATTCACCGAATCGACGGACTGTACCATCGTGACGTAAGGCAGGACCATCTTTATCTTGTTGGTCTGAAGGTGGCCTATGAAGTGCCATTCCACGCCGGGGCACACACCGGAAAGTTCCACCGCCTTGTCGGCAAGTTCCTGCGGCCTGCTCTCCCCGAAAACCCTCTGCCCGGCCGCATACGCTTCCTTCAGCGCCTCCACCGGATGGAATTTGGAAACTGCCACCAGAGTAACCTCCGGCGGCAGTTCCTTTCTGATTCGAAGTATGTTTTCCGCTATCGGTGCCATACGCTAGCGCCTTCTCTGCTGACGCATCTGCTGCTCCTGCAGCCTCTGGGCTTCCTCCAGCCTCTGCTGCCACTTTGACTTTGGAAGCGGCTTGCCCTGCGAAGCGGCCACCCTGTCGAGAATCTCCTGCTGATTGACGGTCTTCTTGATGACCCACACCTCAACCATCGATATCAACTGCGAAAGAAGGTAATAATAGCTGAGTCCCGAGGAGAGGTTGTTGCAGATGAAGAACATCATTATCGGCATCATCCATACCGTCATGAATTTCATCGACGAGGCGGTGGGGTCGTTGGACGCGGTCTGGTTCGCAGTCGTCATCTTGGAATAGAACCACATCACAACCGCCATCAGGAGCGCAAACAGCGACAGGTGGTCTCCGACAAGCGGAATTCTCCCGCCGAAATCGACTATGCTGTCATACGCGCTCAGGTCCTCCGCCCACAGAAAGCCCTGCTGGCGAAGTTCGATGGACGCCGGGAAGAACCTGAACATCGCCCAGAGTATAGGGAACGTCAGGAGCGTGGGCAGACATCCTCCCAGCGGACTCACGCCGGCCCTCTTGTACAGCTCCATAGTAGCCTGCTGCTTCTTCATCGCATCCTCCTGCTTGGGATACTTCTCGTTGATTTTCTCCATAAGCGGACGAAGCGCCTGCATCTTCGCCGAAGACGCGAAGGACTTGTAGGTGAACGGAAGCACTATGATTTTTATCACCAGGGTCATTATCAATATGATAAGGCCGAAGTTCATTATGTACCGGTTCAGGAAGTTGAACATCGGGATGATGAAGTATCGTGTGAACCAGCCCACGAGCCAGCCTCCGAGCGGAATTATCTTGTCGAACTTAGCCCCGTACTCCTTCAGGGTGGGAAGGTGGTTCGGGCCGAAATAGAATTCGAACGGGATGGTGGTCGCGGTACCGGGCGTGATATCCACCCTTGTCCTCGCCGAGCAGTCCATAAGCTTCTCCTGCTGTTCGGAAGCGTCGGCGAAGGTTATCGCAAGTTCCGCATTGGCGAACTCCTCCGGCGCCCTCATTATGGCCGAGAAGAACTGCTGCTGGAAAGCGAACCACGACAGCCGCGAATCGATGCGCTTGGAACCCGAACGCCCGCGCCCCATTTCGGAAGGCTTCTTGTCCCCGCTGAAATACCAGTCCATCTTGGAGTATTGCGATTCGTTCTTGAAACCCTTCTCGCTGCGCGGAACGGTGAGCGAGAAGTCCACGTCGACGCCGGACACGTTGCGTGGTATGGCCTTCTCCATCCCCACAAAGCTCAGGCTGTTGTAAACCATATACTCGCCCGGACGGATCGTGTACTTCTGTTCTATGTACCCGCCGGCATCGAGGGCCAGACGGAACACGACGCTGGAATCCGTCCTCGAATGGACGTCGAACACGAAATCACGCGTCGACACGTACTCGCCGGCGTAAACGCTGACGTTGTAATCGGCGCTTCCCGGAACGAATATCTGCAGAGGGCCTCCGGCATAGGTCTTATGACCCTTCACCGTCGCGCTGTACGGGCGGGCTCCCCTGGAGGTGAAAGCCACGGCGAACTTGTCGTTCTCCAGCGTAAAAATCGTTTCCTCGGCATTGCGGGCCCTCTCCAACGCCGCATCCTTATAGACGGGGCGTGAGTCCGTCGGCTGAATTTCCATCGCCTCGACGGTATCGGGCGTCTCAACCGGCCTGTCGGCAGCCACCACACCGGGAATTGCCGCTGCCTCCGCCGCTCTCCTGCGGGCCTGCCTCGACTGAACGAAGGTAAAGCCGAACAGGATAAGGGCTATTAGAATGAAACCGATTACGGAATTCCTGTCCATACGCTACTGCTCCTCCCCCTTTTCGAATTCCATAAGCTGGTCCTGCGGGGCCTTCGGCGCCTTCTGCGCATCATCTATGCGCTGCTGCATCTGGGCGATAAGCGGCGCAGAGCGGCGCGAAGACGCAAAAAATCCTATGTTGTTCTCGTATGTAACGATATCCTGCTGGAGAGCCTTGTACTTGTTTATCATCGCAGCCTTCGGGCTCTGTGCCCTGGAAGCCGCCCCGGTTCTGCGGCGGTCGGGGAACTTCTCCTTCATCAAGTCCCTGAATTCGCGCGTGATGCGTTCCTTCTCGCGCATAGGCACGAAGCCTATGGCATTCCACCGGGCTTCGAATTCGTCGGCAGCCTTCTGCAGGTCGGCCGCGCCGGCAGCCACGAACCCGCGGATATCGGCTATTATCTTCTGCTTGGCCTTCAGATTGGAATAGTAGTCATTCTCCGGACCGGCATTGCGCTGCCTCGCCTCGAAGAACTCATCGCAGGCGGCACGGAACTGCTTCCAGAGCTGCTCGCTCTTCTTGCGGGGAACCGAACCTATCTGCTTCCACTCCTTCTGGAGGGCAATAAGCCTGTCGGCGGTCTTTTTCCAGTCCGTGCTTGACTTCAATTCCTCGGCTTCGCGCACTATTGCCGCCTTCTTCTCGAAGTTCTCGTTGAGACCTTCCTTGAACTCGTTGTAGAACACACGTTTGCGCTCGAAGAACGCATCGCACGAAGCGCGGAACCTGTCATATATCTTCTGGTTGTCCCGACGGGTGGCGAAACCTATACCGCGCCACTCCTGCTGCAGGGCTTCTATCTGCTTTGTCGCCGCATTCCAGTCGGCCGAAGAAGCGAACTCGCCGGCCACAATCTGCTCGAGTCTCTCGCACAGGGACGTCTTCGCCTCAAGGTTGGACTTCTGGGTCTCCTTCTGATTCTCGAAATACTCCTGATATTTCTTGTTGATGACGGCCGTCGCAGCCTTGAAACGCTCCCATATAGCGTCGCGGTACTCCTGGGCTACCGGGCCGAAGTCCTTCCATTGCTCGTGAAGCTTCTGCAGTTCGTGGAAGGCGGCGACCACGTTGTCGTTCTCCGCGAGCTTCTCCGCAGCCGCACAGAAAGCCTCCTTGGCTTCGAGATTCTTCTTGAAATCAAGATCCCGGAGGTCGTGGTTGATTTTCACCACATCATAGAACTTCTCCACGAGGAACTGATAACTCTGGTTGATATCGCGGAAATCAGCCGCCGGAACGGGGCCGGTCGCGCGCCACTTCGCCTGTATCTCCCTGAAACGGGGGAAAGTCGTATTCACGTCCTCCTGCGCATCTATCAGGGCCCTCAACTCGTCTATCACCGCCCTCTTTATCTTCAGGTTCGACACCCTCTCCTCCTCCATCCTGCGGTTGAACTCGGCGCGCTCACGCTTGTAGTCGGCATAAAGGGCCTTGAACTTCTCCTCGACGTCGGAGAACTTCGAGTTCGCGGCAGCCGCCGCAGCCTCGATCTCCGCACCCGCTGCCTGCGCCGCGCTCTGCGCCTCCGCCTTCAACTTCGAGAGAAGCTTGTAGAAGCCGGACTTGATGGCTTCGGCCTCCTTCGAACGCTGCAGCCTGTCCGCACATGCTCCCAGGACCTGGAGCGCCTCCACAAGTTCGGGGAGCGACTTGGAACTGTAATCGGGGATGACAGCGGCGGCCTCTCCGGACTGCACTTCTTCGGACGGCACCTCAGCGGGGGCCGTCTGTTCCTCCGCCTTCTGTTCTACTACATCTGAAGGATTGATGACAACCTCTTCAGGAGAAATGGATTTCGACATGATCGATACTTTAGATTAGCGGGGCAAAGATAACAAATTTCAGGAAAATGGGTATTTTTGCAGACAAAAGAGCACCATATTATGAGAATAGACATATTGAGCGTAGTGCCCGAACTGCTCGACAGCCCGCTGTCGCACTCGATTGTCGGACGGGCGGTCAGCCGCGGCCTTGTCGACATCCGCGTCCACAACCTGCGCGAATTCGGGCTGGGCCCCAGGAAGAACGTGGACGACTACTCCTACGGCGGAGATGCCGGGATGGTGCTTATGGTGGAACCGGTGTTCAGGATGGTGGAGAAGCTCAAGGCCGAGCGCGACTACGACGAAGTCATATATATGTCCCCCGACGGCGAACTGCTGACGCAGGCCGCCGCCAACGAACTGTCGCTGAAAGGCAACATCATCATATTGTGCGGCCATTACAAGGGCATCGACCAACGCATCCGCGACCATATCGTCACGAGGGAAATATCCGTGGGCGACTATGTGGTGAGCGGCGGCGAGATACCGGCGGCGCTGCTTGCCGACTCCATCGTCCGCCTCATCCCCGGAGCGCTCACCGACGGGACCTCCGCCCTCTCGGACTCGTTCCAGGACGGGCTTGTATCGCCGCCGGTCTATACACGCCCCGTCGAATTCAACGGTTGGAAAGTCCCCGACGTACTTTTGAGCGGCAACCCCAAACTTATCCGCGACTGGCAGGACGCGCAGGCGCTGGAGCGTACCCGGCTGCTTCGCCCCTCCCTTCTTCCGAAGGAGGAGTAACCCGGAATTTCCACGAATAAAGCCCGCTTCACAGCGGGCTTTAACGGTTAGTTAGTAGTGTTACCTTAGAAGGTATTAATTATTGTTTGGTTAGAACTCCCGCAGAAACGGAAGTATGAGTTGCTCATTTTTTCTTAATGCAAAGGTACGCATATTTTTTAATTCCGCAAATTCTTTTTGAAAAAGTTTTCAACAATTTGCAATTACATTATTAAAATATTTTAATAATAAGCGGCATGAAATTGCTATTATTCGCTTATTAGCACCATTTAAACTCGGATTCTCCTTAATTCCACGTCTCCGGCCCGGCGCCCCGCAAGGCTCCCCGTCACGAACGTCTTGCGCGTGTTCGATAAAAAAATTATCTTTGTCAGATATGAACGGAACGTTGACGACACTTGCGACAGCCGCAATGCTGGCGGTCGCCGCCATTCAGGCCCGGGCGACAGACTTGAAGCAGGTCGACCGCCTGATCGAAGAGAACGGAGAGTACGCGAAGGCGGAGAAAATGCTGCAGGACGCGCTGCCGGAAGCAGGCTCGGACACGGAGAAGGGCAGGATTCTAATCCGGATGTCCCGTCTCAGATTCATAGCCGGCGAGGCCGCTGCGACAAAGGAAGAGAAGAGGGCCCGCTTCGGCGAAGGCATCGCTTATGGGGAACAGGCCAAAAAGCTCTCCCCCGGCGAGCCGGACGCCTATATGTGGCACAGCGCCAACGTGGGCCGCGACTGTCAGACACGCAAGCTCAGCGAGCAGCTCGCCGCACTCGGGGACGTGATGGAGGATTTCACCACGATTCTGGACAAGATGAAGCTCGACTACGCGCCGGCGTGGCAGGCTCTGGCCGAGATATATGACAAACATCCCTTCAAGTCGGACGATTGCGCGATAAACTTCGCACGCAAGGCGGTGGATGCCGCAGACGAGCGCACCGTCGGTATGAGCACCTGGCTCCTGCTGGCCAGGCTCCTCAACGAGAGGGGGTGGAGCGCGGAGAAGCGGGTTGGCAAGGCCGCGGAGGACAGGGAGAAGTTCAAAAGCCAGACCGTACCGAGCGAGAAATACGCCTATTATGACGGTTCGCTTGACTTCAACCTGAAGCCAAGATGGTCGTCCAAAGCCCTCGGAAGCCTGTCGGACAGGGAGGAGGCCGCAGCGCTGGTGGACTATGCCCTTGCGCTCCAGGCCCGCCGCACGGAGAAGAAGACCGCCCTCAACGCGGATGACGTCAAGGCGTTGCAGGCCCTCAGAAAAGAAATCAAATGACAAGAAATATGAAAACAATTACAACAATTGCCGCAGCGGCGCTGACGACGCTCAGCGTGTCGGCCTGCTTTGACGTTCCGAAGGAGACGCACACATCCTTCGAGACCGTAGTGCTCGAACGCAAGAGCATCACCATACCGACAACCAGAAGCGTGACGGTGGTAGGAAAGAACGACGTGGTCATCTCCCCGCAAATATCCGGACAGCTTATGAAGGTCTGCGTGACGGAAGGCCAGAGGGTCAAGGCGGGAGACCTCCTCTTCGTAATCGACGAGAAGGAGCCGGAAATGCTGCTGGCAAACGCAAAATCAAGCCTGCTTGCGGCGAAGTCCCGCTGCAACGTGGCCGAACTCGAGTACGAGAGCAACCGTCACCTTTACAGCAAGAAAATAGTGAGCGACTACATCCTCAAGGCGTCGCGCAACGAATTCGAGCAGGCGAAGGCCGCAATGGCCCAGGCGGAGTCCGACCTGGCCCGCGCCGAACTGAATCTCAGCCATTGCCGGGTCACCTCTCCCGTTGACGGCAAGGTGGGGAGCATCGGCGTCAACCCCGGAGACCAGGTCTCCCAGTTCGACGCCCTCACCAACGTATCGGGCGACAGGGTTATGAAAGCCAACTTCTCCATCACCGAGACCCAGCTCCAGGAGATTATCCGCGACTGCGGTTCGATAGAAAAGGCGCTGGAGATGATGCCCGAAGTAAGTCTCCAGCTCAAGGACGGTACCGTCTATCCGCACAAGGGCAGGATTACCAGCCTCTCCGGAATGGTTGACCAGGCTACCGGCTCGGTCAAGGGTGTGGCGATGTTCGACAACCCGGAAGGCTTCCTGTACTCGGGCATCCAGGGCAACCTGATTATCGAATTCAGCTATGACGGCGTCATCACGGTTCCCATCCCGGCCATCGTGAGAATTCAGGACAAGACGCTCGTTTACAGAGTCCGTGACAACAAGGCCGAGAGCGTCATCGTAGTGGCCGAAGAAGTGGGCAACGGCAAGGACATGGTGATATTCTCCGGCATCGAGGCCGGGGAGACGATTGTCGCTAACGGAGCCGCCAACGTGCACGACGGACAGCAGGTCATTTTCCCGGAGGGCGAATCCACCAGATAAAGCATTACCGGCGATATGGCACAAGGAAACATCTTCGTCAAGCGCAGGGTGATGGCCTGCTCGATAGGCATTGTCATCACCTTCATAGGGTTCATCGCGCTCAGCACGCTTTCGGTGGAGCAGTACCCCGACATAGCCCCGCCTACCATTATGGTAAACACCACCTATACCGGAGCCGACGCCGCGACGGTCATGAATTCGGTGGTGATGCCCCTGGAAGAGAACATCAACGGCGTGCAGGATATGGCCTACATCACCAGCGAGGCCTCCTCGTCGGGCGAGGTGACGATAAACGTCTATTTCAAGCAGGGCACGAACGCCGACATGGCCGCCGTGAACGTGCAGAACAAGGTCTCGAAGGCGATGGGACTCCTCCCCTCCGAGGTGGCCAAGGTGGGGGTCTCCGTCGAGAAAAGGCAGAACAGCATGCTCCAGATAACCGGCCTTGTCAGCAGGGACGGCAAGTTCGACCTCGACTTCATCACCAACTACATCGACATCAACGTCAAGCCCAAAATCAACCGTATACAGGGCGTGGGCGGCGTACAACTGCTGGGCAACACCTACTCGCTGCGCATATGGCTGAAGCCGGACGTGATGGCCCGCTACGGACTTATGCCGGATGACGTGTTCAACGCCATAGGGAGCCAGAACTTCGTAGCCGCGGCGGGAGCACTCGGCGAGCAGTCCGGCAACACCCTCCAATACACGCTGGAATACAAGGGAAGGCTCACTTCCGTGAGCGAATTCGAAGCCATCGTCATAAAGGCCACGCCGGAAGGGCTCATCCTGAGATTGAGCGACGTGGCGGACGTCGAACTGGGCTCACTGTCATACGCATATTCGTCCTCGATCGACCAGAAGCCCGGAGTGGTATTCATCATAAACCAGTCGGCCGGAGCCAACGCCACGAAGGTCAATGCCGAGATAGGTGAACTCTACAAGGAGCTGTCCAAGACAATGCCTCCCGGACTTGAATTCGAGACGCTGCTGACCTCGGACGACTTCCTCTACGCGGCGATGCACAACGTCATCGAGACGCTCATCATAGCAATCATTCTTGTGGTCCTGGTGGTGTTCTTCTTCCTGCGCGACTTCCGCGCCACGCTCATACCGTCCATATCCATAATCGTCTCGCTGATGGGAACCTTCGGCATAGTGAAGCTTGCCGGATTCTCCCTCAACATACTTACCCTGTTCGCACTGGTGCTGGCAATCGGTACGGTCGTGGATGACGCGATTGTGGTGGTCGAGGCCGTGATGGCGAAGCTCGAGCAAGGATATCGGAGCACGGTATCGGCGACACGCGACGCGCTCGGCGAGGTATCGGTGGCGGTAATAAGCTGTACGCTGGTGTTTATGGCGGTGTTCATTCCCGTCACCTTCATGCCCGGTACGTCAGGCACCTTCTTCACCCAGTTCGGAGTCACGATAGCCTCCTCCGTAGGACTGTCCTGCATCTGCGCCCTCTGCCTCTGCCCGGCTCTCTGCGTAATGCTCATGAAGTCCCGGGCGGACGGAGACCTCAAAGGTTTCAAACTTATGGTGGAGAACGCTTATTCGGCCTCGTACAACGCCATCCTCAAGAAATACCAGGGTGCCGTCTCCAAATACATCAAGCGCCCCCACGTCTCCTGGATTATCCTTATCGTGACTGCCGGGCTGATGTTCTACTTCATGAAAGTTCTCCCCTCCGGGCTTGTACCCCAGGAGGACCAGGGCGTAATCCTGATGGACATATCCGTTCCGGCAGGCTCCACCCTCAAGGAGACCGAGCAGATAATATCCAGGGTGGAAGCCAAACTTGAAGGCATAGAGGAGATTGAAAGCTACTCCAAGACCAACGGTTTCGGACTGATATCGGGAAGCGGCTCCAGTTACGGCACGCTCATCATCCGCCTGAAGAACTGGGACGACAGGAAGGGCATCAAGCACAACATCAATATGGTAATGGCCAAGCTCTACTATGCCTGCGAAGACATCAAGGATGCGGTCATCATCCCCTTCCAGATGCCTCAGATTCCGGGATACGGCAACGCGAACGGCATCGACCTCCAGCTCGAAGACCTGCAGGGCGGCGATATGAGCGAGTTCAACCGCGTAGCGGGCCAGTTCCTTATGGAGCTTCAGAAACGTCCGGAGATTCAGATGGCAATGTCCACCTATTCGGAAAGCTTCCCCAAATACAAGGTTGACGTCAACGCGGCCCAGTGCGACCGTTCCGGGCTTACCGCAGCCGAAGTCCTCGGGACTCTCGGCTCATACTGCGGAGGCGCCTATATCGGCAACTACAACCAATATGGCAAGATATACAGGGTGATGGCCAGCGCCTCCCCCGAATACCGTCTCAACCCGTCATCGCTCGACAACATCTTCATTAAAGCCGGAGGCAGGATGACTCCCATATCGCAGTTCGTGACGCTTACCCCCGCAGTGGGCTCGGCGACCCAGAAACGCTTCAACCTCTACCAGTCAATACCCTGCCAGGTCACACCGGCCGAAGGATATGCCCAGGGTGACGCGCAGAAAGTCATCGAGGAGGTCGCCGCGGAGCATCTCCCCCAGGGCTACGGCTACGAATACGGCGGAATGTCAAGGGAGTTGGCGGCCAATGCGAAGAGCAATATGACGGGTATAATCTACCTGATATGCATCGCGCTCATCTACCTGATTCTCGGATGCCTGTACGAATCCTGGTTCATCCCGCTCGCAGTGCTGCTCTCGGTACCGTTCGGGCTTATGGGCTCGTTCATGTTCTCGTACCTGCTCGGGCTGGAGAACAACATCTATCTCCAGACCGGCGTCATAATGCTGATAGGCCTTCTCGCGAAAACGGCCATTCTTATTACCGAATTCGCGGTTGACAAGCACAAGAACGGGATGCCCATAACGGAAGCGGCCCTCGAGGCCTGCAAGGACCGTCTGCGCCCCATACTGATGACGGTGCTCACGATGATTGCCGGTATGATTCCGCTGATTGTCGAAGGCGGCGCCGGCGCGAACGGCAACAGGTCGCTCGCCATAGGAGTCGTCGGCGGAATGTCCGTCGGCACGATAGCGCTGCTCTTCGTGGTACCCGCATTCTACATCATTTTCCAGAGCCTGCACGACAAGTTCCAGGCTCCCAATGCGAAGGAGGAGGAACAATGAAAGACATCATCATAAAAATCACCCTTGCGGCAGGGCTTGCCGCGCTTCTCCAGGGATGCTGCCTTTTCAAGAAGTATTCCGACAACACCGAAGTCAGCGACAATCTCTTCGAAGCCGTCACCGACGGGCCGTCGATTGGAGAATTGTCCTGGAGAGAGCTGTTCAGCGACACGCTGCTCTGCGGCCTGATCGACTCGGCGCTTGCGAACAACACCGACCTGAAGGTGGCGGAGTTGCGGGTCAGGGAGGCTGATGCGTCACTCAAGTCAGCCAGACTCGGATATCTGCCCACACTGGGTATCTCCCCGAGTTTCAACATCACGCCCGGCCAATACTACACCGCCCCCATAAATGCCGAATGGGGCGTACAGGGTTTCGGCAGCATAACCAACCGGCTACGGGAAGCGAAAGTGCTCGCCCTTCAAGCCACCGACAACGAAAAGACGGTGCGCTCAAGGCTCATAGCCCAGGTCGCGCAGGCCTACTGCCATCTTCTGCTCCTCGACCGCCAGAAGTCCATAATGCAGACGACGGAGAAAGTCTGGGGAGACCTGCTTGAGACACAGAAGGCCCTGATGGAGAACGGAAGAGCCTACTCCACCTCCGTCAACCAGATGAAGGCTTCCCTGCTCGGAGTGCAGATACAACTCAAGGACCTGTCCAAGAACATACAGGAAGTCGAAGGTGCAATCTGTCTGCTTCTCGGAAGCGCTCCGCGCACGATAGAACGTGCGGGGTGGAAAGATTTCCGACTTCCGGAAAAGTTGTCGACGGGAGTACCGGCGCTGCTGCTGGAGAACAGGCCTGACGTCAAAGCTGCCGGCCACGCCGTCGAAGCGGCCTATTACGTTACCAACCAGGCCAGGGCGGCAATGTTCCCCAGCCTGAACATATCCGGCATGCTGGGATGGACCTCGCAGGGAGTGGCGCTCAAGGATCCCGCCAGCATGATTTACAGCGCCGTCGCATCACTCACCCTCCCGATTTTTGCCCAGGGGCGTCTGCGTGCCAATCTGAAAGTCAGCAAATACCGCCAGGAAGAGGCGGCGCGCCAATATACCCAGACGATATTGGAAGCCGGAGACCAGGTACGCACGGCTCTGCGCGACTGCCAGACGGCCAGGGACAAGGATGTCATCTACAAGGAACAGGTGGCCACCCTGCTTGACGCATATGACGCCACCGTGGAGCTTATGCTGTGCGGCAAGGCAATGTATATCGAAGTATTGACCGCCGAGAACGCCCTGCTGGAGTCGCAGCTCAATGAGGCAATCAACCTCTATGAAGGTCACGTCGGAATCATAAACCTGTATGTCGCCCTCGGAGGAGGCACAAAATAAAATGAAAAACAAGACTATCGGACTTCTCACCTCCGGCGGCGATGCCCCCGGGATGAACGCGGCCATAAGGGCCGTCACAAGAGCCGCAATATCCAGCGGCTACAACGTCAAGGCAATCTATCACGGATATCAGGGCCTGATAAACGGGGAGATTGAAGAATTCACCACGGAGAGCGTCAGCGGCATCATAGCGCGCGGAGGCACGATACTCAAGACAGCGCGATGCGACGATTTCCGTACGGAGAAAGGCCGTGCGAAAGCCTATGAGCAGTTCAAGAAGGCCGGAATGGATGCCCTTGTCTGCATAGGAGGCAACGGCACCCTCACGGGAGCGCTTGCATTCGCCGATGACTTCGGCATCCAGTGCATAGGCATCCCCGCCACCATCGACAACGACATCAACGGCACGGACGAGACAATAGGCTACGACACAACCCTCAACACCATTATGGAGTGCGTGGACAAGATTCGGGACACGGCGGCCTCGCACGAAAGAATCTTCTTCGTGGAAGTGATGGGCCGCGATGCCGGGTGGCTGGCGCAGAGCAGCGCCATCGCATCCGGGGCCGAGGCGGCGATTGTCCCGGAGAAGACAACCAACGTCGATCAGCTGGCGCAGTACATCGAGAAGGGAATCCGCAAGAGCAAGAACTCGAGCATCGTGATTGTGAGCGAAAGCCCGGAATGCGGAGCGATGCATTACGCAGAGCGCGTCAAGAAGGAATACCCCCAGTTCGACGTGAGGGTATCGATTCTGGGACATATGCAGAGGGGAGGCTCCCCTTCCGCAAGGGACAGGATACTTGCCAGCGTACTTGGATCGTTCGCGGTCGAGGCCATCAAGGAAGGTCAGCACAACATTATGGTCGGAATACTGAACGGGACTCCCGTATATGTGCCTTTCGCAAAAGCGATTCAGGTCCAGGACAAGAGCGACCAGACCTTCCTCAACCTTGTGGCGACCCTGTCCAACTGACGGGCGGACTCAGAGAAAATTGACGAACAGGCTTATGACGGTGATGTTGATTATATCCACGAACGCAGCGCCGATGACCGGCACGACAATGAACGGCAGGTTCACGTAGCCGAATTTATTGCATACCGCCGACATATTGGCCATGGCATTGGGGGTGGCTCCGAGGCCGAAACCGCAAAATCCGCTTACCAGCACGGCCGCAGTGTAATTGCGCCCAAGCAACGGGAAAGCCACGAAAATGCTGAAGACAACCATCATCGCAACCTGCGCCAAAAGCATAAGGCAAAGTGGCAAAGCCAGCCCCGCAAGTTCCCAGAGCCTCAGCGAGCACATCGCCATCCCCAGGAACAGGGCCAGACAAAGCGCACCTATCCTGGAAATTTCCCTGGGATGAACCCTGACTCCCCCGTGGACCGCATCAGCGACGTTGCGTATGGCAATGGCGCAGACAAGGGCTCCGAAATATGAAGGGAAGGCCAACCCCGTAAGGGAAAGGAGCTTGCTCGCCAGAGAACCCAGTCCCATCGCGATGAAAATCTCGAAGGCCGCCATAGTCACCCTTCCGGCCTGCCCGTACCCGTCATCCTCTTCCTTGAAAAACTTCAGGGCGGACTCCGAATCGGCATCATCCTCCGGCGCCACGGTCAAATGTCTGCGGGTAATGAGCAATTTTGCGACAGGCCCTCCGACAAGCGCCCCCGCAATCAGTCCGAACGTCGCAGTCGCCATAGTTATGGATACCGCATTTTCCACTCCCCTGCTTTCAAGCAGTTGCGAGAAACCTGCCGCCGTACCGTGGCCGCCACACATCGGGATTGACCCGGCCACCATCCCGAATACCGGCTCGAGTCCCATCGAGGAGGCAATTCCGACGGACAGCAGATTCTGCAGGCAGACCAGGACTCCGACCAGCACAATCATCACTACAAGCGGCTTTCCCCCCTTCCTGATAGCGGACAGGTTACACTGGAAGCCGACCGACGTGAAGAAAATGAGCATACATATATCCTGTATGGACCTGTCGAAGGCAATCTCCACCCCGGCAAATGATTTGAGGGCGAATGTCAGCAACGACACGATAAGGCCGCCGGTTACCGGGTCGGGGATGCAGATGCGCGACAGAAAGCCGACCTTTCCGTTCACAAACCTCCCCAGGAGAAGTGCAACCACTCCCAGGGAGGCGGCAAGCGTCTGGTCCAAGACTATCATCACCGGAAAAATTCAAAACTTTATTTGACTTCCGCGCGGGCCATTGCCTCTTCGAAGTCAGCCGTACCCTTCCAGACCTCGTGGGTGTAGGGGTTGATTCCCTGAGCCTTGGCGCGCTTGATTATCCAACCGAGGACAGCCACGTTTGCAATCAGCGCAAGTATGGCAACTATCCCCTGTGCAACCGGCGAACCGAGCGCAGGCTGTACGGCAGGGTTGGAAAGTTCAAGGGCAATCGTATGCCGTGCATACTCCGTTCCATAGATGACGGGCAGGGTCGAGAACTTCGTCCCCACCTGGAACAGGGGCACTACCTGTGCGAACATGCACCAGATGGCCAGAGTGTTGGCGCGGTTCTGAATCCATCCTCCCTTGTTCCACAGCAGGGCCGCAAAGGTGGGCGCCGCCAGAAGGGCGAGACCGCAATACCAGGAATGGGTGGGGAGATTAAGATACGTATAAGTGAAGTTCCATATATCGTAAGCGACTATGAATGCCAGGGTCATGTCGGGCCATAGCATATCCTGATGGTTCTTGTCCTTCGAACTGTAAATGCCCCACCATCCCGTCATACACGCGATGTTGAGGATACCGGCGATACCGTTGAGCCAGTTCCACCAGCCGCCGTAGAGCCACACGCCCTCACTGGAATACCACCAGCCTCCGGTAAATCCACCCTTGATGGCGGATTCGAAATCGGAGCCGACAGCAATCAGGATGTTTAGGCCGACGATGATGAAGGGGAACGGCTTGAACCACTCCTTCGCTCCGACTCCCCACTTGTACTTGAGCATCATAAAACCGATGCACCCGGCAGTGGCCGCATAGAGTTTCGCGTAATGGAACCAACCGTTCATATAAACGTGAGTCGGATTGGTCAACGCCCATTCAGCCCCGCAGCGGGCGCCGACGGCGACAGCGATGAAATAGGCCGTCAATGCCAGAGGCAGGGCCAGGAAGAAGAAAATACCGCCCGCCTTGGTGCGGCGCGCAATCTCATTGGTCACAATGAGTCCGACGAAAACCAGCACCCATCCGAGCAGCTGATACATCGAGAAATCTCCGTAAAGGTGGAATAACATAAAATTGGTTTTGGTTAATAAGTTGTGTACCCTGCTCTCAGCACGGCGTTGCAAAATACGAATTTTTCCATAAATTTGTAAGACAACAGCCAACCGGATTTTATCATGCCCGAAATCTCAACCAGATTCGTCCCCGCCCACAAAGGCGACAAGAACCCCAACAAGAAACTTCTCAAGTTCGTCAGGATGGTCACAGACCGCGTTCCCGGCAAAATAAAAGGTATCACCACAGATGACCCCGAATATTGGGGGCTCGCCTGCATTTTCGAGGACGAGATGGACCCTGCCACCAGGGAAGCAGCCTTGGACCTGCTTCTGGACGTAATCTCAAAGAAGTTCCTGACAGTCCGCGAGCACCGTCCGTACAGGATGCTCGTCGAGTGGAATCACAAAAAGCATTACACGAAGACCGACGAAGAGTTCGACGCCCTGCTGGACAAGCTGGCGTATTTCGGAATGCTGGAGTATGACTACGGCGACAAATACACCAAGGACGGTCCAGTAAAGGGGACCACGTACAACAGGGAGGACAGAGAATACTGGGTACCCTTGTTCGTTCCGGGATCTGCGGAATACACCAATATGAACACGGAGCTTATGGACCGTCATCCCGAGCTCGCGATGTTCTTCGAGAGGATGACCTTCCTCCCCCTGGAAAAAATCACGCCCATGGTCCCCCTCGGCGGTGCCGGCATAGGGATGCACGTCATACCGGTTGAGAAGGCGATTCAGATGGAGAGCCAGTCTGTCGACATCGAGCACATATCCTACTGGCTCAAGAGATACGAGGGGCACATAGGGGCTGCAATATGCTCCTGCCGCTACGGTCGCAAGAAGCTGGATGAAGGCTGCGCGGACGACTTCCACGACTGGTGCATCAGCGTCGGAGATATGGCGGACTATTGCCGGGAGACCCGGAGAGGCCGTGACGTCACCTACGAGGAGGCTATGGAGATTCTCAAGCGCGCCGAGGACAACGGCTACGTCCATCAGATCACCAATATCGACGGCGAGGGCAAAATCTTCGCCATCTGCAACTGCAACGTCAAGATATGCAACGCCCTGCGGACTTCGCAGCTGTTCAATACCCCCAATCTCTCCCGCAGCGCATATGTCGCAAGCGTGGACAAGGAGAAGTGCGTCGCCTGCGGCCGGTGCGTCGAGTACTGCCCCGCCGGAGCCGTCAAGCTGGGACAGAAGTTGTGCACGTCCCACGGAGAGATACAGTATCCCAAGCACGAACTGCCCGATGACCACAAGTGGGGCGTGGAGAAATGGGACGAGGACTACAGGGACAAGAACCGCATAAACTGCTACCCCACCGGGACATCCCCCTGCAAGACAGCGTGTCCAGCCCATATTGCGGTGCAGGGATACCTCAAGAAGGCCGCCGAGGGGAAGTACAAGGAGGCCCTGGAGCTCATAAAGCGGGAGAATCCCTTCCCCGCGGTATGCGGACGCATCTGCAACAGGAGATGCGAGGATGCCTGCACGCGCGGTACGATAGACAAGCCGGTTGCCATCGACGCAGTGAAGAAGTTCATCGCGGAGCAGGACCTGAACGCGGAGACGCGCTTCATCCCCGAGGCGGTGATAGCGTCGAACCGCGGGCGCTGGAAAGAGAAGATAGCCATCATAGGAGGAGGTCCCGCCGGACTGTCCTGCGCCTATTATCTGGCCACTATGGGCTACAATCCGACAGTGTTCGAAAAGAATGAAGAGCCCGGAGGGATGCTGCGCTACGGCATACCTTCCTCCAAGCTGGAGAAAGACGTCATAGCGGCAGAGATTGACATCATCAAGGCCGTAGGAGTAGAGATAAAGACCGGCGTGGAGGTCGGCAAGGATATCACCATCAAAGAGCTGCGCAAGCAGGGCTACAAGGGCTTCTACATAGCGATCGGATGTGGCGCAGGCCGTCTGCCCGGAGTTCCCGGAGAGGGGCTCAAGGGCGTCACAACGGCCATCGACTTCCTTCACGACGCCAATACGGGCAAGTTCAAGATGAACGGAGACGTCGTTGTCGTCGGAGGAGGCAATGTGGCGATAGACGCGGCCCGCGTTGCGAAAAGGAGCGGGGCGCACAGCGTCACGATGGTCTCCCTCGAGACGGAGGACATTATGCCCGCATCGCCCGAGGAGAGACGCGAGGCGGCCGAGGACGGAATCATATTCAAGCACGGCTGGGGGCCGCGGGAGGTCCTTGGAGACAAGACCGCCGGCGGCATCGTCTTCAAGAAATGCACCTCCGTGTTCAACTCCGAGCACCGCTTCGCGCCAGAATACGATGAGTCCGAACTGCTGACCCTCGATGCTGCGACCATTATCTTCGCGATAGGCCAGACGGTCGTACTGAAGGATCTTCTGAAGGATACCAAGGTCGAATTTGTCCGCGGAGTATATCCCGTGGCCGACAAACTCACCTATCAGACTGCCGAAGAGGATATCTTCACCGGCGGAGACTGCTGGTCCGGGCCCAAGTTCGCCATCGACGCGATTGCCGCGGGCAAGGAAGCGGCCGAGTCGCTGCACAGGTTTGTCCAGCACGGACATATGACCATAGGCCGCAACCGCAGGGACTTCATCGAGCTCGACAAGTCCGACATAGTCGTCCCGTCATATGACAACTCCTCGCGCCAGGAGGCCGGAGTCGGGACGGACAAGAATCCGTTCCGCGACTGCCGCAAGACCCTGACCGAAGAGCAGGTGAGGAAGGAAACGGCAAGGTGTCTTTCCTGCGGGGCTTCAGTGGTGGACAGCAACAAGTGCATCGGATGCGGTATCTGCACCACAAAGTGCGGCTTCGATGCCATCCATCTGCACAGGGATCTGCCGGAAGCCTCCAGGCTGACCGTATCCGAAGACAAGTTCGGGGAGATACTTCCCTACATCTTCAAGCGCGGCAAGGCCATCATAGTGAAAAAGTGCACGGGCAAGAAGTAAACGATGCACGAACTCGGAATCGTCTTCCACATCATCAGGGAGGTCAAGGAGGTGGCGGCGGAGAACAATTGCGCCCACGTCTCCAAGGTGGTCATGAACATAGGGGAGGTGTCCGCAATAGTCCCGTATCTGCTGACCGACTGCTGGGACTGGGCCGTCAGGAAGGAGGATTTGCTGAACGGCTGCAAGCTTGAGGTCAACACCGTTCCGGCCGTAACCTTCTGCGAAACCTGCAAGCGCGAATACGAGACTGTGAAGCACGGAAAAACCTGCCCCTACTGCAACAGCGGGGACACCTACCTGCTCAGGGGCAATGAAGTGGAGATAAAGGAGATAGAGGTCAGCGGCCCTGACGCTTCAGCGCAAGGGTCTTGAACAGGACCGTCGCCGCCCACACCGCAGTCACCACCAGCGACATTGGCACTCCTACGGTCAGCAGTTCCCTAAGGCTGAACACGAACAATTCGCCGTGGGCGATATGGTCCACGACAAGCACCAGGGAGCCTCCCCACAGAAGTTTTTCAAGTGAGGGGAGTTGTGCCGTCCATACTGAGCCGGTTGTATTTCCGGCAATCCTGCGGCAGACGGTGGTCACGACAGCCTGCGTCAACGGTACGATAAAACAAGACATACTCGGTTATTGTTTTTTTGTTGTTTTCCATTTTGCCACTTCTTCCGCCAGCCAGTCAGTGAAGACGCTGACACCCTCCCCCGTTTTGGCGCAGACAGGGATTACACGTGCCTTCGGATTGCGCATACGGATATTGGCGATGCACTCGTCAAGGTCGAAGTCGAAATAAGGCGCCACGTCAATCTTGTTTATCAGCACCACGTCGCAGACGGAGAACATAAGCGGGTACTTCAACGGCTTGTCGTGGCCCTCGGGGACACTCAGAATCATAACGTTGCTGCAGCTGCCCGTGTCGAACTCCGCAGGACAGACAAGATTCCCGACATTTTCGAGTATCACGAGGTCAACCGCCTGCATATCGATATTCTCCAACCCCTGGCGGGTCATCTCCGCATCCAGGTGGCACATTCCTCCCGTATGCAACTGTATCGTCTCCATGCCCGTCGCGTCCTTGATTTTACGCGCATCGACATCACTGTCTATATCCGCCTCCATCACAGCAATACGCAGCTTGTCCTTCAGCAGATTGATTGTCCTCACAAGCGTGGTCGTCTTGCCGCTGCCGGGAGAAGACATAAGGTTGAGCAGGAACACGCCCCTGTCCCTCAACTCCCCCCGAAGCCTGTCCGCGTCCCTGTCGTTGTTCTCGAAAACGCTCTTCTTGATTTCTATTATCCTTACTTCATCCATAATATTCCGTTCACTGATACCACGCCGTTCCGCTCCGCCGCCAGCCGGACGCTGTCACCGCCGCTGCGGGAACTGCCCATCTGCACGATGACAAATGCAGAATCCGCCATAAACAACACAAATATAATAATAAACAAATCATATTCGGCAACGTCTCCCATTATTTCCCAACCCGGGCCGTGTGCCATATTGTCCCGGTTTTCAGACGTGTTCGATATCTATAACCGTCAAGCCGTTACGCTCGCCCGCCACATAACGGTGCTCCTTCTCTTCCCCTGCCCTGCGGAAGTGGTCGAGAAACAAAGGTGCGCCCTTCTGGAACTGAAGACACTTGAAACTGTCGCCGGGATTGAGGCTGGAATTCAAGGAAGACCGGATTATAAAGTCCGAACCGCCTAGATATTCCGCCTCAATCAATCTGTCCGGCAACCATCCCAGACGCACGATACTCCCCTTTTCCAGAGCCGATGTGAATATGGCATCCCTCATCAGTTCTTCGGATTCCACCGGGGATTCATCTTTGAGCCTCCTGCAGAAATCGTCCCACGATGCGTATCCGGCATATTTCGAAAGAACGTCAAGGGTTCGCAGCGAAAGTGCGTCGGCTTCACGGGTGGAATAGCCCCACATCCTTTCCAGTGTGCTTTCCGAGAGGTGCTCGCGCAAGGCTTCCTCTATTTTGCCCACAAGGGCGAGAAAGGCGTCGTGGGTACGCAAGGACATACCTGCCTCATTCTCAACAGCGGCCTTCAAAGCCGTGATTTGCGGAATATTTGCTTTGACTGACATTTCTGCGATGAATTCGGATTGTATGACAAAGATATAAACATTATATTAGCGAATCAATACGGATGGCAATGCAAAGCGAAACCTTGAGGGAGGTCGGCAACAACATCGATTTTTCAGATGGATACTCCGACATACTTCTATTGAAGGAAAGTCCCCGCGGCAGGATATACACCGCTACCAGAGCCGGCAAACGCTTTATTCTGAAGGCTGCGGCCGGTGACGGGGCCAGAGACATCGAGGCGCTCAAACGCGAGTATGAGATGACGATGTCAATCACGCATCCATTTATAATATACGTGTTCACTTACGAAAGTGAAAGCCCTGTGGGCCCCTGCATAGTGATGGAATACGTTGACGGCCGGACCTTGAGCGAATGGTTGTCCGAGCGCCCGTCACGCAGGGAACGCACCCGCCTGTTCGGGCAGTTGCTTGACGCCATCGAATATCTCCACGCAAAAGGTTTGCTCCACAATGACTTGTCTGCGGAGAACATCCTTGTCAATCGTGTCGGCAACAGCCTGAAACTCATTGATTTCGGCTTTTCTGACGACGACATTCATTATCTGGGACGAGAGCGCGGATGTACGCGCCGTTATGCCTCCGGGGAACTTCTCGCCGGTTCACCAGCAGATGCCAGAAGCGACATTTATTCGACAGGCGTCCTGATGCGCGAAATTTTTGGACGCCGGTTCATCCGCATCTCCCGCCGCGCCTGCCACAAGACCCCGGAGCATCGCTACCGTTCTGTCACGGCATTGCGTAAAGCCTGGCTCCGGGCCCGGCGCTTGCCCCTCTGCCTCATCGTCCTGCTGGCTCTTGCCGGCCTTTCCAGAGCATCATATGACCTGATCAACTGGAAAAGGCAAGTCGTCCTGACGCAACGGGAAATGGCCGAAAAGGCAAATCTTACAGATTCCTTCAAAGAACGCGTGGACAGATATTATGCCACCGAAGTCGCCGACGCGAAAGAGAAAATCTCGCACGCTCCCTCCAACGCCGAAGCAGTGGCGATATGGTCCGGCCTTATAGACAAATACAACCAGTTCTGGACAGAACTGATTGCAGAATGTCCGGAAGATTGCTCAGCCGAACTGATCAATCACATCCAGTTCAAATACAACGCTGAATTTCCCCTGCCGCCTCAACAATAAGCTGGCGGCAGGAGAATCAGGCTTTTACTAGTCGTCATCGTCTCCGAAAATCGACGAGTAGGTGTCCAACATTTTGCCGGTTGTCTTGGCGGCGGCTTCAATCTCAATCTCCGCCACCCTGCTTGTCTGTTCCGGTGTCAAGTCTTCGCCGTCGTGGGTCTTTTCTTCAATTTTAAGAAGAATCCTTCCGGCTCTTACCACGTCGCCATTTTCGACGGCACTTTCCATTTGGTCAATCAACGAATTCACGGATGTGCAGGAACAAAGGGCCAGAATCATCGCGGCCGCAATAAAAGTTTTTTTATGTGTCATAACAAAGAATGTATTAAATCCGCTTCCATTTCAAGGACATCCTTTGCCGCTTTCGCGGCTTTCTTGATATCATCCAGAGAGGCATCATAATCATCATCCGATGACGAGGCATAACTGTCATTTCCCTCAACGGGGTTATGGTATTCAAAGGAACTTGACATCTTGAATCCTACGGCTCCCTTTGCAACCCGGAAGCGCAATGATGCAGTTTCTCCCACACCTGTGCCTGCCAGCTGTTCAAGATCATCATCGTTATAAACGATGTTCGTGGACTCTTTTGCGAGGATGTTCCCTTTAGCGTCAAGAAATTCAATCGTGAAACCCGGTTCGATGCAACCGCCCGTATAGCCAACCTTCATCCCGTCTTCATAAGGACTGGGGAAACCGTTGTTTGTCCGCTCCAACTCGACAGTGACTTTCCCGTCACTGACGGCATACCCTTTTTCAACGACCGTAAAATAATCACTTAGAGGGCCGAAAATTTTTGTCCTCTCCGGGGTGAGACTTTTGCTGGCGCAGGATGTCAAACAGGCAACCACGCCCCAAATCATCAAAACTCTGTAAAATTTCATAAGCATAATTTTTGGTTTTTTACGATGCAAAGGTAAACGTGCCCTATGACATTTCAATTTGTCTTTTTTTGTCATTTTGCCCGTCTGTCCGAATGATGTTCAATATCCTGCTTGAAGGTATAGAATAGTATGCCATTGCACCCCCGCCTACTACGAAAAAGCGGAGAACTCCGTGGAATTCTCCGCCTTTGCAGACCAAACGGTCCGGGAATCGAACCTTATGCGGTCAATGGGCTATCTTGGTCTTACGAAATCCAATGCCGACTGAATTTTCCCCCTGACATCAGGTTCAATGCAGTAGT